>JANOZJ010000090.1:0-10528 GCA_031429315.1 Akkermansiaceae bacterium
CAGATCACTCTCAGCACGCCGCTCAGTCTGGTGGCCAATACCACCTTCGGCGGCACCAGCACGGGCCAAGTCAACATTGGCGGCAACATCACGGGTGCTGGCAGCCTCACCAAATCCAACGGTGGAACGCTGAAACTCAACGGCGTAAACACCTACACCGGCGGCACGCTCATCAGCGCTGGCACGGTGAGTTGCTCGTTACAGAATACGTCGCCACTCGGCGGTGCCGGCACAGTCAATGTCACGGTGGGAACCGGAGCCACTCTCGCGATGGACCGCAATCAGATCACCGGCAGCTTGACGCTGAATGGCGGCAAGGTAGCAACCAGCAATGGCTGGGCTGATGATGCATGGACCGGGCCTGTCGCCTTGTCAGGGACCTCGACGGTTGATGTGGGAACTACGGATGGCGCTCTTGCCCTCAATGGCATCGTGAGCGGATCGGGGACTTTGACTAAACTCGGCACTTCCCCTCGAGCTCTAGCATTCAACGGCGCGAACACCTACAGCGGGAATTTCACCATCTCACAGGGCGTGATCGCCTTGGGTGCCGCTGGCTCGATCAATAACGTGGCGCTCATTTCCATCGCCGCCGGAGCGACCTTCGACGTGTCGGCCAAAAGCGCTTACAGCTTCACCAGCAGCAATAGCTTGGCAGCCAGCGGCGCGGCTACCACCGCCAAACTCAAGGGTGCTGCCGCCGGCACAGTGGATCTCGGCTCGCGGCCGGTCACTCTGACCTACAACGCTCTGAATCCGGCTCTCACCGTGACCCAGGGCACGCTGGTGCTAAATGGCAATCCGTTCACGGTCAACACCGCCTCGCCGCTGGCCCTTGGCACTTTCACCATTGCCACCCAAACCACCGGCAGCATCACATCGTCCGGGACTTATCCAGGCGTCACCGGCACGGCGATCGGCGCTGGCAAGGTCGGCACCATTTCCGTCATTGGCTCGAACGTGCTTCTCACCGTTTCAGTGCCCACACTGGAGGTGGCCGGTTTCCCGAGTTCGACGGTCGCGGGCGTCGCAGGCAGCGTGACAGTCACCGCCAAGGACGGTGCCGGTAACACGGCCACCGGCTACACCGGCACGGTTTCTTTCACCAGCACGGATGGCGCGGCCACTTTGCCAGCCAACTACACCTTTGTGGCGGCGGACAACGGCGTCCACACCTTCACCAGCGGCGTGACCTTGAAGACGGTCGCGGGTGGCACAAAATCCATCACGGCAACTGATACCGTGACGGGTGCCACCACCGGCACACAGTCCGGCATCACCGTGACTCCAGCCACCGCGGCGACGCTGGCTGTCTCCGGTTTTCCGGCCTCCAAAACGGCAGGTGCCGCAGACAACGTAACGGTCACCGCCATGGATGCCTTTAACAACGTGGCCACCGGCTACACCGGCACGGTTGCCATCACCAGCACCGATGGCGCGGCGGTCTTGCCTGCCAACTACACCTTCGTGGGCGGCGACAACGGGGTGAAAGCTCTCAGCGTGACGCTCAATACCGTGAGCGGCCCGGCAGTGGACATTACCGCCACCGACACCGTGACTGGAACCATCACCGGCACCCAGGCTGGGATCATCGTCCTGCCAAACACCGCTGCGGCGACTCTGCAAGTGACCGCTTTCCCAAGTCCGACAACTGCGGGCGTGGCGGGCAGCGTGACCATCACCGCCAAGACTTCCGGCGGCGCGACAGCCACCGGCTACACGGGCACCATCACATTCACCAGCACCGATGGCGCGGCGACTTTGCCTTCCAACTACACCTTTGTAGCCGGAGATAACGGAGTTCACACCTTCACTAGCGGTGTGACACTCCAGACAGCGGGGACGCGCTCCATCACTGCCACGGATACCACGACCTTGATCACCGGCAGCCAGTCCGGCATCACCGTCAATCCAGCCGCTGCGGCGACGTTGGTGGTGACCGGCTATCCAAGTCCACAGTTTGTGGGCACTGCCGGCGACGTGACAGTAACGGCCAAGGATGCCTTTAATAACATCGCTACCGGCTACACCGGCACGGTTGCTTTCACCAGCTCTGATTTGGTGGCGACCTTGCCAAGTAACTACACCTTTGTGGGTGGGGACAGCGGCGTGCATCTCTTCACGGGCGGCGTAACCTTCGCCACCGCAGGCACTCAAGACATCACCGCCACGGATACCTCCACTGCCATCACCGGCACCCAGTCCGGCATCATCGTCAACTTGGTTCCTTCGATCTTTACTTGGACCAATCCTGTAGCGGGTTTCTGGGCCGATTCCGGCAAGTGGACGAATAATGCGGCCATCGTCGCAGCTCCGGACACCGCTGGTAAATCGAACTATGTGCTCAACTTCACTGAAGCTGGCACCTATACCACCACGCATGACCTGACCAATGGATTCCTGATGAACCAGCTTAACTTCGGTGGCGCGGTAACGTTGGTGGGTTCTGGTGTTGCCCTCACCAATGACGGCGCTGTCCTTCCTCAGATCAATCAGAACTCTGGCAGCGGAGTGATCATCAGCACTCCCGTCAGCCTCGCGGCAGATGTGACCGTCGCTGGTTCCGGTAGTGGCCAGGTGTCTCTAGCCGGGGAGATCTCGGGCGCAGGCAGTTTGACCAAGAATAACTCTGGCACCCTGCAGATCAGAGGCATTACGCCCCCCAACACTCGCAGCGGTGCCACGATCGTTAACACCGGCACGCTTAGTTTGGGATACTTTGATGGCTCAACAACCCCTGGCTGTGTCAATCCTTTGGGATCGGGCCAAGTCACACTCAATGGCAGTGCCTCGATCGAGAGCAACAATGTCTCGGCATCGAACGACCTGATTGTGAACGGCGGCAAGCTCGCGAATTACAACGGCTGGCCTAGCTCATGGACTGGTTCCGTCACTCTCGACGCGAGCCTCACTGTCGAATTGACCGCCGGTGGGATGCAGCTCAGCGGCGGCATCAGCGGAATTGGCGGAATCACCAAAATGGGTGGAAATGTCTTGAATCTCTCGGGCATCAACGACTACACCGGCGACACCACGGTCAGTGCCGGCACAGTGGCCCTTCTCGACAATGGTGGCTTGAAGTTCGTCCTAGCCGATGCGGGTGTGTCCAATAAGGTCACCGGTGCAGGCACTGCCACTTTGGCTGGTGACTTCACCGTCGATACCATCGCGGTAACAGACACCACCGGCACTTGGACTTTGGTCGATACCACGACCAAATCCTTCGGCAGCACCTTCACCGTGGTGGACTTCACACCCAATGTGGATGGTGTCACCTGGGCCTTGACCGATTCTGGCAAGACTTGGACCTTTGTCGAAACGACCGGCGTGCTCACGCTCACCGTCTCCGGCAGTGACTATGACACTTGGGCTACCGTTTATCTGCCTGAGGATGTTTCCAATCCTGCCGCCGATAACGACGGCGACGGCCTGACGAACCAACAGGAATACGCCTTCGGTCTCAATCCAACGCTCGGCTCATCGGCCAACCCGATCACCGCGCCGCTCGACAAGACCACCGGCATGTTCACCTACACCCGTCGTGCCACCCCGCTGACCACCGGCCTCACCTACTCGGTGTTGATCTCCACCGATCTGGCGATCTGGACAGAGGATATCACCGCCACGCAGACCGTCACCGGCACCGTCGGCGATGTGGAAACCGTGGACGTCACACTCAGTGGCACCCCACCGCTGACCGATCCGGCCTTATTCGTGCGGATCCAAGCTGCGCCCACTCCATGATCCAGCTTCTCCGCCATGAGAAGCTCCGCATGAGCTAAACCAATCACAAAAAGCCGGGAGCAAAACTCCCGGCTTTTTTTGTGGGGACTCTACTGGCAGGGTTACCTCATTTTGGAATACGCTGTTCACTAAGCGCCAACGGCGCGTTCCATACCAGCCTAGGCCAACGGCCTAGGACTCGGATCGAATGATATTCCGGAGGGCTGAAGGCCCGATTCATAGCTTCCGGGTTCATTCCGCCATTTTTGAAATCCTTTGCGTTTCGCAGCGGCCTTTGCGGCTTTGCGGTAAAAAGAATTCAATGTAAATGCGTCGGCCTTGAAATAATTCTTGCATACCGCCATTCGACGGTCCATTTCTCCAAGTAAGTGAGAGTTGTTTGTGGGTTGACGCCCTCCGGGTCAAACCACAGCCGAAAAAAAATAGCGATGGAATTACAAATGAAACCGAGTAACCGCACCAAACCGATGCCTGCCCGTGCCGGTGCCGCTGTTGCCGCAGGCATCCTCACTGCGACCTGCTTTTCCAATACCGGAAATTCCATAACAATCGCGGTCAGCCCGCGGAACCGCCCCGCCGGCGTGTTAATCTCCTGCTGAATGCGCTGAAACCATCTCCCCGACTACACAAAAACCAACCGAAAAAATAGACAACCCAAATCGACATGAAAACATTAGATATCATCAAACCCATTAGGGGTTCTCTCAAGCACCTCGGCCTCGCTGTTGCGGTGGCCAGCGGGCTGCTCGCCGGAACCGCCCTAGCGGCACCTGCCAACGACGACTTTGCCGCCGCCATTGATTTGACCGGCGCTTTAGTCGACCAAACGGGCAGCGTCGTCACCGGCACTCAGACCGGCACCGTCAATGTGGATGCCACTTTGCAAGCTGGCGAACCCACGAATCATGGCATGACCAAGACGGTCTGGTTCAAATGGACCTGCCCGGTAGACGGAAGTCTCACCGTCACCACCTTGGGCTCAACGAACTTAGGTGCGACTGAATGGGACGCAGTGCTCGGCATTTATACCGGGGCTGCGGTGAATGCGCTGACGCCACTTGGTGGCTCACCGCAAGATGGGAACTATCAAGAATCCATGACCGTGGCAGTGACCGCCGGTACCACCTATTCCATCCAGTTGGGTGGTTATAACGATGAAGCGGCAGCCAATATTCTACTCAATTGGAATTTCGCCGCAACCGTTTATGAAGCGAACATCCTGACCTTCGGCCCCGGCGCTACCGTTGACGAAGTTATTCTCAATGCCGCCAACGTCACCTGGCTCGTGCCCTATGGGACGAACCTATCAACTCTCGCACCGACCTTCACGTTGTCCCCCGGGGCGACCTGTAATCAGACCAGCGGTGCCGTCCCCAGCCCGGACTTCAGTGGTGGCCCGGTCGTTTACACCGTCACCTCGCAGGGTGCCTCCATCATCAATAACTACACCGTGACGGTCGTGGTTGGGAACTCGCTTCTGTGGGATGTCGCCGGCGGCGGCGACTGGGACATCTCCACCTCCAACTGGTTCAAACAACCGTCCGGTCCTGTCACGACCTTTGCCGATGGCGACGAAGTGACTTTCAACAACGCTGCCGGCGGCACGATCAACATCCCTTCAGTCGTGCTTCCCCTCTCCACCACCATCGGAGCCGCATCCGGCGACTATACCTTCAGCGGAGCACAGCTCGGCGGCATCGGCTCGCTCACCATGGGCGGTTCCGGCACCCTCACCCTCGCCTCCGCGAACTCCTACTCGGGTGCCACCGTTGTCAACGGCGGCACGCTGGTGGCGACCGGAAACGGCGCGCTCGGCAGCAGCACCAATTTCACCGTGGCGACTGGGGCGACTCTCCAACTAAACGGAACTGCGGGTGGCTACAAGTGGCCGGCCGCTCCATCCACCTTGACCGGTGCTGGCACGGTGAATATCCCTCTCGGCGGCAATGCTAATATCGGAAATAACTTCGACATGAGTGCGTTTACCGGGACTTTGAATATCACCAGTGCCAATGGCATGATGGCCGTGAATTCTTACTATTCTCCGGGGTTTACCGCCCCGCCGAACGGCACGATCAATATTGGAAACAACACGACGCTGTATTTAGGCTGGCAGGGTACCACTTACACCACCACCGTTAAACTTAGCGGCGGGACTGATAATGGTGAAGGGCTTGGAGTGCTGCGCGGAGATAATGCCACGCTCAACGGCGCGGTGATTCTCAACACAAACTCCAAGATTGGAACCGCTGGTGGCTCACTTACCATCAACGCAGTGATTAGCGATGGTGGAAATGGTTTCGGGTTCACCCAGGTCGGAAGCGGCACAGTGACACTTACCGCTACAAATACCTACACTGGCACGACGACTGTCAACGGCGGGGCGACGCTGAAATGCAACACCCCCGACTCCCTCGGCAGCGGCTCCCTGAGCATCAACGGCATGCTGAACCTGGACTTTGTCGGTAACAAGACCGTCACTTCGTTGAACCTCGCCGGAGGAGGCTCCATGCCCCCGGGCGTTTATGGTTCATCCTCTTCGCCTGCTCCGAATCAGAACAATCTCCGCTTCGCTGGCACCGGCACGGTGACGGTGCCGGCGGTGGTGGTACAGAAAACGGTTCTGTGGAATGTCGCCGGCGGCGGCGACTGGGACTTCTCCACCTTGAACTGGTACACACAACCGTCCGGTCCTGTCTCGACCTTTGTCAATGGCGACGACGCGATTTTCAACAATGCTGCCGGCGGCACGATCAACATTCCGTCAACCGTGTCTCCCCTCACCACTACCGTCGGCGCAGCAGCCGGCAACTATACCTTCAGCGGAGCATCGCTCGGCGGCACCGGCTCGCTCACCATGGGCGGTTCCGGCTCCCTCACCCTCGCCTCCACGAACTCCTACTTGGGCAGCACCGTTGTTAACGGCGGCACACTGGTGGTGAGCGGAAACGGCGCAATTGGCGGCAGCACCAGTTACAGCGTGGCGACTGGGGCGATTCTCCAGCTAAACGGAACAAACGCGGGTGGCTACCTGTGGCCGGCCGCTCCATCCACCTTGACCGGTGCAGGCACGGTGAATATCCCTCTGAGCGGCCAGGCTAATGTCGGAAATAACTTCAATATGACCACGTTTACCGGTGTTTTGAATCTCTCCGGTGGCATGATGGGCGTGAATTCTTACTTTTCTCCGGGGTTTACCGCCCCGCCGAACGGCACGATCAACATTGGAAACAACACGACGCTGTATTTAGGCTGGCAGGGCACCGTTTACAACACCACCGTTAAACTTAGCGGCGGGACTGATAATGGTGAAGGGTATGGAGTACTGCGCGGAGATAATGCCACGCTCAACGGCGCGGTGATTCTCGCCACAAACTCCACGATTGGATCCGCTGGTGGCTCACTTATCATCAACTCGGTGATTAGCGATGGTGGAAGTGGTTTAGGGTTTACCGCAGTCGGCGGCGGCACAGTGACACTTACTGGTGCAAATACCTACACTGGCCCCACGACGGTCAACAGCGGGGTGACGCTGAAATGCGACACCTCCGGCTCCCTCGGCGGCGGTGCCTTGAGCATCAACGGCACGGTGAACCTGAACTACGCCGGCACCAAGACCGTCGCTTCCTTGACCCTCGCCGGAGTGCCCAAGGGTCCGGGCGTGTATGGTTAATCCGCTTCGGCTGCCCCCCCAGCGAATCAGGACGATGCCCGCTTCGTCGGCACCGGCACTGTTACGATCGGCAGCGACTACGGCACTTGGGCAAGCGCCTACCTGCCCACCGACGTTTCGGACCCAGCCGCCGATAACGACGGCGACGGCCTGACGAACCAACAAGAATACGCCTTCGGTCTCAATCCTACGCTCGGCTCATCGGTCAACCCGATCACCGTGCCGCTCGACAAGACCACCGGCATGTTCACCTACACCCGTCGTGCCACCCCGGCGGCTACCGGACTGACCTACACCGTGCAGACCTCCGCTGATCTGGCTGCTTGGGCACCGGATGGCGGGGCTGTGCAGAACGTCACTGGCACCGTCGGCGATGTGCAAACCGTGGAAGTCACAGTTAGCGGAGCCCCGCTGACTGCTCCGTCGATCTTCGTGCGGATCAAAGCCGCTCCATGATGCCGCTTCTCCGCCAGGAGCAGCTCAGCATGAGCTAAACCATTAACAAAAAGCCGGGAGCGAAACTCCCGGCTTTTTCGTGGGCTGGTATCAGCCGCTTCCGGCAAGTGACTGTGGAGGAATCACCCCGTGTATGGACTGCTCCGACATGTCGGAGCTATTCACTGGCCGACATGTCGGCCCGTGGGAAAGCGGGGACATGTCCCGCGCAGTCCGCAGTCCGCAGTCCGCAGTCCGGAATGAAACCCACCGTTCGCCTCGCATTGGCTTCAGCCTGTCATCACACTAAATGCCCCAGGGGCTGCTCATGCCGTAAATCAGTCTCGTTTCCGGAGTTGAAACAAGCTTCACGGGATACCAAATGAGTTGTGGCCGTGTATATACCTAGAAAGGAAAATGGCATAAGTGTAAGCTACGAGATTTACCACTGATTGCGCTGATTTTGACTGATTTCACTGAAAGAAAGGGCGGCAATTCGACTCAGCTTTTGGGTGAGCGGGTAATCCTTTCCGCCCTCCTAAAAATCAGTTCAATCAGTGAAATCAGTGGTTACCATCTTCCTTTTTAGGATATATGGCGGGGGCGGTGTTAGGATTCCCGGAAATTCATGGATGTTGGGCGAGAAAATCCGCTAGGCTGATGGCGGTCACGGATTCGGAGAGCGGAAAGGTTTCTCCCTGAGGAATTATGAAGTACCCCTTGGTGGCTTGCAGGGTTTTCATGCTTTCCACAAATCCAGGTGTCAGTTTGGGCGAGAGCGTGCGCTTGATTTCGAGGGCGAGCGTTTCGCCTGACGAGTGTTCCAGGACGAGATCGATTTCGGCCCCGGCGTGGGTGCGGTAATGGCTGGAAGTGGTGCCTTTGGGAAGGCGGGTCACGATTTGCTCAATGCAATAGCCCTCCCAAGAATGACCACAAAGCGGATGACCCAAGACCTGCTCCAAATCGTGAAGTCCGGCGAGAGCGTGGAGGAGACCTGAATCCCGCCAATAGACTTTGGGGGATTTCACCAGACGTTTTCCAGCGTTGCGGCTCCAGGCCGGGATGCTGCGCACAAGGTAGAGGCCTTCGAGCAGATCCAGGTAGTGGCGGGCGGTCTTGCCGTCGATCCCCAGAGAGCCGGCCATTTTGCTCAGATTCAGAGTGGCGCCTTGTTGGTGGGCGAGCATCGAGCACAGCCGCCGCAACAGCAATGGTGCCGCAGTTATTCCGAGCTGGGGCAGGTGGCGCTCGACGTAGCTGGTGATGAAATCCTCACACCATTGGATCGCGGCCGCGTTGTCAGTGGCGAGATAGCTGTCCGGGTAGCCACCGCGAAACCAGTGCCGGTCCATCACGTCTTCGCCAAGCCCGAGTTCGGTGAGGTTGAGCGGGTCGAGCTCAAGATAACTGATCCTGCCCGCGAGCGTTTCGGAGCTTTGTTGCAGAAACTCGGGGGAGGCCGACCCGAGAATGAGGAATTGGGCCGATCGTTCACCGGCACGACGGCGCTCATCGATCAAACTGCGAAGCACGGGAAATAGACCGGGGAATCGCTGGACCTCGTCGAGGATCACGAGGTGATCGGCGAATCTGCCCAGATAGAGTTCAGGATCTGCCAGCTTTGCGATGTCCGAGGGCCGTTCCAGGTCGAGATAATGGCTGGGTTTGCCCACGTCCAAGTCTCTCGCCAAAGTTGTTTTCCCCACCTGCCTTGAACCAAGAAGCGCGACGACAGGTGTCTGGGACAAACGCTTCGCTAAGATGGGTGTGAGACCGCGCTTAATCATTGCGCCTTGAAAATATGGAATCAATTCCCTAATTTCAAGGTAAAAGTCATCCGCGTTCCACAACGGCCAGTAACAGCCGGGCCCGGCTGACGGCCATGTTCCTTGCGTTCAGAATGTGCTGACGTAGGCAAAAAGAGATGGTATTCGTCCATTTTTGACTATCAGAACACCTTTTCCTGCGCTGCGGTCGGCGTCACGAAACCGGCCATGCACGGAACACTGGAAATGTTTGCACCTCGACTTTGGAATGTGGTTCGTCGCATGCCGCCTCACGGATTCCCAGCCCGGGCAAGAGATGATTTCCACCTGGAAAATCCCTAAAAAGGCGAATACCCCTACTAACAGGGTATCGGTAAAGTATTGGTAAAGGTGGCAAAACGAGGCAAAAGGTGGCCAGAGTTGGCAACTTTTGGCAAGAATTCAAAGGACTCCAATTTGTCCTAAAGTGCTGATTTTCAGCTAAAAACGCTGGAGGCGGAGGAGGGAATCGAACCCTCGAATCCACAAAAATCGTTGATTAACAGCAACTTAAGCTTTTCTGCGTCGCTAATGACATCCCTGCCGTCGGTGACGTTGCCAGTTTTGTTGCCTGAAATTTGAAAGCAAGCACGAAGCGCGACGGACCAGAAATTGTGGGGTAATCGTGAGGTGTATCGAACCTTTTGGTGCGAGGTAAATCCATGCGTGCCTTCGCCTCCTGCCCCTGGTTTTGGTTTGATCCGGCGCTCACACTTAAACCCCTCCCCCCTGTGTTCGCTCTTCGGGGCGAATCAATCTTCGTCTATCCGCTTGAAGTGTATTCAAATAATCATCACCTGAATTTTCAACGGTTTTGCGCGGTTTGTGGGAATCAATTCACCTTCTCGAATTGTATTCACGAAATCAC
>JANOZJ010000091.1:0-1703 GCA_031429315.1 Akkermansiaceae bacterium
GCCCGCGATTTGCTCTCCACCAACTTCTGCACCAAGGAGGAAAAAACCGCCATCGCCCGTGCCCTCGACGACGCCGATTTCCGCTCCCCCTACGGCCGCGAACTCTCGAAAATCCTCCGCCACGGCGTCGGCATCCACCACGCCGGCCTGCTGCCGAAATACCGGTTGTTAGTGGAAAAACTCACCGCCCGCGGCCTGCTCAAGGTTGTCTGCGGCACCGACACCCTCGGCGTCGGCGTCAACGTCCCCATCCGCACGGTCATGCTCACTGGCCTATGTAAATACGACGGACGCGGCACCAAAATCCTCGCCGTCCGCGACTTCCGGCAAATCGTCGGCCGCGCGGGCCGCCGGGGATTCGACACCGTTGGCTACGTCGTCGCACAGGCTCCCGAGCACATCATCGAAAACCTCCGCCTCGCCGCCAAAGCCACCGCTAACAAAAAGAAGTCGTTCGAAAAGCGCAAGCCCCCGGAAAAAGGCTTCGTCCACTGGGATGAGCAAACCTTCGCCAAACTCCAAACCGCGCCGCCCGAGCCGCTCGTCTCCAGCTTCTCCGTCCACCACCACACGCTGCTCAACGTCCTCTCTCGCACCACCGAGGACGGCTGCGCGGCGTTGAAAAAGATCATCGACGACAGCCACGAGCCCCCTTCCAAAAAGAAGCAGCTCAAGAAGCATGCCTTCAAACTCTTCCGCGGCCTCATCGGTGCGAGAATCCTCCACATCATCCCGCCCGCCAAACGCAGCGGCCCGCAGAAAGTCGCCGTCGATGTCTCGCTGCCCGAGGATTTCTCCATCAACCACGCCCTCAGCCTCTACCTGCTCGACGCCATCCCGCAGCTCGACAAGGAAGCCGAAGACTACGCCTTCAACGTCATCTCGCTCATCGAGTCCATTTTGGAAAACCCCGACATCGTCCTCCGCAAACAGGTGGATCTCCTGAAATCCGAACTCATGGCTCGCCTCAAGGACGAGGGCATGGAATTCGACGACCGCATCGCCCTCCTCGAACAGGTCGAGCATCCCAAGCCCGGCACCGAATTCATCTACACCACCTTCAACGCCTTCAAACTCCGCCACCCCTACCTCGGCAACGAAAACGTCAAACCCAAGACCGTCGCCCGGGAAATGATAGAAAACTACCAGTCCTTCGAGGACTACGTCAAAACCTACAAACTCGAACGCGCCGAAGCCGTCCTCCTCCGCCACCTCGGCGAGGTTTACAAAGTCCTCGCCCAAACCGTCCCCGACACCGCGAAAACCGAGCACCTCCACGAAGCCGAATCCTTCCTCGAACTCATCGTCCGCCACACCGACTCCAGCCTGCTCGACGAGTGGCAGGCCATGAGTGGAAAAGCTGAAAACGGAAATCTGAAAGCTGAAATACAAGATCCCGCTGCCGCCGTTGCGGAATTTAAAAAGAAGATACCTTATACCCGCGACAAAACCGCCTTCACCCGCCACCTTCGCAACCACGTCCTCACCCTCGTCACCGCGCTTTCCCGCTACGACACCGAGGCCGCCCTCAGCCTCATCGTCCACCACGACAGCGAAGGAAAGCTCTGGTCCAACGAGCGCCTCCTCCAACAGCTCAACACCTATCATGCCGCCCGCCACCAGATCCGCCTCGATCCCGAAGCCCGCAACGCCCGCCACACCCACCTCTCCGAAGACGGCCTCACCATCCACCAAACCCTCAT
>JANOZJ010000092.1:0-12393 GCA_031429315.1 Akkermansiaceae bacterium
TAAGCAATACCGCAACGGTGTCATCACCGACGGCGAGCGCTATCAGAAAGTCGTGGACGTCTGGACCCAGGCCACCGACACCATCGCCAACGCGCTCTATCGGAAGATCGAGCACAACGAAGGCAAGAAGAAGGCATCGCCACTCTTCATGATGGTCGATTCCGGTGCCCGGGGTAACAAGTCCCAGATCAAACAGCTCGGCGGCATGCGCGGACTGATGGCCAAGCCATCCGGTGAAATCATCGAACGTCCGATCATCTCGAACTTCCGCGAAGGTCTCTCGGTGCTCGAGTATTTCATCTCCACTCACGGAGCCCGCAAGGGTCTATCCGATACGGCTTTGAAGACCGCTGACTCCGGCTACATGACCCGTAAATTGGTCGATGTGGCGCAGGACGTCATCGTCTTCAAGCAGGATTGCGGAACCGCGAACGGCATCACCGTCGCCGCCATCTTCGATGGTGACGAAGAAACCGCCTCGCTCCCCACCCGGATCTACGGCCGGGTTTCCTGCGAACAAATCAAGGACCCTGTCTCCGGCGGCATCATTGTCGAGGTGGACGACGTCATCAACGAAATCCAGGCCAATGGCATCGAGCGCATCGGTGTCCTCAAACTGAAGATCCGTTCGGTTCTAACGTGCGAAGCCGAGCGCGGCTGCTGTGCGAACTGTTATGGTCTCAACCTCGCCACCGGACTCCCCGTGAAAATCGGTGAAGCCGTCGGCATCATCGCCGCCCAGTCGATCGGCGAGCCAGGCACCCAGCTCACCATGCGGACGTTCCACGTCGGCGGTGTGGCCGCCGCCACGTTCAAACAGCCGATCATCAAGGCCAAGAACACCGGCCGCATCATTTACAAGGACATGCGCACGGTGCAGGACGTCGATGGCCACTGGGTTGTTCTCAACAAGAACAGCACCATTTCCATCCGCGACAAGGAAGGCCTCGAACTCGAAAGCCATCAGATCGTCATCGGCTCCGTCATTTCCGTGAAGGATGGCGAGGACGTGAAGAAGGGCGACACCGTGGTCACCTGGGATCCCTACAACGTGCCGATTCTAACCGAGAAAAACGGCAAGGTCGAACTCCGCGACATGATCTCCGGCATCACAGTGACTAACGAAACGGACAAGGAAACCGGCAAAAAGGGCATGGTCGTCACCGAGCACAAAGAAGACCTTCACCCGCAGGTCGTCATCATCGATGAGAAGACCAAGGAGATCAAAGCGAGCTACTCCATCCCGGTCGGTGCCCACCTTTCCGTCAAGGAAGGCCAGGTCATCACCGCCGGAACGCAGATCGCCAAGACTCCGCGCAAGGTTGCCCGCACCAAGGACATCACCGGTGGTCTGCCACGGGTGGCCGAGCTTTTCGAAGCCCGCAAGCCCAAGGATTCCTGCGTCATCGCCAAGATCGAAGGTGCCATCTCCTTCGGCGGCAACGTCCGCGGCAAGAAGAAGGTCATCGTCACCCACGCCGAGACCGGCGAGCAAGTCGATCACTTGGTTCCGATGGGCAAGCACATCGTCGTCACCGAAGGCGACCAAGTGAAGCGCGGCGACCAAATCACCGAAGGCCCCGTGTCGCCGGAAGATTTGCTCGAAGCCTGCGGAGCCCAGGAGCTTCAAGAGCACTTGGTCAACGAGGTCCAATCCGTTTACCGCGTCCAAGGCGTGGAAATTAACGACAAGCACATCGAGGTCATCGTTCGTCAAATGCTCCGCAAGGTGAAGATCACCGACCCGGGCGACGCCGACCAATACCTTTGGGGTGACCAGATCGACCGCTCCAACTTCAAGCGCGTCAACGCGGCCATCGTCGCCAACGGCGGCAAGCCTGCCGAAGGCGAGCCTGTCCTGCTAGGCATCACCAAGGCCTCGTTGGAAACCGACTCGTTCATCTCCGCCGCATCGTTCCAAGACACCACCCGTGTTCTGACCGAAGCAGCGACCTTGGGCCGCGTCGATTACCTCAGCGGCTTCAAGGAAAACGTCATCATGGGTCACCTCATCCCCGCCGGCACCGGATTCTATCACCACCGCGAGGCGGAGTTTGAGTTCACCGTCGAGGAGCCAGAACCGGTCATCGCCCCGAAGGAAACCTTCGAGGACGACGAAGACGCTGCCACTGCGTAATGCTCTGAATCACTCACCAAAACCCCGGCTCGCCTAACGATGAGCCGGGCTTTTTTGCGTCTCCAATCAGATGTCGCCGGCGATCAGGTGTCGCGCGCGGTCACGCGAGGAGCTCTTGCACAACGTGGCCGTGGACGTCCGTGAGCCGGAAGCGGCGACCTTGAGAAGTGTGGGTGAGGCGGGTGTGGTCGATCCCTAACTGGTGGAGAATGGTGGCGTGGAAGTCATGGACGTGGACGGCACCGGGGGTGAATTTCTCCTTGGAGGGATTGATGGCTTGGCCGTCGGAACCGAGGATGTTGTAGCCGTAATCGTCGGTGGCACCATAGCTCATGCCGGGTTTGATGCCGCCGCCGGCCATCCAGGCGGTGAAGCAGCGCGGGTGGTGGTCGCGACCGTAGTTGTCCTTGGTGAGCTTGCCCTGAGAATAGGCGGTGCGGCCAAACTCGCCGCCCCAGATGACGAGAGTGTCTTCTAACATTCCGCGTTGTTTGAGATCGGTGATAAGGGCGGCGCAGCCTTGGTCGGTTTCCTTGGCTTGTTTGCGGATGGCGCTTGGCAGGTTGCTGTGCTGGTCCCAGCCGGGGTGGTAGAGTTGGATGAAACGGACGCCGCGCTCGGCCATGCGGCGGGCTAACAGGCAGTTGGCCGCGAAGGTGCCGGGTATTTGGGAATCAGGGCCGTAGAGTTCTTTGGTGGACTGCGTTTCGCTAGAGACATCGGTGACTTCCGGGACGGAAGTCTGCATGCGGTAGGCCATTTCATACTGGGCGATGCGGGTCTCGATCTCGGGGTCGAGTTCATTTTGAAAGTCGAGTTGGTTGAGGGCGGAGAGTTTATCGAGCAAGGCGCGGCGACCGGATTGGCAGACTCCATCCGGGTTGGTGAGGTAAAACACGGCGTCGCTGCCGGAGGAGAAGCGGACTCCTTGAAAGCGCGAGTCGATGAAGCCGGTGCCCCAGAGGCGGGCGTAGAGAGGTTGGTCGGTGGGCTTCTTGGTGACGAGGACAATGAAGCCTGGGAGGTTTTCATTGGACGAGCCAAGGCCGTAGGTGACCCACGAACCGATTGACGGGCGGCCTGCGATTTGCGAGCCGGTTTGAAAAAAGGTCATCGCGGGATCGTGGTTGATCGCCTCGGTCCAGAGGGATTTCACGAAGCAGAGATCATCGACGACTTTGGCGGTGTGGGGGAGCAGCGAGCTGACCCAAGCGCCGGATTTGCCATGTTGGGCGAACTCGAACTGGGAGCCGGCGAGGGGGAGAATGGCTTGCTTTCCCGACATGCCGGTGAGGCGCTGGCCAGCGCGGACGTGTTCTGGGAGGGCTTGGCCGTTGAGTTCGTTGAGCTTTGGTTTGTAGTCGAAGAGATCCTGTTGAGCTGGCCCGCCAGACATGAAGAGATAGATGACGCGCTTCGCCTTGGGGGCGTAGTTGGCGAGCAAGTTTTCGCCCTGCGTGGAGGATGCGCCTAGCAAGTTTTTAGGAAGCAGGGACGCAAGCGCAGCTCCTCCGATGCCGGTGGATAGCTTGGAGAGAAAATGGCGGCGGGTGATTTCAAACATCGTATTTTGGGGATGAGGATTTTACGGTTCCTACCCTTAATGGCTGGATTCGAGGGTCTTGAGATTGATACATCCTTTTGCATCCGGTTTTTTCAAACTGATGGCCTTCAGTTTGCCGTTGTGCCTATGTTTTCACAGACCCCAAGCCGGCAACACGAGGTGGCATAGCGAGCGCGGCGAGGAAGGAGGGTTGGAGAGAGGACATGGTCGGAAAAGTTGATTTTCTGAAATGGAGATTGATGTGTTGAAAGACTGAAAGTCGAAGGACGGAAGATGAGAAGAGGAGTGCCGAGTGAGCAGTGAGCAGAAAAGAGGGAGGTGTTTCGGGGGGAGAAAGAATGTGGGCGAGACTCCCACTCTCCTTGAATACGGTTGAGGTGGGAAATCGTCAACCGGAGGTTGGACACTCTTGTCCGCCGGGGCAATGGGGGGCGAAAAGGAGGCGCTTCGCGCTTGGTTCTTTCGCTTTCCATTGGCGGCACGACAGGAATGTCGTGGCTCCTTATTGCGATCATTTCACCGGGAGTTTCGTGGTTTTGCGGCGTGCGGTCTTTGCTGGAACCGGAGGTTGGCGATTCTCGCAAGCAAGGTTCACAACCTCGTGGCCGCTTTCCCACTGGTTTTGTTTCATGGCGTTCATCATGGCGTGATAGTCGCCTTGATAGAAATCGAGGATTTCAGCCCGCTTTTTGCGGATTTCGGTGACGAGTGGATTGTTATTCATGGTCTTGGCTTTGAGAATGCGGCGAGCAGTTTCCCGGCGTCGGGGAAGCAGTCTTTGGGATTGCGGACGAGGGCTTTATCGATGACGGCGGCGAAGTTTTTCGCCAGTCTCGGCAGGCGGTGGCGGATGGGGACCGGGTTTTCGTTGAGAATGATGTCGATGGGGTCGCGCTTCGGATCGAAGCGGTAGGGGAACTTTCCGATGAGGAGTTGGTAGGCCGGGGATGTTGGAGAACTCCCGGGCGATCTTGGTCGCGAGGGGAAGGAGTTCGTTCACGTGCGCTTCCATCCTTCCGCGAATCTATCCGTTCAACTGTTGGCAAGGCAAGCCCCGACATTATTGCAACCCGCCCCCAACCTAACAAATGGCCCGACCATCACAGCCTGAGTCGAATCTTCAAAAACCATCATTGAGAGTCTTTTGATACGCATGTTCCTCGGCTGGATTTTTGATTTCCCCCTGAGCCGTAGGGGTTCAAGCGCGGTTTTTGATTTCCTGCGGATGGCTACGGCACCGATGGCGGCTTGCACACCAGCAGTGCGAGGATGCTTTGGGCTTCGGGGGTGGGCTCGGTGAGTTGCTGGAAGCTGGCTTCTCCCATTGCAATGGCAGGTCCTGAATGCCCGCCGCCGAAGCTTCCACTTTCCGCTTCCCCGCTGCGGCATGCAGGCCTAGTTTACCGCCGACATGAGTAGCTGTGGGCCGAAAATGAAGATGGATCCGACGTTGCACCGGGACAAGAAGCCGGACTGGATCAAGGTGCGGCTGCCCAACAACCCGGCGTTCTGGTCCACGAAATCGCTGATCACCGACCTCAAACTGGTGACCGTCTGCGAGGAAGCGCAGTGCCCGAACCGTTGGGAATGCTGGGGCCAAGGCACCGCCACCTTCATGATCGCCGGTGACAAATGCACCCGCGCCTGCGGGTTTTGCGCGGTGAAAACCGCCAAGCCGGATGCCTTGGAGTCCGACGAACCCGCCCGCGTCGCCGAGGCCACGCGCCGGATGAATCTGCGACATGTCGTGATCACCGCCGTCGCCCGCGACGATCTGCGCGATGGCGGAGCGGAGCATTTCAAGCACACCATCGAGGCCGTCCGCCACGCGAATCCGGAGATCATCATCGAGGTGCTGGTGCCGGATTTCAACGACCGCGACTGGGCGCTCTCGATGGTGATGGATGCCCGTCCGCACATTTTCAACCACAACCTGGAGACCGTCGAGCGGCTCACCCCGCTGGTTAGATCGCGCGCCCAATACCAGCGCAGCCTCACGGTTTTGAAAAAGGCCAAGGCCATGGTGAATGGTAAGGTCGCGACCAAAAGCGGCATCATGTTAGGTCTCGGCGAGCGCCATGAGGAAATCCTCCGCGCGATGGACCACCTGCTGGAACACGACGTGACCGTGCTGACGATGGGCCAGTATTTGCGCCCGACGCAGAAGCATCTGCCGGTCGTCGAATACATCACGCCCGCCGCCTTCGATGACTACAAGGCCATCGCGCTGGCGAAAGGTTTCCGCCACGTCGCCAGCGGTCCGCTGGTCCGCAGCTCTTATCATGCGGCGAATTTCCGCCCGGAACTCGATGTCCTCGAAGCCATCGAAGCCGACGTCCGCGCGGCTCAGGGCTTGGAACTCGGCCCCGAGCATCTCGCCCTGCCCGCCGCCAAGCCGGCGCTCATCCAAGCCATCGCCTGACCGCCATGCGTCATTGGTTGATCAAATCCGAACCCGACGTGTTCGGCATCGACGACCTCGCCAAGGTCAAGCGCGAGCCGTGGAGTGGTGTTAGAAACTATCAGGCGCGCAACTACATGTGGAAGGAAATGAAGCCCGGCGACCTCGCCTTGTTTTACCACTCGAATGCCAAGCCGCCCGGCGTGACCGGGATCGCCCGCGTCGTCGGCACGCCTTATCCCGATCCCACGCAGTTCGACGCGGAAAGCGACTATCACGATCCCAAGGCCACGCCGGAGAAGCCCCGCTGGTGGCTAACCGATTTCGAATACGTCGGCAAATTCCACGAAATGCTCACGCTCGAAGCCATCAAGGCCGACAGCCTGCTCGCCGAAATGTTGGTCTGCCAGCGCGGCACCCGGCTCTCGATCACCCCGGTCGAGGGATTGCACTTCAAGCACGTTTGCAAGCTCGCCAGCTGGAAATCCTGATCGAACCTTGAACCCGGGAAACAAATCCCGCAACCTGCTCCGCTGTATGGACGAAGGCACACCCATGGCATCTCTAACTGCAGTCCAGGAAGCATCGCCCGCCGCTTCCGCCTGGCGTGAGTGGGTGGAGGAATATGGCCCGAAATTACTGCTCTTCGCGCGCCAGCAGACGCGCTCCCACGAGGACGCGAAGGACATCTTCCAGGACGCGCTCGTGAAGCTCGTCGAGAAAGTCCGCTCCGGCGAATTCGTCGGCGGACAGGACTCGTGGCCGCCCTATCTCTACACCGCAATCCGCCGCCTCGCGATCGATCTGAGCCGCCGCGACGACCGCCGCAAGCGCCGCGAGGACAGTGTGACGGGCGATGCCGAGACCGGTGCCTATGACGCCTTGCAGCCATGGTTCGAGAGCGATTCTTCCGACGACGAAACCCGCGTCCAACTCGAACAAGGACTCAAGGAACTGCCCGAAAAATTTTCCGAAGTCATCATCATGAAAATCTGGGGTGAACGCACATTCGCCGAGATTGGTGAAACTCTTGGTATTTCGCAAAACACGGCGGCCTCGCGGTATCGCTATGGGTTGGAGGCCCTCAAAAAGAACCTCGCCAGCGCCCGCCGCCGCGGCGACCTCTCCATCTAACTTATCGCCATGACTCACGATCCAACATCCCTCGAAGCGCAACTTCGCGAACTCCAGGCCGCCGCGCTCGACGACGCGTTGCTGTTGCGACTCGAAGCCGCCGCCGACGGAACAGCGACCCGACTCAGCCATGGCGAGATCCGCTTCGAGGCGTTGCTGCGGGAGACGTCGCCCGCCAGGCTGCCAGCGGATTTCCTGGCAAGGCTCGAAGCCGTCGTCCACGAAGTCCCCTTCGCGGTGGACGAAAAGATCGTGTTGTTTCCAAAGGCGAACAGCGCGGTCCACACCCGCCGCCATCGTCCGATGTGGGGCGCGGCGGCGGCCGTGGCATTGATCGGCGCGGCCACCGCATTGCTGATGCCCGCGGGAAAGCCTCCGGAGAAAACCGCCGGTCAAAGTGCGCCGGCTTCTTCACCGGTCACCCGCCCCATCAACGGAAATCTCATACCCGCCGCCTTCAACCGTGGCGTGAGTGAAGTGCATGATGAGGGCGTGGTTTGGAAATCGAACAATCAACCTCACAGTTTGGTCCGCGTCGTTTACAAGGACAAGATCACCCTCAGGGATAAAGATGGCCGCACCTTCCAGATCGAACAACCACGGGTCGAGTATATGTTGGTTCCCGCGAGAACCAATTGATGAAATTCCGCCAGACAAAAAAAATCAGCTACTACGCTTCCAGTAAGTAAATCATGAAAACGAGAACATCCCCATGGATCACGGCCGGCCTCGCCGCCGTTCTGGTTTCCCCGGCATTCGCCTTGGAAGCGCCGGCAGACGATGCCCCACCGCCACCGCTGGTCGCGGAAGAGGAACGGGCGCTGCCGGAAATCAAACTTCCCGCCGCCCAACCCAAGCCACAGGAGGAAGCCGCATTCCTCGGCGTCGTCTCCAGCGAAGTCCCGGATATGTTAGGCGATCATCTCACACTCAATCCGGGCGAAGGAGTCATCGTCCGCTCATTGGTCCCCGATGGCCCCGCCGCCAAATCCGGAATCGCGGTGCACGACGTGATCACCAAAGTCGGCGGCCAGCCAGTCGGCTCGCCGCTGGAACTCTCCAGACAAATTGCCGGCCACAAGCCGGGTGAGTCCATCAGCCTCGACCTCATTCATCAGGGCAAGCCGACGACCCTCGCGGTGCCCCTTGGCATCAGGCCCGCCGAGATCGCGGACAATGCTCCCCGCGTGCTCGACCAACTCGATCTCGAAGGTCTGCCCAAGGAGCTCGCGGAACGCGTCCGGGATGCCATCGCAGGCAACCTCGGCGCATTCGAACTCGGCGGTGACGAGGGCCAAGTGCCACCGCAGATGGAAGAAGCCATGCGCGATTTGCAAAAGCGCATGCAAGGAGCCATCGGCGGAGCGGGATTTGTCCTGCCGGGCGGCGATGTGGCGGGGAAAGTCCAAGTCCAAGGCGGAGCCACCATCAAACAGATGGACCAACAAGGCAGCGTGGAAGTGAAAGCCACGGATGGTGCCAAGGAAGTCACGGTCCGCGACCAACAGGGGAACGTGACTTGGAGCGGTCCTTGGGATACCGCCCAAGACAAGGCCTCCGCCCCGGCCGATATCCGCCAGCGGGTGGAAAGCCTCAACATCGACAGCAGTTTCAAAGGCGCTGGCCTGCGCTTGCAAATGCGCCAGGCAGCACCACCGGAGCTCGGCGAGCCCTAAGTGGCCCCTGGACTGGGGTGGCAGAGCGCAGCGCCGACACCGCTTGGATTCTTCTTCGGCGTAACAGAGACCCACGCCGGTTAGACCGGCGTGCCGCTGAGCGTCACCTTGGCGGTGGCCAGGATGCCATCCCGCCGCCGAACCTCGCCCTCGACCTGCACCAATCCGCCCAGCCGTCCTTCGACTTTGACGCGGATTTCCAAGACGTTTCCCGGCACCGCGGCCCCGAGGATTTTCGCCGCGCGCACTCCTGTTAGCCGGAGGTCGGCCATCGCGGGATGTTCGGGGTCGGTCTGGACCACGACCCCACCGAGCTGGGCGATGGCCTCGATGAGAATGACCCCTGGCATCATCGGATTTCCAGGGAAATGCCCTTCGAGAAACGCCTCGTCGCCGCGAACCTGATAGATGGCGGTCGCCTCGCGACCGGGCACCAGCGATTTCAACTCGTCCACAAACCGGAACGAAGGACCATGGGGAAGCGCCTGCAGCGCGGCTTGGAGATCGGAACTCATCTGCGAAACAGCATGGCACGGAGGAGGCCTCGGGTGACAAGCCGATAGGCCCGGAAAAATCAATTCGACCGTCCGAGGGATCGCCTTTAACCTCAGGCCCAGTGCCGTCCAGCGATCCCAATACCCTCACCATCCACCCCGCAGAAGCGATGACCCTCCGCTGGTGGCTGCGTGCCCCGTGGGATTATGTGATGATGGCTTTGGGGCTGCTTTACTGGGGCGTGTTCGGCGGCTTGCTCACCTTGATCGGCGGGCCGTTGCATTTGCTCTTGCCCAAGCGGGCGGGCGAACGGCTGGGGCGGTTTTTCCTGCATCAGTTGTTCCGGAAATTCGTGGTCTATTTGCGGCTCTCTGACTTGGTCCGGGCGGACCTGACCGCGCTCGACGCTCTGGGAGACCTGAAGCATTCCTTTATTGCCGCGCCTAACCACACCTCGCTGTGGGATGTGGTGTTCATCATCGCCCGGCTTCCCTCCGCCGTGTGCGTGATCAAAAAGCCAATTCTCATCAATCCCCTGCTCGGCGGCGGCGCGCGGTTGGCCGGCTACATCGCCAATGACGGAACGACCCGCATGATCCGGGACGCTTCCCGATCGCTGGCCGACGGTGGCCAGCTCCTGTTATTTCCCGAGGGCACACGGACCCGGCCCGACGCCCGCTGGATCAATCCGCTCAAAGGCGGCTGTGCGATCATTGCGGCCCATGCCAAGGTCCCCGTCTATCCGATTTTCATCCGCAGTGACACCCGTTTCCTGCAAAAAGGCTGGCCACTCTGGCGACGCCCGGTTTTCCCGATCCACATGCGCTTCGATCTCGGCGAGCCGTTGATCCCGCAGCCGGGAGAGTCGTCGCAAGCCTTCACCGCCCGCTTGGCCAAGGTTTACGAACTGGAACTCTCGAAACCCGACCCACTCCGCCGGCAAATCGACCAGTGATCCAGGCATTCCTGCCTGTTCTTCAGAAAAGCAGGGAGGAATCCCTGCATCACATGGCTTGCCCCAAGTGCTTCCGCCCTCTAAACCACTGCCACATGGCCGAGGTGCGACCGCTTATCCTGATTCCCAGCTACAACACCGGGCCGATCCTGTTGGAAACGGTGACCGCCGCCTTGGCCCTCAACACTCCGGTCTGGGTGGTCATCGACGGCTCCACCGATGGCTCGCCGGAAGCCATCCGCCACCTGCAATCCGCGCACGGCCAAACCTTCAGAATCCTGTTTCTCGAAGTGAACTCCGGCAAAGGCGCGGCCGTCCTCCACGGCCTGCGGGAAGCGATCGCCGCCGGATTCACCCACGTTCTAACACTGGATGCGGACGGCCAGCACCCGCCGGGAGATGCCCCAGGTTTTTTCAAGTTGTCCGCCGCCCACCCGCAAGCCGCGGTTTTCGGGAGGCCGGTTTTCGACGCGTCGGCACCGGCGCTGCGGGTCAATGGCCGGAAAATTTCCAACTTCTGGGCCAACTTGGAAACCCTCGGCTGGGGGATCGACGATTCACTCTTCGGCATGCGACTCTACCCGGCGCAGGCATTGCTCGAAGTGCTGGAATCCACCCGCTACGCCCGGCGCTTCGATTTCGATCCCGAAGTCGCCGTCCGCCTCGCCTGGCGCGGGGTGCCGATCATCAATCTGCCGACGCCCGTCCGTTACCCGAGCAAGGAGGAAGGCGGCATTTCCCAATTCCGTTATCTGCGCGACAACACGCTGCTCTCGTGGATGCACATCCGCCTGCTCTGTGGATTTCTCGTGCGCCTGCCCCGGCTCGTCGCCCGGGGTTCGAACCCGCTCAGCCACCTCAGCCACCATTCCGATGACTGAGACATCCGCGCGGAAAATAGCGGCCTTATTTCCCGGACGCTGGGACCGGAACTACGTCGCGGCCAAGCTACGGACCGACCCGGTTTATACCGCGCTGGCCGATCAACTCCGCCACTCGGCAATGCCGTTGCTCGACCTCGGGTGCGGCTTGGGGCTGCTGGCATTTTACCACAGAGCCGAAGGCATCGGCGTGCCGATCCACGGACTCGACTACGACTGTCGTAAAATCGTGTCGGCCCGCCGTGCGGCCATCGCCTGGGATGACAAGGACTTGTTATTCTCCGATCACGACGCCCGCACCGGCCTGCCCGCGCACCACGGCAGCGTGAGCATCCTCGACATCCTCCAGTTTTTCACCCCGGCCGAACAGCAATCACTGCTCAAGCAGGCCGCCTCCCGTGTCGCGCCCGGCGGCAAGCTCATCATCCGCTCGGGACTGCGCGACGCCTCATGGCGCTTCAAGATCACCGTGGCAGGTGATCTGTTAGCCAGGGCGACCTTCTGGATGAAGGCCGCGCCCACCCACTATCCGACAGCAGAGGATTTCCATCAAATCCTCCGCCCGTTTGGCGACGTGGAAATTTCACCGCTCTGGGGAAAGACGCCGTTCAACAATCACCTGATTGTCCTGAAACGTCTCCCGGCGACCCTCTAGTGTGCCGGGCGAGATGCTCATAATCGTCGAAATCGCAGGCTAGAATCCGATTGTGGGTGGAGAGGGAATCCGGGGCGAGAACGCCCGCCGTCGGACTACAGGATTCAGAGATAGCGAGACTTGAGGTGTGCTAGATAGGCGGCCGTCGAGGGGGGGCTGCCGGTGGCCTGCCGGATGAGTTCGGCGGGATCGAGCGTGGCACCGTGGGCGTGTACGGATTTCCGCAACCAGCCTAGCAGCGGCAGATAGTCGGCGTGGTCGATCGCGGAGGCGACGGCGGGGACCATTCTAGCAGCGGCGAATAGCTGGGCGGAGTTGATGTTGCCGAGCGTGTAAGTGGCGAAGTAACCGAGTCCGCCCATCGACCAATGGATGTCTTGCAAGCAGCCGTGGCGGTCGTCCTTCGGCGCGAATCCAAACAGCTCGCGGAAACTTTCATTCCACGCCGCAGGCACATCGGCGACGGCCAGATCGCCGCTCACCATCCGCCGCTCC
>JANOZJ010000093.1:0-2297 GCA_031429315.1 Akkermansiaceae bacterium
CATTTCCTCGGCCTCCGCCTCGTAAGTTAGAAGAATCCGGTGGCGCAGGACGTCGAGCGCCATGTCCTTCACGTCCTGCGGCGTGACGAACGCCCGGCCCTGCATGAAGGCGCGCGCCCGCGCTGTTAGCGCGAGATTGATCGTGCCGCGCGGCGAGGCGCCGGAGCGCACGAGGTTTTTCAACGGCGCATCGACGAGGCCCGGGAACCGCGTGGTGTGGATGATCTGCACGATGTATTTGCGGATCGCCGGGTCGATGTAAATCTGGTTCACCAACTCCCGCGAACTGGCAACCTGTTCCGGAGTCGCCACCGTCTTCGTCTGATAGGGCGGGGTCGAGGTGGCCATCCGGTCGAGGATTTCCAGCTCCTCGTCTTTCGACGGATAGCCGACCGTCACCTTTAGCAGGAACCGGTCGAGCTGCGCCTCGGGCAACTGATAGGTGCCCTCCTGGTCGATCGGGTTCTGCGTCGCAAGCACCAGGAACGGCTGGGGCAGGGGATACGAGTGGTGGCCCAGCGTCACCTGCCGCTCCTGCATCGCTTCGAGCAGCGCGGATTGCACCTTGGCTGGCGCACGGTTGATTTCATCGGCGAGGATCAGGTTGTTGAAAATCGGTCCCAGCTTCGGCTCGAATTTCATTTCCTGCGGGTGATAGATCATCGTCCCCACCAAGTCGGCGGGCAGCAGGTCGGGGGTGAACTGGAAGCGCGCGAACGACGCGTGCAGCGAGCCGGAAAGCGCCTTCACCGCTAGGGTCTTGGCCAATCCCGGCACGCCTTCGAGCAGAATGTGGCCATTGCACAGCAGCCCGATGAGTAGCCGGTCCACCAGCCGTTCTTGGCCGACCAGGACTTGCGCCATCTCCTCCTTCACCGCTTGAATCCAGCCACTCGTTTCCGCGATCCGCTCTTGCAAGGTTTCCGTTGTCATTCGTTTTGGTGGCCGACTCTGGCACGCCAGCGAATCTGTGCAATCGGCAAAGCGTCAAAAATCGCGGAAAAACCCGTGAACCGCCCTCAGAATCCTAACCACGACTCCGAAGATCACAAACACGATCCCGACGACCAGCCCCACCGTCAGCAACAGCCCCACCGCGATCACCCCGAGAACGACCCACAGCGGCCACCAGCGGCTGTCGAGTTTGCGGATGCGGCCCTGCCAGTGTTGCCAATCCTGCCGCTGCCGCGGTGGTTGCTCCTGGCTTTCAGGTTTCACCACCGGCGCGACGCCATCGATTTCAACGACCTCGACTTCGATGGCTTGGGGTTCGTTCGTCATGATTCGTTTCGGTCGCGGCACACTCCTGCGCTACTCTTCGTCCGCCACTGCGCTCACTGTCGGCCAGCAGCCGCGCAGGCTGCCGTAGTGGATCTTGAGGTCCGGGTTGTCACCGATCCAGCCGGGTTCTCCCTTGTCATTCACGAAGGCGATGCCGATGGGCATGTCGAGTTGAGTGTCAGCGAGCTTGATGATTTCCTCCTCGGCCTTGTCGGAGATGGTGATCCATTCCATTTTTATCTCGATGGCATTGAGTTTCCGGGCGCGGATTTTTTCCATTTCCAGAGGATCGATTTTGGCGAAGCGCTTCATCATCTTGAGCAGGAACAGCGGGCTATAACCTTCGTGAGGCATCGTTGCAGTTCTTGAGCGGCGCGCCAGGCGCGCCAGTTTCCATATTCACGCAGGTGCTCGACGACCAGACGAATATCTCCGAAAAATCGGACTTTGGCTTCAGGATGCCAAAACCAGAAACAATGGACGCCATATTCGCGCACCAGAGCCTCCGCTCTCGCAATCAACTCGGGAGGCGCGGGGGTTTGATCCAGGTTCGTGTTTTCAGAAATCATGGCGGGAGAACCTTGTCACATGTCGCAGGCAGAGGCAAGCCGCCTATATCCGGATGAAGCGCTTCGATCAGGCGAGGCTGAAGCTTGCTCCACATGACATGGCTTGGCGGCGTGGGCGGAATCGCCCACGCAAGTGATATAGGAATGCCTATGTCACTTCACCCCTTGATCTCCATCAGCATCTGCGGGTTGTTCGGGAATTTCTTCAGGAAAAACAGCAGGCGCTCCATCGCTTCCGCCGGGCGGTGGCCGGAGAGACCGCGGCGGATCAGGTGGATCTTGTGGAGCATGTGATCGGCTAACAGGAGTTCCTCGCGGCGGGTGCCGGACTTGAAGATATCGACGGCCGGATAGATATAGTTTTCCGCGATCTTGCGGTCGAGGACGAGCTCCATGTTGCCGGTGCCTTTGAACTCCATGTAGATCGCTTCGTCGGCGCGGGAGTTG
>JANOZJ010000094.1:0-1944 GCA_031429315.1 Akkermansiaceae bacterium
GACGTCCGTGACCGTGGCGGTGATCGACGCGTCACGAAGGGTCTCCGCGCCGTAGTGGGCGACCTGCACCCGTCCCTTGAGTGTCTCGTCCGCAGTCCAGGTGTATTTTTCCATGCGGAAGAGCGGCACCGTTTCGCTGCAGAACTCCCGCCATTGCTCCGGCTCGATCACTCCCTTGGATTCCATGAACACATTGAGCATCCCAACAAGCGCAGTGCCTTGGCCGGGAAAATCCATGATGTCGAGTAGTTGAAAACCACCGAATCCGGGCGTGCGCAGCGCCGCCTCGATGTCCTCTCGATAGCAGACCGCCGCCAGTGCCCCGGAGGCGCGGACGAAGTCGTGCGCCTGATCAAGCATGCCGGCCTTTTCAATCCGCTCGCGGAAGATTTCGTAGTTTCGCGCCTTCAGCACACCGGTGAATTTCGGGATATCACGGTAGTCTGGAGCCACCTGGAACTGACCGGTCTCGTGACCGATCAATGGCACCGCAACGCCTTCGATCGATTTCCTGAAATCCACCATTGTCGATGGCGGGAACCCCTCGATATGCGGATTCGGAAAATCCGCGAGCGAGAACGAGCCGCGAAGCGGACGACTGTCCTTCTCCACCTTGCCGGTGACCCAGAAATCATCTCCCTCGGCGAGACTCGGCGCCCAGTGCATGTTGTTAGCTCCTTGGGCGTGGAGGTGGCGCGGATCGATTTTCTTGAAATAGGCGACCAGATCGAACATCCCCGGCGTGCGGCCGAGTTCGTTACCGAGAGTGAACATGGCGAACGAAGGGTGGTTGCCGAAGTGCCTCAGGATCATCTCACCCTCGCGCTTGCCATAGTCGAAAAGCGTAACTCCGGTCCCGTCGCCGTTCTCGTCGAGCCAGTCGATGTTGTGGATCGCCGCGTCCTTGTTGTCCGGGGCATTGAAAGCGCTGCGTTTGTTAGGCAGTTCCGCCTGGAGATAGAAACCGAGTTCGTCGGCTGCCTCGAAGGCTGCAGCAGGCGGGCACCACGAATGAAAGCGGATGTGGTTGAGTCCCCAGTCCTTTTGAATTTCCAACAGTTTCCGCCAGGCCGCCTTGTCCATCGGCGCATAGCCGGTCAGTGGATAGTTGGCGCAATCGAGCCGGCCGCGCAGGAAGACTGTCTTGCCGTTGTTCTTGAGGAGGTTGCCCTGGCGGGTGAAATCACGCATGCCGAAGCGTGTCTCAGCTCGGTCGGTGAAGGATTGCCCGCCGGCAGTGGTTGCGAGTTTCAGATCGAGTTCCAGCAGCGCCGGTTGGAACTCGTCCCACAACGGGACTTTGTCACCCGGCTGATAGATGAACTCGACGATGTTTTCCCGCCGGTTGGCAGTGACCTCGACAGCCTGGGTGGCAAAGGTGGCAGGCGTTGCGATGTTATAACTCCGACAAGCCAACATGATCTTTCCGGTCGCAGGCTTTCCCGTCGTATTGCCAATGATCATTCGAATCCGCGCCTCTTTTTTCACGGCATCCGGCTCCACCCGCACGTCCTCGATCCACACCGGGTCGGTGGCGCGCAGTTCCATCTTCCCGATGATTCCGTTCCAGTTCGTCTGGGTCCGTTCATCCACCGCGTGGGACGGGCCGACGGGCGGCAGTTTCGCATTGTCCACCAACACCGTAAGGGTGTGCGTGCCCGGCGTCATGGCCTTGGTCACATCGAAGATATGCGGCGCGCTCAGCGAGTCCTCCCGGCCACAAAACGTCTGGTCCACCCATGCCCGGGAGTTCTTGGTGCGTTCGAAAAACACGGTGATCCGCTTGCCGGCCCAGGATTCAGGGATGGTCACCTCGCGTTGGTACCACGCAGGTCCTTTCCAATACCAAGCGCGTGACAAGCGGTCGATGGGCTTTTCATCCTGAAGGATTCCTTTCTGATTCTCGTCGGTGGTGCCGGGTAGCCGGACGCTGTCTTCGAGTTT
>JANOZJ010000095.1:0-8069 GCA_031429315.1 Akkermansiaceae bacterium
TGCACGGTGATGCTCCGCTGGAACACCGAAGACAATCCCGACACGCCCTATCTTGAGGCCGTCGCGCTCAGGACTTTGGATTGGAATCCTTGATCCTTCCCGCGTCGTGCAGCGCCCGCCAGCCGCCGCGCAGCACGGAAACTTCCGCGCCGAGCTGCAGACTGCGGATCCGCTCCGCGATCTGGTGGCTGAGACCGCAGTTTTCATCGCCGCAATAGACGATCACCCGGGGCGTGTCCATGATCCGCATGGCGATGTCCGCCTCGAAGGCCTGCATGTCTTCCGCAGGGTCGAGATTCCATAACACGGACCCGGCAAGCCCGGTCTTTTCCCAGTCCTTTCTCAAGCGGGCATCCACCCACAGGATCTTGGCGTCTGTTGGAATCTGTTGGAGACAAACTTCGGAGGGTTTCAAGGTGGCAGGGTCGCAGACAAACGCACGCGCCGGCGGCCCCTTGATCCAAAAGGTTCCCGCTGCCGCAGCCAGAGAAATGCTGGCGATCGCCACCAGTTGGCCAGCCGCGTTCATGGCTTGGCCACCCCATCGGCGGGCGACGGCTTGCGAACCACTGCGAAAGCCTGCTGGATCGCGTATTTGGAAATCTCACAATCGGTCTCGATGCGAAAAACGCTCATCCCCGGCGCATTCATCTCCATCGGAGTGACTATCAAGTCGTATTTTCGACCTTTCTCCACCACCTTCACCTCGCATTTGAAGGCAGGCGACGATGACTTCACTCCGGTCACATGAATCGACTTTCCTTCCGCCATCCGGATTTGAATCGTTTGCGGATCCGGCTTGGCACCGAGATTCCACTTCACGGTTTTCGGCTCCAGGGCGACGATTACCGGGATATGGACCCGAACAGTTAGACTCATGGACGGCTTGTCCGCAGGATCATCGTCGATCCACAAGGCCACCTTCTTATCGACCGTCCCGGAAAAGTTTCCCATGTCGAAGGTGGTCCGCACGACCCCGGATTCGCCCGGGGCGTATTTGAGTTTTCCGCCCGAAATCTCCACTTTCAAACATGAGCAGCCGGGGTCGGTCTTCGCGATGGTCACCGGCTTGTCGCCTTTGTTCGTGAAATTGAAATCAGTCGTCACGATGGTCGCATCAGCCGCTGCATGGACCTCCTTGAGCTGCGCGGCGAATTCCAAACCACCCGCCTGGACAAATGCCGCGAGCGTCAACCAGATGCCTATTGCAAATTTCATGGGTGCATTATGGGCCAGCTTTTTCCTTCGGCGCAAGTGCGACGGCAATGATCAGGCGCCCGCCCCGCCACTCGGGGCCGAGGACAAACAGCGGCTTTTTGCCCTCAAGACGGGCATCCATTTTCAAAACCTTTTTCCGGCTGAGCCAAAGTTCGAGATCCAAGCCCGTCGCTTGTTCCGTCGGCCGACTGCGCGCCTCGAAGCGGACCAAAATCTCATCCGACGGCTTCAGCGGTTGCGCCCAACTTTCATAACTCCTCAGTAACGGTTGCACGTCCAGCCCGAGCGTCCGGTAGTTCTTGAATCGAAGCCGCTCCTCTCCCCGCAAGCGGGTGGCTATTTCCGTGCTGACCGCGACCGCCTTGCCGCCCGCCACCTTCGGATCGCCGTCGGTGGCGTAATAAACGGTCACTGCCACCCGGCCCATGTTCGCCTTGCCGGGATCGTCCTGGGCAACTGAGATATTAGAAAAAACCGCCGCGCCCGCGAGCATCGCCGCGCCGATCCATTGCCAACGCCGTCTCATGGTCCGACTTCCAGTTCCGGTTGTGTCTCGCTGTCGGCGGTGGAGTCGAATTCCCGTTCCATCGGCACGTAAACCGTCGCGGAAAAATCCGTGGCATCCGGGATCGCCGGCACACCGTTTAAAACAATGACCGTGGCCGAGGCCTCGGTGCTGGAAAACCATTCCGCCTTCACGCCGCTTTCCGGGGTGTAAACGACCGGCTCGACGGGAATCGCCCGGGGCGCATTCGAGACGTCATATTCGGGAGCCGTCCGGGACTGTTTGCCGACCCAGAACGCCATCATCATGCCAGCGCAGGCGGCCATCGGAATGAACCAGGATTTCCATGAAAACGGATTCTTCACAGCGACGGCGGGTACGGGCTTTTGCCCGCGGATGGCGTGCAGCACCCGGCTGTTGAAAAACTCAGGATACGGCGGCTCCACGGATACCGGGACCGCCGCCGCCATTGTCGCCCGCCAGCGGCGGATTTCCTCGCGGGCGACCAATTGTGCCGGCTGGCGGCTGGCCCACGCCTCAACCGCAGCGAGTTGCTCGCCGGTCAATTCGTCGTCCAGCCACAGGGCCAGCGTTGCTTCATCGGGATTCATATTCATCTTTTAGCAAGGCTTGGAGTTTCTGACGCGCGTAAAACAGTCGGCTCATCACCGTGCCCAAGGTGCTCGACATCGCCTCGGCGATCTCCTTGTACGACAACCCTTGGACATCTTTCAAGATCACCACCTCCCGGTGCTCCGCCGACAGCTTGCCGAGGGCGACTTGGATCTTCACCCTCAGCTCGCCGTGGGACATCGAGTCCGCCGGCGATTCGCCACCGGACGGCGTGGTGAACGACGCGGAGTCGATCCGCTCGCGCTCGAAGATCTCATCATTGAGTTCACCGGCACTTTCGATCTTCCGCTTCCTCGACCAATCGTAAACCGCGTTGTGGGCGATTCGATATAGCCAAGTCGAAAACCGCGCCTTGGCTTCGAATTTCGGCAGGGCATGCCACGCCTTGATGAAAACATCCTGTGAAATGTCCCAAGCGTCGGCTTCCTGATGGATCATGTTGCGGATCATGGCGAATATCCTTCCTCTGTGCCGGGTCACCAGCGCGTCGTAGGCACTCATGTCCCCCTGCTGCGCCAGCGCAACCAGTCGGAAATCGTCCTCCGGATCGTTCATGGTGGCATCCGAATCGACGGAACCGGCGGGTCCCTGCGCGATGTTGGACGGATCACCATTGGAAATATTCATGATTAAAAACTACCGGTGCCTCGGAGATACTGGCACGCCCGGTAGCCTGCCCGCCCCCCGTCACCCGCGCAACCCGGAAATGGCAGGAATGACAACCCCTCCGCATCAAGGCCTCTTTCCATCATCCTAACCGCCCCAGACTGAGAATACCACGGTCCGCGAAGTCATCGTGAGTCCGCATGGCCGGCACATCAATTGGGACGTGCCTGAAAATCAGTTGGGAAAAGTGGCATAGGAGTGGCAAAGATCCCAAAAAACACCCAAACTTAATCTGGAGAACTACCAAGTAACCCGTTAAATAGAACCCGTGGCAGTGGGCAGTTTCGAACTGCCGACCAAGGGCTTATGAGTCCCCTACTCTACCACTGAGCTACACTGCCTGAGTTTTTGAGAGGCGGATGCCTCGTCAAGAGGGTTGGTCGGTAACCGGGAGTTCGAGTATTGTCCACATGAAATTCGAAAAATCCTCCGGGAAATCGGATCGAATTCCCACACCCCACGATTTTGGGGAGTTGCCGTTTTAATATGACATACAGCGAGCCGCCGAATCAACGACGATGGCACTGGGGCGCCCAAGAATATTCCTAGAGCCAGTCCATCTGAATCCCCAAAAAAAGGGACGGATGCAGCAAGCATCCGTCCCTGTGGTAATGAACTAATGGTCCCGGTCCTTTCCTATGGGCGTTGAATCCGGAGTTCCTTATCATCCGCTGTGAAAGTTTGCTTGGTCTGATCCATGCAATATTTAAGCACCACCGAGAGAGGCCCATTCCTGATCTGGAGTTTTTTGATTTTTGCATCCGCGTCGGCTTTGGGATCGAGGACAATCGGATAAACCGGTCCCTCCTTGTTGAGTTCACGGGCCCGCTGGTTCAGAAGATCCACCGCTTCCTGCAAGGTTACTTCTTCAAAATCGATGAGCGGAATGATGATTTTCGATGCGAATTCGGCCGCTTTGGCCACCGGAGGCTCCGGCATCGGCGCGTGTTTTTCGGGCACAGCCTTGCTGTCTGGCGGGAAGAAAGTCAGAGCGAAGTCATCCACTTTGAAGCCCATGCCGCTCTGCTTGCTGATTTCCACAATGATTTCCCGCAAGGTGACTTTCTCTTTTTGAAGTGTGATCAACCTAGGTTCGAAGGCTTTCTCATCCACCTTGCGGGGCATCCGAATCACGAAATTGATGCCCTTTTTTTCAGGGACCACCTCGCCAGCATCTCCCTCGACGGCCCTCAGGCGCAGAAAATCGACCATCTCCTCCAGCGTGGTATTCTCCGCATCCACTCTCGTGATGACGATGGTATCCAGTTTCTTTTCAATATAAGCAACGCCTTCCGTCATCGGCTTCGCCGCTTTTTCCTGAACTACGGGCTTGACGGGTTCCTGAGCTTTGGTCGCTCCGAAGGTGACCAGTAGCGCGACGATGCCCGCGCCCCCAACCCGCCCCGCGTATCCCGCAGGACGATGGCTGGAAATCTCCCGAATCCGGGATTTCATGCCTGCGGTGCGCTCGAAAATCCCGACAAAGCCAAGGCTGGATTCGTGCGAGGCACCCCTGCCTTGAAGCTTCAGTAAGGCAGTTCCGTATTCGCCGCGGCGGTCGGTCGATCCGATGGAAAGCACCCGGGCATCACAAGCGGCCTCGCGATCCGCACGCATCCGGGCGAAGGCGAACCAGAGGATCGGGTTGAACCAATGCAACGCCTGCAGTGCACACGCCAGCAAGTTCACGGTAAGATCATGTCGCTTCAGGTGGGTGAACTCGTGAAGCAGGATCAGCCGTGTTTCCGAGTCATCGAAACCATTTGGAAAACCAGCCGGCAGCAGCAGCGACGGACGGAGGATGCCAGTGACAGCCGGACTACACACCTTGGCGGAAACAATGATTCGCGGCACCCGTCCCAAGCCCGCTTCCCGAGCCGCCACGGTGATCGAACGGAGCAACGTTTCGTCCGGCGTCACCGCGGTTCTCACAATCCGCCTCATGCTCCGCTGATAGCCTGTCACTCCCACCGCAAACACCACGCCAGCTCCGATGAGCCATGCGATGGCGAAAGGATTCACGGCGGTTGCAGGAGATTTTCCAACTGCGGCGCTGGACACGTTCCCAGCCTCAGACGCCGTGGCATCTGAAAGGGTGGGTGCCGAAGCACTGACGACGACGCTTTCCGCAGATTTCCACGGAAATAATCCGAATGGCACGGCTGGTAGCGCCGGAAGGACGAGCACGAGTAGCATCGGCAGCCACAGGGCATACCGCCATTGAGCAGGCAACCAGCGACGCAGAAGCATCTGGATACCGAGGATGATCACGGCGAGGGCAGAGGCCCGCAAGGTTGCGGCGAGCAACCATTCTAACATGGATTCGAGTGGGTTCATGGCTTGGATTTCAGGGTTAGTTGTTTTTTTCAATCGATTGGTCCAAAAGAGTTTTCAGCTCTCTAACTTCGTCCGGTGTGAGCCGGGCATTGCTGGCAAAATGGACGAGCAGCGGCTTCGCTGCTCCTTGGAAGATGCGTTCCATAAATGATTCGCTCTCCGCTTTCACAACGGCTTGGCGTTTGACCGCAGGTGCATAGAGCCGGGACATACCTGCTTTCTCGACGATTTCCAACGCGCCCTTTTCCACCAACCGGCTCAACAGGGTCCGCACGGTATTCTCAGCCCAGCCTTTTCGCTGAGTCAGCGTCTTCGCGACCTCGGAAGCAGTCTGGGGCGATGCTTCCCAGAGCACCTCCATAACGGACCATTCGGATTCGGGGATGTTTGGAGCGCTCATGATTTCTATTGATATTACAAATGTAGTGGCGAGTCCACTACATTTGTAATAAATTTTTCGAGGGCCATAGAATCGTGCCCGAAAAAATTTAGCGCACCTTCGCCAGTGCCCTACCTGTCGGAGAATCCTTGTTTTTTGCGATCTTTTCCGGTGATCCCTCGGCGACCAAGTTCCCGCCGTGGATTCCCCCACCCGGCCCAAGCTCGATCACCCAGTCGGATGCGGCGATCACGTCCAAATGATGCTCCACCACCAGCACGCTGTGCCCGGCGTCGCGCAGTTTGAAAAACGCGGTGAGCAGCTTCTCGACATCGCCGAAATGCAGGCCCGTCGTCGGCTCATCGAATAAATACAAGGTGTGCGGAGCCTGCGGTTTTGCCAACTCCACCGCCAGTTTCAGCCGCTGCGCCTCGCCACCGGATAGCGTATTCCCCGGCTGGCCGAGTTGCAAATACCCCAACCCTAGAGCCTCCAAGGTCTCTAAAATTCGGCGAATCTTCGGGATCGGTCGGAAAAACTCCAGCGCCTCGCCCACGGAAAGCGCCAACACCTCCGCAATCGACTTGCCTTTATAAGTCACCTCCAGCGTCTCGCGATTGAACCGCCGCACGCCGCACGCCGGGCATGGCACCCAAGCATCCGGTAAAAAGTGCATCTCGATTTTCAGCCGCCCATTCCCCTGGCACCGCTCACATCGCCCGCCCGCCGCATTGAAACTAAAGCGCCCCGGCCCATAGCCGCGCTGTTTCGATAAATTCAGCTTCGTGAAAAGCTCCCGCACCAGATCAAACACCCCGGTGAACGTCGCCGGATTCGACCGCGGGCTGCGACCAATCGGCGACTGATCCGCCACCACAAACTTCTCGATCAAGTGCAACCCATCGATCCCGTCATGCTCACCCGGCGCTTCCCCGGAGCCATTAAAATGCCGCGCCAACACCCGCCGCAGAATATCATCCGCCAGCGTCGATTTCCCGCTGCCGCTCGGCCCGCTCAAACACACCAACTGCCCCAACGGAATCGCCACATCCAGGTTCTGCAAATTATGCTCCCGCGCTCCCCGCACCACCAGCCGGGACTCTCCGTCTTTCTTGATTCTGGATTCTTGTCTCTGGTTTCTCCCTCTCAACCATTCCCCCGTCGGCGAATCAATCTCCCCCGGCACCCCCGCCGCCAGCAACTCCCCACCCGCCGCGCCCGCCCCCGGACCGATATCAATCAACCAATCTGCCGCCCGGATGATTTCCTCGTCATGCTCCACCACCACCACCGTATTTCCCAAATCCCGCAACCGCGTCAGCGCCCCGATCAACCGCGCCGTATCCGCCGCATGCAGCCCGATGCTCGGCTCATCCAGCACGTAAATCACCCCGGAAAGCCCCGCGCCCAGTTGCGTCGCCAGCCGAATCCGCTGCGCCTCACCGCCAGAAAGCGTCCCGCTCGTCCGTTGCAACGTCAAATAATCCAGCCCCACCTCCACGAGAAACGCCAAGCGCGTCCGCACATCCGCCGCCAGCCGCTTGCAAACCTCCGCCTTCGCCGGATCAATCGTGATTCCCTCCATCCACCGCAACGCATCCGCCACGCTCATTTCACAAAAATCCTGAATTCCCAACCACTCGCTGGGGAGTTGATGGTTGAGAGTCGATGGTTGATAGAAAGAGGAAGAGTCCGCAGCTCCTGTTCTTGTTTCTGGATTCTGGCTTCTCTCCTCTTCGCTTCGACGATCGATGTTCCCTCCCAAAATCTTCACCGCCAGCCACTCCGGCTTCAGCCGCTTTCCCCCACAGACTCCACACGGCCGGTGCGCCATTAACTTCGCCAGCTTCCGCCGCGTGATCTCCGATTTCGCCTCCCGGTACCTCAGCAAGGTCTTCTCCGCATCCTCACCCGCCGCCAATAGCGCCGGATCGCAAAAAATCTCCGTTCCCAGACCTTCGCACGCCTCACAAGCCCCGAGATGAGAATTGAACGAAAAATGCTTCGGCGAGAGCTCCTCCAACACAAACCCCGTCCGCGGATTCCGATAACTCGTCTGAAACGCCAAATCCCGCCACGCATCCCCACCCGGCTCCTGCACCGCCGCCCGCGCCTCTGCCCCGCACAGCCGCAATGCCGTTTCCACCGAGTCCGCCAACCGCGACTCCACCCCTGCCCGGATCACGAACCGATCCACCACAATCTCCACCGCCCCCGGAAATTCTGGCCATTTCGCCGCCGCCTCCTCGATTTCCAAAACCTCCCCATCCACCCGCACCCTTATATATCCCTGCCGCTGCAAATCCCCCAACAAGCGTCCCGGCTCCCCCA
>JANOZJ010000096.1:0-7446 GCA_031429315.1 Akkermansiaceae bacterium
GATCCAAGAGGTCTTCGTCGGCTTCCAGAAGTTTCTCTACGTCGAGAAGGTGGCATAGACAGCGAAAGGATTACGTGGAAGAACAGAGCTGGGGCTTGACGCGGCAGGGGGATGCACGAACCTCGCTGGGCATTGCCAGAAACCGCTGACATCTCACCATTTCTCGGGGACTCCCGCTGGAAGGACCGCTTTGACGACGAGATTCTCGCCGCTGCGAATTCGCTTGTTAGCAAGGTGAAGGATCTGCGGATCGAGGAAACGGCACCGGGCTCGGTGAGTCTGATAGGAATCGTCGGCAAGGATGAGACCGAGGTGAATCTCTGGCAGTCGGGCAGCGCGTGGGAGTTCGAGACGTTTTGCTCGTGTGACATCGGCAGCTTCTGCCATCACGCGGCGGCGCTTCTTATCAAGGCGGCGAAGGAGCGCGACCCGTCGAGATTGCAGGGCCGGGGAGTCGGCTGGGCGGTCGCAGCGGCGCTGGCGAGTGCGCGGGAGCTGATGCAGGACCCGCCGCCGGATTTGCCGCGGGTGAGGATGGAGCCGCGCTTCGAGCTGCGGGTGAATCGCGAGCCAGTGGACAAGGTGACCCGGTTGCTGCTCCAGTCGTTAGGCCAGCCGAATGTCGATTTCTGGATCTCTGCCGAGGCGTCGGTGGATTACGGCGGGAATCGTAGTTCGCTGCGTGGCAGCTCGCCGGAATGGGTCAGCTCGATCACCCACGACGGCCAGGCGGCGATTCTCCAGCACGACACCGCTGCGGAAAACGCCGCCACCCAACAGCTCCGCGACACCGGGTTGTCGTCGCTGCAATCCAACTCCGCGTGGCGGTTTCTCCTCAACCTCAAGTCGCGCGATGCGACTAACAACAAATCGCCAGACCGCTGGTTTCCCGATCCCAGCCGGGTCCCGACCGACGCTTTCTGGCACCAGTTCCGCGGGGAAATGGTCGGCAAGTTAGAGGGACTCGGGTGGACTGTCAGCGTCTCGGACAATGTCGGCCACCGTGTCCATGAAGCGGATCCGGCGAGGTGGGACAGCTCGCTGGACCCCGGCGACGGCGGCTGGTTCAGCCTGTCCGTCGGCTTCGATGTCGGTGGCCAGCGCTACGATTTGCTGCCGATCCTCGCCGGGCTGCTAGAGAATGATTTCCTGGAGGAAACCCTCGACCGTCCGGACAACGGCCACATCTACGCGCCGCTGCCGGATGGCGACGCGTTGAAACTGCCCATCGGCCGGGTGCGGAAAATCCTCAACCATCTATCAGCCCTGATCGACCCGAAATTCCCCGACAAGGCGCGGTTGCACGCGCTGGACGCCGCCTCGCTCGCGGGTCTCGGCGGGCTGGGGATCGACACGCCGCCGCATCTCGCGGAGCTGGCGGCGAAGTTGAAGGATTTTTCCGGGATCGATCCGGTGCCGACGGCCAGCGGGCTGCAGGCGACCTTGCGCGACTATCAGCTCGCGGGATTCCACTGGATGCAGTTCCTCGCCCGTCACGGACTTCACGGAATTCTAGCGGATGACATGGGCTTGGGGAAAACGCTCCAGACGCTGGCCCACATTCTCACCGAGAAGCAATCCGGCCACTCGCGGGGCCTGCCGGTGCTGGTCATCGCCCCGACATCGGTCGTTCCTAATTGGCGGGCGGAAGCGCTCAGGTTCACGCCAAGCTTGCGGGTGCTGGTGCTCAATGGCCCGGATCGGAAAAAATATTACCGCTCGATTCCCCACGCCGACATTGTTCTAACGTCATTCGCACTCCTCCAGCGGGACATCGACAGGTTGGCGGCCGTGCCGTTCCACATGGTCGTGCTGGACGAGGCGCAATACATCAAGAACCCGCGCTCGAAGATCGCGCAGGCGGCTTGCAAGCTGGATGCGCGCAACCGGCTTTGTCTATCAGGCACGCCGATCGAGAACCACCTCGGCGAGCTGTGGAGCCTGATGCATTTCCTCGTCCCCGGCTTCCTCGGCACGGAAGACGCGTTCAACAAACGCTTCCGCACGCCGATTGAAAAAGACGGCGATCTCGAGCGGAACGCGGTTCTCAAATCACGCGTCGCACCCCTGATCCTGCGCCGGACCAAGGACCAAGTCGCCAAGGAACTGCCGCCGAAAACCGAGCTCGTCCATCTCATCGAGCTCAACACCGGCCAGAAGGATCTCTACGAAACCGTGCGCGCCACGATGAACAAACGCGTCCGCGAAGCCATCGCCGCCCGCGGCATCGAGCAGTCGCAGATCGTATTTCTCGACGCCCTGCTCAAGCTGCGCCAGATCTGCTGCCACCCGAAGCTGTTGCCGGAAGATTACTCGAACGACGTGGTGGAGTCCGCAAAACTCGATTTTCTAACGGATCTGCTCGCCGTGCTCATCGAGGAAGGCCGACGCATCCTGTTGTTCTCGCAGTTCACCACCATGCTCGGGCTGATCGAAGCGCACTTGGTGAAGGAAAAAATCCCGTATTTGAAACTAACCGGAGCGTCCAAGGATCGGGGCAAGCTGGTCGAGGATTTCCAGAATGGCAAAGCCCCGGTGTTCCTCATCTCGCTCAAGGCCGGCGGCACCGGCCTCAATCTAACCGCCGCCGACACGGTGATCCACTACGACCCGTGGTGGAACCCCGCCGCCGAGGCGCAGGCGACCGACCGCGCCTATCGGATCGGCCAGAACAACCCGGTCTTCGTCCACAAGCTACTGTGCCAGGACACCGTCGAGGAGCGCATCCACAAGCTCCAGCAGGAAAAAGGCAGGCTCGCCGCCGGGATTCTGGCGGATGCGGACATTTCCAACCGCCTCGACGCCGCGACGGTTAGGGCGTTGTTGGATTCGTGATCTTCAAAATCCCCCTGGCGCCATCGCGGGATTCATCAGCGATAAGCCCCCGCCGCCCGCACTTCCCAGAACGACGACCGCGAACAGCCGGCCATCGGCGGCCTTCGACACTCCGACGCCCACCATGCTCCAAGCGTCTAGCAGCATCTCCCGCTGGCCCTTGGCCCAATAATCGACGAACCCCTTCCCTGTTTGCGTTCCGCGATCCTTCATGGCTCCCTGCAGTTTGCCCACCGAGCCGAATCCCGAGCGGGCTTTCAGCTCCGCCGTGGTGTCACCCGGGATTTGTTCGGAAGCCGCGGCCGCGTCGCTTTCCCGGCGGGCCAGTCCGGCGAGTTTCGATGAAACGGTTAGCTCGCCCTTGCCGGCCGTCCGCCGCTCGGCATTCAATGCGGCCAGCAGCGATTGCTCCGTGCTGGTTGCCGCCACTTCCTTCACTGCGGCCGCCGCAGTGCCGTTGTTGTTAGAGCTCCCGGCACAGCCGATCAGAACCCATGGACCCAGAGCTGCCAGACATGCGATTGTTTTTCGATTCATCGGTCTATCTTCGTGTGGCGATCGGCAAACACAAGACAGTTTGCCGATTTCAGCCTGAGCCTTTGAAATCAAAGCTCGGCCAGCGTGCCTTCGGTGACACCGAGTTTCTCGAGGGCTTGGACTTCGTTGAGCAGCTCGAAGGCATCCGACTTGCCGCTGAGCAAATTCTGATAGGCGCGGATGGTTTTGGCGGCGTCCCCGGCTTCGTCTAGCAGCTCGACACGGAAACGGGAGAGGCCGGTGGAGCGAAGGTGTTGGTAGTAGCGCGCGCCGGTTTGGGCCTTGCCGTTGAAGAGGGTGTTGCGGCAGCCGACGTCGGCCTGCAGGCGATGCAACTGGCCGACGCGGTCGCGGAGGTGGACGACGTGGGTCTCGCACGGCCGGCCGCAGTCCTTGTAGGTGGTGCCGGTGCTCAGGAAGGTGCAGAACACGCAATGCTCCATGTGAAACATCGGCATGTGCTGGTGCAGCGTGAGCTCGAACCATGCAGGCGGGGCGCTGTGGAGGAGGTCTATCACCTGGCCGATGTTGAGGTCGTAGGAAATGGTTAGGTGGTCGAGGCCGGCGTTTTCCATCAGGAGTTTCGCGGTGATCGGGTTGGCGACGTTGAGCGAGAAGTCGGCGATTTTGATCAGGTCGCCGCGGTGCTGATAGTAGTGGAGCGCGCCGAGGTTGCGGAGGAGCAGGCCGTCGGGTTCGGCTTTTTCGATGAGCTTCAAATAGCCGTTTTCGCCGGGCTTGAGGATGCGCGGGGTGGCGAGAAGAAGTGCGGAGCGTGGAGTGGGGAGTGCGGATCTGAAGAGGGCGACGGCTTGCTTGTAGCGGCGTGGGTCTTCGAAATCGCAGTAAAGGGTTTCCACGCCGCAATCGAGGGCGGCGGTGACTTGGCCGAGGGTGCGGCAGAGGACGGAGAGGGTGGGAACATCGGACGTCGAACTTCCAACATCGAACATTGAAGGGAAGAGGTCGCGGTGGGTGGTGGTGATTTTCGGGCGCTCTGGTTTGATGGCGGCGGCGGTTTCTAATTGTTTCACCAAGGCGCGGCGGAGTTGGTTGAGGGCGGAAACGGCGATGTGGCAATCGCCTTCGAGTTGGTTGTCGAGGGTGGCGAGTTCGAAGGAGGAATCGCCGAGACGACCGAGTTGTTCGGCGAGTTTTTCCGAGCCTAACGGATGCTTACTCGCGGTTTCCAACAGCGCCTCACTCCGCACTCCGAATTCACCACTCCGCACTTCCATCGGCTCGCCGGGCTTGCCGGTGACGGTTAGGTGGAGCGGGGATTTTTTCTCGGCGGGGCGGGAGTTCTGCCAGAAACGGCGGAGTTCGGAGTCGAGCTTGGGATCGGAGGTTTTGTAGAGCGTCTGGCCGGGTTTGATGCGGTCGAAATTGATGCCGCTGTAGGTGAGGTGAAAGATCAGGCGGTCGCCCTCGATGACCCAGATGCGGGCGCCTTGTTCGAGGTCGCGGTTCTCGCCGGCATCGAAGACGACGCCGTCGCCGGCGGCGAACGGCACGCCGGTTAGATTGCCGAGCCGGATCCAGCCGGGGCCGCAGTCGGTGATCTCGCCAAGCAGCGGGCCGCGCTTTTTCCCGAACCTGCCGTGGGTGAGATACGGGTGGTTGGTGCCGGAAAACCAACCGGTGCTGAGGCCGCGGGAGAAGGTCATTTCCAACTCATAGCGGTCGGCGGAAGAGATCGGGGATTGGGGATTGCGGATGGAAGATGATGCCATCGCGGCGTCGAGCGCTTTTCGATAGACGCGGGTGACGGCGGAGACGTATTCGGGGGACTTGAGGCGGCCTTCGATCTTGAAGGATTTCACCCCGGCCCTAACGAGATCGGGGACGAGATCGACGGCGGCGAGGTCCTGTGGGCTGAGCAGATAACGGACCGCGCCGAGTTCGCGGGTCTCGCCATCGACGACGATTTCGTAAGGCATCCGGCAGGCTTGCGCGCATTCGCCGCGGTTGGCGCTGCGCTGGCCTAACGACTCGCTGGTGAGACATTGGCCGGAGTAGGCGACGCAGAGCGCACCGTGGCAGAAGACTTCGAGCGGCGTCTTCGTTTGCACGGATGATGAATGAAAGCGCTCGATTTCCTTGATCGAAAGCTCGCGGGCAAGGACGGCTCTTTCTAACGGGAAGAGCGATTCGACGAAGGCAAGTCCCTCGGGCGAGGTGATGGTCATCTGGGTCGAGGCGTGAAGCTCGACGTCCGGGGCGACCGCGCGGGCGAGCTTGGCGAGGCCCAGATCCTGGATGATGAGCGCGTCCACCCCGGCGGCGGCGATCCGGCGGAGTTGTTCCTCGGCGGCCTTCATTTCAGGGGTGAAAATGAGGGTGTTCATCGCGACGAAGCCCTTCACGCCGTGGCGGTGGAGGTATTCCATGAGTTCTTCCAAATCCGCTTCGATGAAATTATCCGCACGCAGCCGGGCGTTGAAACGTGGCAGGCCGAAATAGATGGCATCCGCCCCGGCCGCGACGGCGGCGCGGGCGCAGTCCCAGTTTCCCGCCGGCGAGAGGAGTTCGGGAGTGGGATCAAGGTCGCGCGGTTGCATGGCGGGACTGAATCACGGGCGGCGGTTGAAAGACAGGAGGGATTTTTCGCTACGCCCAACCCACTCCTTGCGCCACCGACCCGGAACCGGACCGGCGGCGCTCTCCCCCCCGGGAGTTGGCCAATGTGGCCAAAAGTGGAAATAGATATCTTGGAGTGCTACGACATCCGCAGCGGGTGAGGTGGCGAAGTGAGAAAAAGCGGTTCGAGTTTCACGGTTGTCATCCCGAAGGTGGATGTCGTATAGATGGTGTCCATGAGGACGGGGGTGGCTTTCATGCCGGGAGCTGGCCGGTTCCCGACTTGAGAAAGCTACCCAGATACCCTAGGATTCCGCTATGGGTTGTTCACCTACCGCCTGACTAGCAGATATCCTCCCTGAAAAAGGAAGGCATTGAACCGGTTGCACCGCCGTCCAATCCGGACGATTCTTGGCCATGATCGTCGAACCGGAATCCGCCTCGCCGTCCGCGCCTTCGCCGGAAGCGCTGTTAGTGCCGCAACCCGTGGCACCCATGAGGCGCTTTTTCCGCGACATCGAATCGGCAGGAAACTTGGAGGATGGTATGGAGTTCCATGCCGCCGGTATCGTGATCGACACGCCTGCTGATAGAGATGCCAGCGGGGCCGAACTCACCGTGCTATATCTGAATCCATTCAACGCCAAAGTGGAGCGGCGCGGACGGTCCCTTTCCGCCGTGATCCTGTATGAGTTCCCGCAAGACGACGGTGTCTATTGGCGGCTGTGGGAGCAAACCCGGACCAAGCTCGAAAGCCTCAGGGAAAGCCAGTGAAGTGATCGCCAACCGGCGGACCGGATGGCGATTTTCCCGCCTTGCATCGCTGCCTGCATTGCCCGGTTCCGGACCTGAGCGGCACTCCGAGGGACATCCCCCTCAATCCACATCCGTGCGGAATGGCGACGCGGGGAGGCCTTCCTTGTTGAACAGGTTCACATCGGGGACGTTGGCCCAGCCGTAGCGGACGGCCTTGGGCTCGGCGACGCCTTCGGCGGTGACGATGATGTTAGAGCCGCGGATTTCCGCCTTGGCGGGGACGAATAGGCCATCCGCCCCGGCGATGGTGAAGCCTTTCAGCGCGCCGTCCTTCGCGACGAGCCCGCCGCCCAGATGCGTGAAGCTGAGAATGGCTTCCGCGCCTTTGACCTGAAGCGATTCGTACACGGGGCCGGAATACTCCAGTTGTTCGCCGTAAGCCAGCGCTCGCGCGGCCAGCGCCAGTCGCGCGCCGACTGGTTTCTTGTTCGCCGGATGAATGTCGTTGGCGTCGCCGCAATCAATCGTCACCGCCATCGCGGTGTTTTTGGTGCGTTGCCAGGAGAGCAATTGCGCTTCGCGGATTTCCGGAGACATGCTGTTGTAGGGCGCGATTTGCACGAACAGGAATGGAAAATCTCCCTGGCCCCACGCTTTTCGCCAGCCGGTGATCATTGCGGGAAACAGCGTTTGATATTCGCGACCGCGACCGGAGTTCGCTTCGCCCTGATACCAAAT
>JANOZJ010000097.1:0-16746 GCA_031429315.1 Akkermansiaceae bacterium
CCGCATCACCACCGTGGTCAACGGCCTCCGCGCCATGGGGGCCGAGGTCGAGGAGTTCGACGACGGCATGGAAATCGAAGGCGGCAAGCCGCTCCACGGCGCAGTCATCGACAGTTTCGGAGATCATCGCATCGCCATGGCCTTCGCCATCGCCGGGCTGTTCGCGGAAGGTGAAACCATCATCACTAACACCGACTGCGTGAACACGTCCTATCCGGGATTCGCCCATCACTTGGACGCCATTCTTCACGAGCGTTCCCACGCCGCCGACTTCACCCTGCCAACCGTTTCCCGAGCGTGACATGGGCATTCCTGCCTGTTCTTCATCCACCACCAGCATCACCCCCGTGAGTCACGACCACCCCGCCAACCACCGCTTCGCCATCGCCATCGACGGCCCCGCCGCCTCCGGCAAAAGCACGCTCGCCAGCGAAATCGCCAAACGGTTAGGCCTGGTCATGGTCAACTCCGGAGCCATGTACCGCGCCGTCACTTGGAAGGCCCTCCAGGAAAACATCGACCCCGCGGATGGGGCGGCGGTCATCGCGATGCTGGACCGCATCGACATCCATTGCGGGGAAATCGGCATGACTTCCACCTGCACCATCGACGGCGTCGATCCCACCGACGAGCTCCGCAGCGAGGCCATCAACGCCAACGTCTCCGCGATTTCCGCCATCCCGGAAGTCCGCAACCGCTTGGTCCACCTCCAGCGCAGCTACCTCGACCACACCAGCATCATCATGGAAGGCCGCGACATCGGCTCGGTGGTTTTCCCGGACACGCCGTTCAAAATCTACGTCGATGCCGACGAGGAAGTCCGCGCCGCCCGCCGGACGGATGTGGGCGAGGTCGATTCCGTCGCCAAGCGCGACGCCGCCGACAGCGAGCGGACCCACGCGCCGCTGGTCATCGCCGAGGGTGCCGTGGTGCTCGACAATTCGCACCACACCATCGAGAGCGGAGTGAACGCCGCGCTGGAAATTCTCAAACAACAAGGCCTGCCCGGGATTTGAAACCTAACACCACCATGCGCTGGGTCTATTGGCTGGGCTGGATGGCATTTGGCGCTGCCTTCCGCACGCTCTTCGGCCTGAAAATCATCGGCCGCGAGAATCTAATCACCGAGGGTCCGGTCCTCGTCGCGTCCAACCACCAGAGCTTCCTCGATCCGCCGCTCATCGGAAATCTCTATCAAACCGAGATGGTGTTCCTCGCCCGCAAGACCCTGTTCGTCGGGTTTTTCAAATGGCTCTATCCGCAATGGAACGCGATCCCGGTCGATCAGGACCGCCCGGACATGAGCAGTTTGAAAACCATCATCCGCAAGCTCAAGGAGGGTGAACGCGTGCTCGTGTTTCCCGAGGGTGAGCGCACGCTGGATGGAACCCTTGGCAGCGCCGCCCCCGGCATCGGCCTGATCGCCGTGAAATCCGGAGCGGTCATCCAGCCCGTTAGAATCTCCGGTGCCCGCGAAGCCCTGCCCCGCGGCTCTGGCAAAATCCGCTTTGCCCGCATCACCGTGGCCGTCGGCAAACCCATCCGCCTGAGCGAAGAAGATACCAAGGGCGATTCGAAGGAATGCTATGACCGCATCGCCAAACGAATCATGGGAGCCATTTCCGCGCTGTGATAACTTCTCAAAATGAAAACAAGGATTGCATGGGCACTATGGTTAAGCAGCCTTATCATCGGAGAGCTTATGTCAGTCTCCTGCCAAGACGGAAGCATTCCACAGGGAAATCCCGTTTCGGATACGTTTGAGGAAAATCGGGCACCAAAGTCGTTTATCGAGAACTGCGGCCTTCTGAAAAACTCCGATGGCTTTCGCCAGAATTTTCATTTGTGCGCGAATCATGATGCCCGGGCATGGGTGAGCATGGACCTTGATCACAATCTGTATCTATTCATTCCAGTTGAGGGCACAATCAGCCTCTTGACGGATAGATTCGATCATCTCCGAGTTTCCAAAGAATGGTTGGATCAACGTATGGACAAGGATGAGTTCATTCTTGATTCAGTGGGGCCGAGTGATGTCATTCTGAAGATTCCGGCGGATGCAGGAGAGACCTTCGGTGCCGATGCCATCAATCAGGTCCTGAAGACCCGTCTGGCACCGGCAGATTTAAGCTTCCAATGGGATTGAGGCGTTTTGGGAGCGCATCATTCACGATTCGCTCCGTAGAGAGGATTGCGTCTGTCGTGACGAACCACCGTAATCCGGATTTTACGGGGAAAGACCCTGAACAGAAAATTGACGGGAAACTGCTTGAGAATGCTCCGCCTCAAACCAATCCGATCGAAATGGTGTCTTTCCGGACAAACCCGCGCATACTCGACGGCTTCAAGCAACTCAGTCCAGAATTCATCGGCCAACCGGGGCGAAATATCATCGTAGTAACTCAAAAGCGCCCTGGCTTCAGATGGAACTTTCGGATGATAAGTGACCGTCCTTTTCATAGGCCCCGCCCGACTTCCGCTAGAAATTGCTCGTGGCTGATTGCTTGCACTTCACCCGAATCCATCTCCGCCTCCCTCCGCATGACCTCATGATCATCTGCCCCCAAGGGAGGGGACGGCAAGGAATGGATCAAATAGGCGAGGAGCCCCTGCCTGTCTTCGGTTGACAGCTCGTCCGCTTGCTTTTGAACCTGTGTCAAACTTGGCATGATTTCCACATTACCAATCCCGAATCGGCCTGCAAGCGCACATTTCTCGGCAACAGTCCACGCAGCCACCCGCCCCTCCGCGTTTGGGGTTGAGTTGCCGCAGACGGTGGATACGCTCCGCGCGTTGACCCCCATGAAGCATTTCCCGATCCTCCAAACGCTGGTGCTGTTAGCCGTCATGCTGCCCTCGCCGCTCTCCGCCCAAGCGCCCGAAAGCGTGATGGTGGTGGAGGCCTATTCCGGCAAAATCCTGGTCGCCGCCAATGCCTCCGCCAAGCGCCCGATCGCCAGTCTGACCAAGATCGCCACGGCCATCGTCACGGTCGATTGGGCGGCGGCAACCAACACCGACCTTGGCACCACCACCATCACCGTGCCCCAGACCATCACCCTCGTCGGCGGGCCGAATCCAATGAACCTCCAGCCCGGCGACCAACTCACCTTGCGCGACGCGCTCTACTCCGCGCTACTCGGTTCGGACAATCTCGCCGCCCTCGCCATCGCCGATCACGTCGGCCGGGAGATCCTCACCCGCCGCAGTAAAGAAGGCGACCCGGTGGTCGCGTTCGTCGGGGAAATGAACCAACTCGCCAAAGCGTTAGGGATGACGCAGTCGCGCTTTGCTAATCCCCACGGCTTGGAGCGCCCCGGCGCGGAGGCTTTTTCCACCGCCGCCGATGTAGCCCGACTGTCGATCTACGCCATGCGCCGCAATGCCATCACCTTCATCGTCCGTCAGAAAGAACGCCAGGTCAGCGTCACCGGCACGACGGGCAAGCGCGGGTACCGGGTCAAAAACTCGAATGAGCTGGCCGGCGAACCCGGCATTCTCGGCTTGAAAACTGGCACGACGAATGCGGCCGGTCCCTGCGTCTCCGTTTGCATGGATCGCGACCCGTTAGTCCGCCAAAAGCCCGATGGCACGAAAGGTGCCACCCCGCGCCGGCTCATCGTCGTCGTGTTGAACAACCCGGACCGCTTCAACCGCGCCCGTGGATTGCTCCGCCAAGGGTGGTCGGTTTACGATCCATGGCTGGAGGCCGGTGCGCCCGTCGAGAACCGCGAGCGCGAAATGCTCAGCGTGCCCAGTCCTCAATAGATCAACCCCCATGCGAATCGGCATCCTTAACAGCGGCGGCGATTGCCCCGGCCTCAATGCGGTCATCCACGGCGTCGTCGGCGCGGCCGATCAGCTCGGTTGGGAAGTCATCGGCTTCCGCGACGGCTTCGAGGGGCTGCTCCCGCCCGGCGACTACACCGTGCTCAAACCCAAGGACACCATCGGCATCCTCAAGCTCGGCGGCACCATTCTCGGCACAACTAACAAAGGCCACTTCGCCGCCAAGATCGGCAAGGGCGACATCGCCGAAGTCCCGCCCGAAATCGTTGCCGAGGCCAAGCAGACGATGGACCGGCTTGAAATCAGCGCCCTCATCGTCGTCGGCGGCGATGGCTCGCTGACCACCGGCTTGCAACTTTTTCGCGAAGGCTGGCCAATCATCGGCGTGCCGAAAACCATCGACAACGACCTCAGCGCCACCGCCTTCACCTTCGGCTTCGACAGCGCCGTTTCCACCGTCGTCGATGCCCTCGACCGCCTTCACACCACCGGCGAAAGTCACAAACGCGTCATGGTGTTAGAAGTGATGGGGCGCCACGCCGGCTGGATCGCCCTCTGGGGTGGCATCGCCGGCGGTGCCAACGTCGTCCTGCTGCCGGAAATCCCCTTCTCGTTTGAAAAAATCTCCGCCTTCATCAACGCCCGTGACGCCCAAGGCTACCACAGCACGCTCGTCGTCGTCGCCGAGGGCGCGTCGATGCCGGATGGCGGGATTGTCACCATTGACGCGAATTGCGCCGGCGAAGTCCGCCTCGGCGGCATTGGCGAACGGGTCGCGGCAAAGATCCATCAACTCACCGGCAAAGACGCCCGCACCTGCGTGCTCGGCCACCTCCAACGCGGCGGCTCGCCCACCGCTCTCGACCGCATCCTCGGCATGCGCTTCGGCGTCATGGCCGTGAAACTCGCGGCGGAAGGAATGTTTGGCCGCATGGTCAGCTACCAAGCCTATCACGTCGATTCCGTGGAAATCGAGGAGGCCGTCCACCAACTCCGCCTCGTCGAGCCGGACAGCGAACTCGTCCAAGCCGCCAAGGCCGTGGGCATCTGTCTGGGAGACTGAGGGAGAGCATGGTTGAGAGTTGATGGTTGATAGTTAGAGCCAATGCTCTGAAACTGCGCCGCATCTCTCTTTCTCTTCGCTATCAACCATCAACCTCTTCCCCATGTCCTCCGATCCACTGCTCCAACTTCTCCGCCGCAAGGCCCGTTCCACCGCTCAAGAACTCGCCGATCTTCTTTCGTCGGACCAGGCCACGGTCGCCGCCCGCGTCGCCGCATGGGAAGCCGATGGCACCATCCTCGGCTACCACGCCGTGATCGACCCCGAAGCCACCGGCGACACCTCCGTGTCCGCCTTCATCGAAGTCAAAGTCACCCCCGAGCGCGGCGGTGGATTTGACCGACTGGCGATGCGAATCGCCCGTTTCGACCAGGTCGTCTCCTGTTATCTCGCCAGCGGCGGCTACGACCTGATGGTCGTCGTCGAAGGCAGCAACCTCCGTGAAGTCGCCCGTTTCGTTTCGGAAAAACTCAGCTCGCTCGACGGCGTGATTTCCACCGGCACCCACTTCCGCCTCAAGACCTACAAGGAAAACGGCTTCCTCTTCGAACGCGAAACCACCACCGAACGGCTGGCGGTCTCGCCCTAACCTGTAGCGGCCGCCGCACTTCGTAATGCGAAAGCGGGGAGTTAGATCCGCTCAAGAAGCGCCTGCGCGTGTTCCACGGCGGTCGGAGTTGCGCGCGGGCTACCAAATCGCGGCACAAGGCTCCGGGCAGGATGCCCGGGCCACGGTGGTGCGGGCATTCTGCCCGACGCCATTCTTCAGAATGGGATCATCTCAAGCACCGCCAAAACAAGCGCGAGAGGCCAGGTGTTCTGGGATTGGAACCGCCTTGAGGAGGACGCCGCATGGTCACACCTACAGCAGGCACGACAGAGTCGCATTTCTTAGGATTTTCCCCGAATCACGCTTCAACGGAAACTCTACCGCCGAAGGGATAGCGCCGTGTGAATTACGCGATCACGTAAAACTGGAGCTTGCCATAGGGGGGGTGAAGTTGATATTTAAAAAATATTGAACGTCTCGCGTCAGCTTCTTAGAGTATGGATCGTCCTGTTGGCGACGTGCTTGGTTTGGATCGCCGCACTCTCGCTGGCGGTGGTTGTTTTCGCCGGTGCGGCGGTTTTCACCGGCTGGATCATCGCCGGGGCGCTGTTGCTCGGGCTGATGGTTTCGCTGTTGGTGGTGTGCAGGGAGGTCCGGCGGGCTCCCGAAATGCCGGATTATTTTTCCCAGATCGAGCTATCGGTTGACGAAGGAGCTCAAGTGGCATCCTCCCAGCCAGGCTTCAAGAGCAATGCGACGCCGGTGAACAGGGGGCGGGGTGGCAGTCAAAGACTGGTAGCGGGAAGCAATGACAGGATCATGTCCCGCAAAGTCGGAACCCGTCAAAGTCGGCCGCAGATTCCGGGCTGGACTTGATCACCCGTTTCCAGCCCCACGCGCGGTGACCGGAATCAGCCGATCCAAATGAGGCCGGAAATCATCGCAGCTAACAGTGCCACCGCGAGCAGCCACCAGTACCATTGGATGCCGAGTGCTTGGTGCGGCGCGCGGCCGAACTCGCGGGCGACAAATTTTTCGTAGTCGAAATCATCGTCGGGGAGGTCGAGGCCGTCCTGGGAGGGATTCTGCTGCCACGATCGCTTTTTCGGCTTTTTGATCTTCTTGTGACAGCCTGCACATGTGTCTCCCACACGGACTTCGCAGCCGCAAAAGGGACAAACGTAGCTCAATACCTCGGGCATCATGGACTCGGCCTAATGAAGTGCGAACTTCGGAGCCTGCGCAAGCCCGAAGAATCGCTTGGCAAGTACGCCGATGAAGTGGAAGGTCGGCGCGGGATGGGATTGAGTCTTTCTGAATTGCGCGACGGATTGCCGGAAGGCGGGTTGTTCGGCGGCGGGGCGTGGCGTTGGTCGCCAGAGCCGTTGAAACTGAGCCAGGCCGAAGCCCGCCAAATGATGGCGCTGGGACATCCGCTGGCGAGGTTCCAACAGGCGTGCGACGGTCTCTACCGCCGGAGCGCGGCAGATAAATTGCCGAAATGGTTGGCGGACTTGCTGGACGCGGGAAAGCCGGAATGGCTGGTCCTGATGCAGCGCGAAACGTCCACAGCCGAGCAAATGCCACGGGTGTTTAGGCCGGATTTGATCCTGACCGAGACGGGTTTCGCGATGACCGAGCTGGAAAGCGTGCCCGGCGGCATCGGCGTGACGGCCTGGCTCTCGCAGGTCTATGCGAAGGCTGGCTTCGACGTGCTGGGTGGGCCGGATGGCATGATCGACGGTTTCCGGTCGCTGATGCCGGAGGGCGGCACGGTGCTGGTTTCCGAGGAATCGGCAGATTACCGGCCGGAAATGGAATGGCTGACACGCGAGCTTGGCGCGCCGTGGAAAGTGGCCCCGGCGGAAGAATACGAGCCGAACGGGCAGTCACTCTATCGATTTTTCGAACTGTTCGATTGGGAGTCGATCGCTTCAGTCAGACGCCTCGCCGGGAATGCGGCGAGCGGTGAAATCAAAATCACACCGCCATTCAAGCCGCATCTGGAGGACAAGCTTTGGCTGGCCTTGCTGTGGTCGCCTGCGTTGAAAAAAATCTGGGAACAGACGATGCGCGGCAGCCATTTGAAGCGCCTCCGCGAGCTGGTGCCGTTCGGTTGGGTGCTCGACCCGACGCCGCTGCCGCCTCACGCGGCCTTGCCGAGGATCAACGCGCATTCCTGGGAGGAGGTCGCGAATTTCAGCCAGAAGGAACGCCAACTGGTGCTCAAAGTCAGCGGATTTCACGAAACCGCGTGGGGCTCGCGCGGGGTCTTCATCGGCCACGACATGCCGTCGGCGGAATGGTCCAAACGCATCCACACCGCATTGGATCAATCTTCCGAGCAGCCATGGATCCTCCAGCAGTTCCGCGAAGGACGACGGATCGAGCATCCCGTTTTCCGCGATGACGGGACCATCGAGATGATGCAGGGCCGGGTGCGGCTGTGCCCTTACTTTTTCACCAACGATGCGGGTGAAACCAAGTTCGGCGGCTGCTTGGCGATGATCGTCCCGGCGAACAAGAAAAAGATCCACGGCATGAGCGACGGAGCCTTGGTGCCCTGCGTGATCGGCTGATTCCGTTCGCACGCAGGTGCGGAACGTGGAGTGACGTGATATGGACGAGTGGATCGCTGTGGGCGGTGGATTACCAAGACCGATATATCCGGGATCTGGATCATCTGGCGAACGCGCGGGCCTATATCAGGAACAACCCGGTGAAGGCGGGACTGTGTGAAAGGCCGGAGGACTGGATGTGGGGAAGCGCGAGGATGAGATTGGAGGAGGGGTAGGTCGGACCGCGTGTCTCCAGACACGCTTGCGAAAGGGATGTCAAAGAGATGTGGCGGAGCCGCGGGGCTTTGGCTCTTTCTTCGCGGCGACTCTGGAGACTCGCGGTCCCGGCAGGCCTAACCGAAGAGCGTGGTGACGGGCACGCCCTTGTCGGCGATTTTGAAGGGGCGCTTGGTGGGCGACATGATGACTGTGTCGTGGGGCAGCGCGAGGGCGTGGGCGATGGTGGCGTTGAAATCCTGGATGCTGACGAGGCCGTCCTTGACCTTGCCGCCGGATGCGTCGGTGGTGCCGTGTTTGACGCCGCCCTTGATGCCGCCGCCGGCTAACAGGCAGGAGAATGCCTCGGGATGGTGGTCGCGGCCGTCCTTGTGCTCGGCCTTGATCTCGGGGGTGCGACCGAACTCGGTGGCGACGACGACCAGCGTGTCCTTGAGTTTTCCACACTTTTCGAGGTCGGTGATGAGCGCGGCGTAGGCTTGGTCGAACTCCTGGCAACGGCCGGCGACGCCGGTGAAATTGTCGTAATGGGTGTCCCACCCGCCGAGCTGGACCTCGATGAAACGCACGCCGTTCTGCACGAGGCGGCGGGCTAACAGACAGCCCTGGGCGAAGCGGCCGGAGCCGTAGAGATTACGGGTGGCCTCAGGCTCCTGTTTGAGATCGAAGGCTTTGAGGTCCTTCGAGTCCATCAGCGCGATGGCTTCCCGATAGAGTTCCTCGTAGGCTTTCACCTCGGCATTGGCATAACGGTCGTGGAACTGGCGGTTCATCTTGTCGGCCAGTGACAAGCGGCGCTCAAAGTTCTCCTGGGTCACCTCGTCGGCGCGGCGGGAGTCCTGAAGGCCTTGGTCGGGAGTGCCGATCAGCGCGGCGGAATATTTAGCCCCGAGGAAGCCGCCGCCGGCGAGTTCGGGGGCGCTGTTGACGGCGACGAATCCGGGAAGTTCCGGGTGGATGCGGCCGCCTAGCTTCAAGACCCATGCGCCGAGCGATGGGTGCTTAATGGTGCCGCGCAGAGCGTAGCTGGTGTGCATGATGTAGGAGCCCTGTTCGTGAGCACCTTGGGTCGAGTTCATCGAGTTGATGACGCAAACCTTGTCCATCACTTCGGCGGTTTTCTTGAGATAGTGGCCGAGCATCACGCCGTCCGCCTTGGTCGGGATGGCTTCGGTTTTGCCCATGAATTCCTTCTTCTTGGGTTTCGGATCGAAGGTGTCCAGGTGGCTCATGCCGCCGGACATGTAGAGATAGATGACGCTCTTGGCGGTGCCGCCTTTCGCCGCCGCTTCGGGAGCGGCACTGGCGAGGGTGCCGCCTAACATCGGGAACAAATGGACGCCGAGGTAAGCGCGGGCGGCGTTGGTCACGAACTGGCGGCGGGTCAGTTCGTCGGCTTTGAGGAACGGGTTCATGGGGCTTTGGTTTCGAGGATTTTCAACCGCAGATTAACAGGATGGACGCAGATAAGAGGGATGAAGATGTGGGGTGGCCTTATTGAAGGAATAGGAATTCAGACGACATGACGAGGGCGGAGACGATGTTGCGGTAGCCTGCGGCACCTGGTTTCCCGATCTCGTCTAACATCCACGAAATTTCCTCGGCGGTCGGCGGTCGGTTGAGAATGGCGATGTAGAGACGTCGGATCTTTTCCTTGTCGGTGGTCGCGCCATCGAGGGATTTGTAGAGGTGGGCGGAGGAGTTGTTGACGAGTTGGCGTTGCACGAAGCCGTTCATGAGCGAGAGGACTTGGCCGACATTCGGCTCGCGGCTGAAGGCGTCCACGACTTCGCGGTCGGAGGCACCGAAGAGATACAGGAAGTGGTCGCGCGGCGCGGGCGAGGGCAATTCCGAGGCGCGGACTTTCGCGTCGTTGTTGTAGGAACGGTTTTCGTTCATCGACATCATCGAGCTGCCAGAGCTTGAACCACCGCTTTTCACCTCGCTGGCGAACTTGGAGAAATAGGCGCGGACTTCTTTATCGGACTTGAGGGCGAGGACTTCCTTGGAAAGCTGGGTCATGGTTTTATTGCCGGTTAGAACGGGCTTGTTGCCCACGTAGATACGGTCATCCAGCGAGCGGACCGGCTGTTTGTCAGGATCGCCGGCGGCGAGGGTGACGAGCGAGTCCCAGATTTGTTCGGAAGAAAGGCGCTCGATTTTCCGGCCGTGGAAATCGTCGCCGCCCTCGACGGACGACGGCTTGGGATTGGTGGTAAACTGGAAGGTGCGGGTGAGCAGCAGGACGTGCTGGAACGCGCGAAGATCGTAGTCCAGATCGACCATGAGCGTGCCTAGATACGTCACCAATTCCGGGTAGTTGGTTTCGACGGCGGGGATGAACTCATCGACCGGCTCGTAAATTCCTTTGCCCATGACGCGTTTCCACATCCGGTTGGCGATAACGGAGGGAAATTGTCCGTCGGTTTTCGCGATGATCCAGCCGGCGAGTTTTTCACGACCGTTAGACTCCACCCGCTTTTCGGACATGCGCACCGGCTTGCCGAATGGCGTGTGGGCTCCCACCACCTCGCCGGGCTTGGCATCGCGATATTGATAGTCCGAGGGCAGTTCGATTTGGCCGGCACCACCGCCACCTAACGACATGCCGTAAACCCGGTCCCACAAGACCTGCGCGACGCGGTAGTCCTCGCCTTGCTTCTGCTGGTCGTCTGATAGCTCGTTCCAGAGCGGCTGCATGTTTTCCTGGCCGACGGTGGTCTGGCCGTGGGTGAAGGCGGCGAGTTGATAGAAATCGTGGCGCTCGGTGGTGCCGAACGGATCGTCGTGGCACTGGGCGCACTCCATGCGGGTGCCGAGAAAAACGCGCATGGTGTTGGAAAGATTGTCCAGCGGCATGCCGCGGTCCCGCGTGTAGTAACCGACGGCGGCGGTAGCGGGGTCCCAGCCGTCGCCGGAGGTGGCGATCAGATGGTTGGTGAAAACATTCCACCGCATGTTGGTGGTCATCGCGTTGCGGACCCACTGGCGGTAGGGTGCATTGGTCGCCGAGGTGCCGCTGCGACCATCGGTGATGCGGAGCAGGTCGAAGGCCCAGTTGGTCATGTGGCTGGAAAAGCCTTTGGACTTGAGCAAGTAGTCCACCAGGGATTCGCGCTTGGCGGGGTCCTCGATTTCCAAGAATGCTAGCGCCTCTTCGGCGGTCGGGATACGCCCGATGGAAACCAGGAACGCCCGCCGCATGAACGTCGCGTCATCGGTGACCTGGGGGACGTTGAGCTTCTTGCTGCGATAAAAGGCGGCGATGTGCCGGTCGATCTCCAACGCCGCCTTTTTTAAGGATTTCGGATCGTCCTGCAGCTTCGGGTTCGCGGGGTTCTGGGCATGCAGGCCGCCGAACGAGGCAGTCATTGCCACTGAAATCAGGGTGAGCAAACGGTTCATGAGTTTGGAATCCAGGACGAACCTAGTCACCCTGCCGACGATGTCAATTTACCGATTCACGGCCAGGAGCCAGGGCCAAAATCTCCCGGAGGATGGGCACGTCGGCATCCGCCCAAACAAGATCCGTGAAGCGATCCGGCCAGCACCACAACAGTTGCTCGTGTTCGATCGTCCGCAGCTCGCCGCCGATGATCCGGCAGCGAAACGGAAGCAGGCGGATCGTCCGCTCGCCGTAGTTCCAAATCACCGGACTGAGCGCCCCCCCGACTTCCACCCGGACAGCGAGTTCTTCCAGCAACTCGCGGACCAGCGCGGATTCCGGAGATTCGCCGGGATCCACCTTGCCGCCGGGAAACTCCCACAAGCCGCCGAGATGTTTTCCAAGCGGACGCAAGCACGCCAGAAATTGGCCCGCCGAATTCTCAATCACTCCGCACACTACCTCGATCATCGCGCAACAGGGTGAATGAACGCATTCCCATCGGTCAATCGAGTCCGGATGAAATCCCGCCCGAGACACAAAAAAACCGCCGGGCACAGCCCGACGGTTTCTTTGAAATGATTGTTGAGATCTAAAATCAGGCGAGGGTGCCTTCTTTTTTCTCGCCGCCTTCTTTTTTCTCGTCGCCTTCCTTGTGGTCGTCGCCTTCCTTCTTGTCTTTGCCGCACTTGCCGCAATGGGCGAGGGTGCCTTCTTCTTTCTCTTTGTCCTTGTCGCACTCGCCGTCCTTTTTCTTGCACTTGTCGCCATCGGCGAGAGTGCCTTCTTCCTTCTTATCCTTGTCGCACTCGCCGTCTTTCTTCTTGCACTTGTCACCATCGGCGAGGGTGCCTTCTTCCTTCTTCTCATCGCCCTTCTTGCATTTGTCGCAACCAGGACCAGTGATCACGGTGCCTTCTTCTTGTTTTTCCTTGTCACATTTTCCCTTGTCGCATTTGCCCTTTTCGGACTCGCTGGCGAACGACGCCGGGATGATCATGAACGATGCGCAGAGCGCGGTGAGGAGCAGTTTCATAGTTGTATTTAGTAGGTTGGTTTTGGGTTCGCTGACAGAATATGCGGCAATTGGAAGCGCACCAGCGAAATTTATTCTGGAAATTTCGACTGCGAAACCAAGCACCGCGATCCACCAGATAACTCCGCCCGGCACCGAATGTTTCTAATTATCCCAACTTTTTTCCCGCCCGCCGTGGCGCGTGATTGGGCTTGGCTCAAGTCGGCTTCTGGCCTATTTCCCCCGGCTCTTCTGTGTCCTTTTCCATTTCCGCCACCGATCCGACCAGTTCCGCCCGCTGCGGGAGCTTGGTTTTGCCCCATGGTATTGTGGACACGCCGATCTTCATGCCGGTCGGCACGCAGGGCACCGTCAAGACCCTGCACCCGGCCGAACTCGAACTCCTGGGTGCCCAGATCATCCTTGGAAACACCTATCACCTCTGGCTGCGGCCCGGCCACGAATTGATCCGCGAACTCGGCGGCCTGCACGGTTTCAGCACCTGGCAAAAGCCATTGCTCACCGATTCGGGCGGCTTCCAAGTCTGGTCGCTGGCGAAACTGCGAAAAATCACCGAGGAAGGCGTGCGGTTCCAGAATCACCTCGACGGCTCGAAAATGCTGCTCACGCCCGAACTCAGCATGGAAATCCAAGGCGCGCTCGGCTCGGACATCGCGATGCTCTTCGACGAATGCCCGCCGTATCCCTGCGACGAGGCTTACGCGGCGAAATCACTCGCCCTAACCAGCCGCTGGGCTAAGCGCTGCAAGGATTGGGTCACTGAAAACGAACCGCGTTCCGGCACGGGTCGGCAGCAACATTTCGGCATCGTCCAAGGCTCGGTGTTCGCCGATCTGCGGGAACAATCGGCCCGCGAACTGGTCGAACTCGACTTCGACGGCTATGCCATCGGTGGCGTCTCGGTGGGTGAGCCGGAGCATGAGATGTTCCGCGCGATCGACAACGCGGTGCCATTTCTGCCTCGCGACAAACCGCGTTACGCCATGGGTCTCGGCACACCGCCGCAGATATTGAAAATGATCGGCCGCGGCGTGGACATGTTTGACTGCGTGATGCCGACGCGGATCGCCCGCCACGGCATGGCCGTCACGCTTGATGGCCCGGTCAACATCAAGAACCTGATCCACGCCAAAGACCCGCGGCCGATCTGCGAGAGCGCGCACCCGCACGTCGCCGGATTTTCCCGCGCCTACTTGCGGCACCTTTTCCGTGCGGGCGAAATCCTAGGTTTGCGGTTGCTTTCCTTCCACAATCTGCATTTCTACCTGTCCCTCGTCGCCGGGGCGCGGGAGGCCATCACTGCGGGGAACTTCCCCGCGTATAAAGTCTCCTTCATCCGGCGCTACACTCGATCCCATTCCCAATGACATTTATCCCAGTCTTCATCAGCTCCATCCTCGCGCAAACCGCACCCGCCAAAGGCCCCGACAGCATCCTTGGCCACCCTATGGTCATGATGGGCATCATGGTCGTGATGTTCTACTTTCTCCTAATCCGCCCTCAGCAACAGCAAAGGAAAACAATGGCCGCGCGAATCGCCGCCCTCCAGGCCGGCGACAAGGTAGTGACCTCATCGGGCATTCACGGCATCGTCCACAATGTGAAGGAGCACACCGTGATGATCAAAGTCGCCGAAGGCACGATGCTTGAATTCGACAAAGCCGCCATGGCAGCCGTCCATAAAAAGGACGCTCTCGCCGCCAAATAAATCCACCCGACCTCACCGCTTCCCCGCCCCTTTCCGGAGCCAAAACCGAGTTTACCACCATGCTTGCCGCCACTGCTTTTTACGACGATCCGCTGACCCTGTTCCTCATGGGGCTCACCTTGATGATTTTGTTTTTCTGGTACTTCGCGACCGAGATCGAGCGGCGGAAGCGCAATGTCGGCACCGTCTTGTTAGTCGGCGTCGTCGCACTGTGCATCGCCGCAGCCTGGCCGCCGGAGGAGCGCCTCAAACGAGGCATCGACATCGACGGCGGCTCGTCGTTCCTGATGCACATCCAGCCACGGACCGGTGAAGACGGCGTGGAAATGCCGATCACTCCCTCGCAAGTGGACAAGGCGATCGAGGTCATCAACAAACGCCTCAACGGCATGGGCACGGCCGAGCCGATCATTGCCCGTCAGGGCAGCAACGGCATTCTCCTGCAGATGCCCGGCGTCACCACTCAGGACTCCGAACGCATCCGCATCACACTGCAGGAAGTCGCCAAACTCGAACTCCGCCGGGTGAGTCCGCGCAATGACGAACTCGGACCGGACAGCAAGACGATGGCCGCCCGGGTTGCCGAAGGCACCGAGAAGATTCCCGGCTACCTCGCATTCACCCACACTCACAAGACCGAAGACGGCACGGAAATCCAGACCCCGATCTTGCTCAGTCGCCGCCCCGCCCTCGGGGGTTCGGACATCGCCATGGCCACCCCATCCCAACAGCAACAGGACGCCGTGGACATCACCCTCAATGGCCCCGGCACCGACAAGATGATCGCCCTGACCAAGGACATGCGCGAAGGCGTGGACCGCATCGCCATCGTCCTCGACGGCGAAGTGATCAGCGCACCGACGGTCCAAAAAGTCCCGCTCGCCAAGCAATTTCAAATCACGGGTCTCCGCGATCCCGGTGAACCGCAAAAACTCGCGAACTCGCTGATGAACCCGCTGGAAAACGCGTTGGTCGTCGATGAAATGCGGATGGTTTCTCCCACCCTCGGCTCCGCCATCGTCCAACAGGGAATCGTCGCCGGTGGCCTCGCCCTCGCGATGACCTTCCTGTTCGTGCTCATTTACTACCGCGTGTCCGGCTTCATCGCCATCATCGGCCTGATCGTCAACACGATCATGCTGTTCGGCGTGATGGCCATGTTCGGCTTCACCTTCACCCTTCCCGGAATCGCCGGCATGGTCCTCACCATCGGCATGGCGGTGGATGCCAACGTGCTGATTTACGAACGTCTGCGCGAGGAAATAGCCAACGGCAAATCCCTCAAGAATGCCATCGAAGCATCTTACGACCGGGCCTTCTCCGCCATTTTCGACTCCCACGTCACCTCGCTGATCACTGCGGTCATCCTCTTCGGTTTCGGTGGCAGCGCGATCAAGGGTTTCGCCATCACCCTCATCATCGGGGTCACCGCCTCGTTGTTCTCCGCGATCCTGGTCACCCGGGTCATCTTCCGCTGGGGCACCGACTTCGGTCTGTTCAAGAAACTCACCTTCCTGGATCTGATCAAATCCCACAAGTATGACTTCATGGGCAAGCGCCGCATGGCGATCTGGGCGGCGGTCGTCACGGTCATCATCTCCATCGGTGCCTTCGCCGTGCGCGGCGAGCGGGCGTTCGGCATCGACTTCACCGGCGGCACGCTGATCACTTTCCAGTTAGGCAAGGACATCAAGATTCCGTTGGAAGATGCCAAGAAGGTGGTGGCTGAAATAAAGCTCACCAAGGAGGCTTACACCCAGCAGGAAAGCAACCTCACCACCGGCACTCTGCTTACCGTCCGTTGCGCCACTGCGGATGCGACCGCCATCGAAGCCAAGCTGCGCGAAGCCATTCCCGCGCTGGGCCAGAAGAAGGCCGACTCCCAGGACTACGCGATTGACGCCAGCCGGGATACCGTCTCCGCCTTGATCGGCGACGCCGCGCTCACCGATTCGCTTGTCGCGATCGCCCTGGGACTTCTCGGGATCGTGGTTTACATGACCATGCGCTTCGAGTTCTCGTTCGCCTTGGGCGGCTTCGTCGCCATTTTCCACGACATCATCATCTGCGTCGGCATGGTCGTCCTGATGGGAGGCGAGCTCTCGCTGATCCACGTCGGCGCGGTTCTAACCATCGCCGGTTATTCCATCGCGGACACCATCATCGTCTTCGACCGCGTGCGCGAAATGCTGCTGCACCGCACCGACTCGGTGGAGAAGATCATGAACGAAGCGGTCAACGCCACCCTCTCCCGGACCTTGCTAACATCCGGGGCCACCCTCATCAGCGTGGCCATCCTCGCGTTCCTCGGCGGCACCGCCCTGCGCAGCTTCGGCATCATCATCTTCATCGGCATCATCGTCGGCACCTTCTCCTCGATCTTCATCGCCTCGCCGGTGGTGCTGTGGTGGAGCAACCGC
>JANOZJ010000098.1:0-3564 GCA_031429315.1 Akkermansiaceae bacterium
CCCACCCGCGCGTTCATCCCGTCGCTCACCACCAGCGCCTCGTTGAACACCAGCTGATCGGAAATCTCCGCCTGATAGGTCTGGAGTTGATCAAAAGCCTTCCACACGTCCGCCTGCTTATCCGCCGGATTCTTCAGCTCGATCAATCCCAGCCGCAGCCCGTTCACGAAGCACACCAGATCCGGCCGACGCGGCTTCTTCGTCCCCGTGATCGTGAACTGGTTCACCACCAGGAAATCATTGCGGCTCGCCCAGGTGAAATCGACCAACTGCGCATAATCCGCCTCCTTCTCCCCATTCGCGTTCGTGAATTCCACCAGCACCCCGTCCATCAGATAGCGGTGGAAGGCCCGGTTGCTCTGCACCAGCGACGGATGCTCCGGCGTCGTCACCACATGCACCACCTCGTCCACCGCGGATTCCGGCAGCTTCGGATTCAAGCGCCGCACCGCCTCCGCCAAGCGCCCCTTCACGACCACCGCCCGGAAATCCTCCCGCTCCGCCGCCACGCCTTCCGGCGCGATCACCGCGCCATGGACGTAATTCCAGCCCTTGTCCTGGAATCACTGGATGGCGAGCTGTTCGAGTTGGTCTTCGGTGATCATGGAACTAAGACCAGAAAATCGATAGAGAACCGCTCGGCCTCGCCACACCGCCTTCTCACCTCAGGCCATGCGGCAGAAATGCCGTTCTCGTTGGCGGCGTACTGCGGAATGAGCTTTTGCCCGCTTTTGATAAGCCCGTATTTCTTGAGACGAACTTCACCATCCCAACGACACTCGACATTCACTTGCTGAGCGGATGGATCCTCCGGAAACAGAGCAACCAGCACCCACGTCTCAATGCTCTTGGAAGGTGTGCACAACACCATTCCATCCGGCACCGATGTCGCTCCGAGCCAGCCAAGCATCACCCTCCGGAGCGCATCCGTAGTGTCACTGGGCGGCGGGCAAGGCAGCTCACAAGGCAAGTCAACCTGAGGGGGATCGGTGATTTGATAATTCGAATAACTCATGCGTGCCACGTCGGCATCCACTTGCATGACCACCACATCGTGAAGACCGAAGACTGGATTACCTCCCACCGGGCCGTCTGTCTGACTTACGGTCTGTCTGCACCATTTGTAAACACCGCCCCAGCCGCCGCCAGATTGCGCGGCTAGATTGTCATCGAGTTCCGGCCGGATAACCGTCGGCACGAATTCCCGACCGGCTAGCAATGCACTCACCGCAGCGCGCAGCGCAATGTAGTCCGTGGGTCCCTCCATCACGAAGGCGATGCGCACCGGCTCAGACATCGGGCACCCCTCCGATGTGTCCCATGACCCAAAGCCGCGACAGCGTCCATCCTTGGTCCACCATCTTCAGCAACTTCTCGTTCACCGGCACCCGCCGGATAGACGAACGGCCGGTGTTGGTTCTATCAACCGTGAACAAACGTATCCGGTCGTCACGCAAAGGAAGCCCATCGAGCACCTGTGGATTGTGAGTGGTCAGAAGAATCTGGCGGGGCTCAGGTGCATCGAGAATCCATCCGCATAAATGCTTGAACAGCGACTTGGCCAGCCGCGGATTCAATCCATGATCCGCATTGTCGATGGCGAACAAACGCGGACTTTCCGGGTGGGCCGCCAGCACTGCTAGAAACAAAACGTAAAGGGCTCCCTCGCTCGCATCATAGCCCGAGAGCACATTGCGGGTTTCGCGCATGTATCGGTCCACGAAACTGATTACCCGTGGCGAGGCACCCGCCGAGGCGGATAGCGGAACCTTGTCCGCAGATTCGCTATTGAACGCCTTTGCCCAATCGATCAATCCCAACGCTTCCTCACAGACCTTGGCGACGTGCTTGTGCTTCTTCACCTTGGCTAGCAATTCGCTGACCGCTTCAGGCAACCGACCGCCGTGCAATCCAACCGGCTCTCGGGGTTGATTCTCAGGAGCCGTCCCGCGAAGCACTGGGGTCGTGGGATTGAACACGACGTAGCCCTGAAGAAGCTTCAGCATTTGCAGACCAGGCCTTGCGGACTCCATCTGAATCGCTGTTGCGTTAGCCAGTCCCGCTTCCTTGTTCGGATTATCCTTCGTTGCAGCTGATCGACTCGCAAGATTCGCTCCGCTTTCCAGCCACTTTTCAGTTTTGTATTGCCAGGCTTTGCCGGCGGAGCCCGATGGGTTGTTCAACGAAACCTCGTAGCTGGAAACATCGTTCCACGCGCCGAAGGAAATGTGTGGGGGCAGCTTTTCGGAAAAGGCGGACTTGTAGAGCTGCGGCAGACCCGGCCGGACCCCGCGCTGGAGAAGCACCTGATCATTCACCTTTCCATCCGCCGCAGCCGACAGCACACCCAAGGCTTCCAGAAGATTACTCTTCCCGCTCCCGTTCGCACCGATGAAGACGTTTACCAGACCGAGGTCCACCTCCGCCTTCTCCAGCGTCTTGAACGATTTGACTGTCAGCTTCGTGATCATGGTTTGAGGGTATCAAAGTTTGGGTTCATTCAAAGTCTGGAGTTGGAAAGCTGGCATCGGAACATGTTCCCATCATACCTCTTCCGCCCCAAAGGGGCATCATACGACAGCCCAGGGCAACGCCCTGGGTCCCATCACCCACAGCATTCCAAGCCCTGAATGGGCGGCTAAACTGATGCGCCTTCATGCGCCCAGACCTGCCATGATGTCGGGATAATTGTCGGGATTCCGCCTCCCCTCTCGCCGACAGTGCGAAATCCCGACACTTTGTCGGGATTTCTGTCGCGATTCCCCATTTTCTTCCTGAATCACCTCCGGATCGCGACACCATGTCGCGATTCATGTCGCGATAACCAACCACCTTTCTCGCGACACTTTGTCGCGAGATCTGTCGCGAGCCGAAGATCCGCACCGCCTCCGCCAAGCGCCCCTTCAAGACCACCGCCCGGAAATCCTCCCGCTCCGACGTATTCCTCCCTCTCCCCCTGGGAGAGGGCTGGGGTGAGGGTCCTTTAGGTTCTGCTTCCGGCGCGATCACCGCGCCATGGACGTAATTCCAGCCCGTGTCTTGAAACCACTGGATGGCGAGCTGTTCAAGTTGGTCTTCGGTGATCATGGCTTGCCCCTTTTCTCCGGCAGCTCCGTGAGCAACCGATCAAAGTCCGACTCGAACAAGCGATCCTGCACGATGCGGTATTTTTCGAATTCACTTTCGGCGTGGGCCTTCGCCAGTTCCGCGCTCACTTTGCCCGCATCCCGTAGAATTTCCCGATCCCAGAGCTGAAGGAATCCGCTCAAGCGCTTTTCCCAGTCCTCCATGGTCATCGGAATCTTCCGCATCGCCTGCATTTCGGCCATGTCGAGATAGGCGGAGACGATGCGCTGCATTTGCCCTAGCTCGAAATCCGAGAGGTAGTTTTTGGCGATGGCAACGTCGTAGCGATGGATTTTCCCCTTGGGCGCACCTTCCCAACTGGTCAGACCCATATTCTCCCGCTCGTGGTCGGCGCGATCCACGATGACCTCTGCTGCCGTTTGGCCGTGCACGGCGTAGTGTATCTTGTTTTGAACCGCCGCAAAGAAACGCTTCGTT
>JANOZJ010000099.1:0-6175 GCA_031429315.1 Akkermansiaceae bacterium
TCCCCGCCACCAGCGAGGTCAGGGAAATCTCGATCACCGCTGGCCGGCCCAAGGCATCCGGCAATTTCCCCTCCGCCAGCAACTGCGCGAAGCCCTCGACAATTCCCGTCTTCCCCACACCCGGCTCGCCCACCAGAATCAGATTATTCTTCCGGCTTTGCAGCAGGATTTGGGTGATTTTCAGCATCTCCGCCCGGCGACCGATCAAAGGCGGCAAAGCTCCCTGCGCCGCCAACTTCTGCTTCATCTGCTTGATCGAGACTTTTCGGAGTCAAGCCACTGTTGGACGCGCTGGATGCAAAGCTCCATTTCATCCCTCACCTCGTAAACCCAGAACCGCATCACATCCCAACCCAGCTCCCGGAGACGCATGTTGCGAAGCTGGTCGCGTTGGAGAAGATCGCCGTTCCAGTCCCGGTGGTAATGCTCGCCGTCAATCTCGATGTTCAGTCTGCGATCATTGTCAAATAACGCAAAATCGAGGATGTATTTGTCCACGTTGTATTGGGGCGTTGAAAGGATACCCTTTTCCTGTAGAGCCGAATAAAAATATTCTTCCCACCCGGAAACTAAGTTTGGCTTGGCAACGGTCGGATAGGTTTCTGGCGTTCTTGGACCGGAGAGGCGTTCGACATACCCGGCGAAACTCTTGAGGTGAATGACACCGGAAGTCCTCGCAGCTTGTTTGTCGCCCACCACAATCAGCCCTGCTCTTGCGCGGGTAACCGCCACGTTGAACACATTGCCTGTCCGCTTCAGGAAGTATAGCGATCCCTGCGGAATATTTGCAGAAACCACTGGCGAGAAAATCATTACATCTCGTTCATCGCCTTGGAACCCGTGGGCTGTTTCCGCCATGAAATTCCTTCGATTCAAAGCCGCGTTCAACGCTGGGTTTTGCCTGATAAGCAGGCGTATTCGATTCGCCTGTCCCCGGAAAGGTGTGACCACGCCCATGCTACCTTGATAGTCACGAACGAGAACCAAGCGCTCCAAAACCTTCACCACCTTCTGAGCCTCGGCTTCATTGACAATGCCATCTCGGTCGTTGCGCGTGACTATACCTATTAGATCAATCCACTGAATCGCCGGCAAACCCGGATCGATCATCATGAGTTTCCTGTAGTCGGTCGCAATTCTCAGCTTTGCGTTGTAGAACTCCTGAATGGAGAAGCCAATGATGTCGGCATGGGATCTGTGATGATCCAGCAGTTGAACGACGTTCGCGGAATCCGCCATTGTGACGGCGAGATCATAAGCCGAATTGACCGAATAGCCCCAGATGGGATGTTCGGACAGACCGTGGTTATGGAGAAGATCAGCATCCACTGCCGCAGGCAGTACACTGATAAAATTAAGCTGTTTGGGATCGCCGATGATCACGACCGCTTTGGCACGATAGAGTAGCGGCAGAATTGCGGCAATGTCGCATTGGCTCGCTTCATCGATGATAAGCAGGTCGAAGCTTCCAGGGGCGAAAGGAAACCGCTTGTGCACCGAAAGCGCAGTCACAGCCCAACACGGCAGGAAAGAAGAAATCTCCGGCAGCAGTCGAAAGTAGCTCGACCAAGTGGAACTTGGAGCTTTTTCGTGATTCGCTTGCGCCTGAATGATTGTTTTCAGGACTGCGGCAAAGTTGCCCAACTGAACTTTTGCCTCTGCGGTAAGTCGATCAGGCATTACCCGCAGCCAGCCGTCCCAGACTCCTTTCGAAACGATCGCCTTCTCCTTCTGATTTACGTCCAAAGCAGCCATGAAATCCTCAATCCGATCTCCTTGGGTCAACAATCTCAGGAGCCGCGAATATTCCGTGATCGCACGGGTCTGGTCAGCACGCTGGGCCAGTTCCTCGCCTACCTTCGTCCAAGCCTTTACTCGCTCGTCCTCTTCGTGGCAGTTCGGGAAATTCACATGCAGCCGACCAAGGAGTTCGCGCGTGCTAGCAGCGGATTCGTTCAGCAGCGCGATGCGCCGCGTTTTGAGAAACCACCAAAGCAAGCGGACGAGCCATGGTTGCAGTGATTGATCCGCCATTTGTGCAGAGGTCGTGATCTGCTTGGCCACCCGCTCAATTTCGCTGGTATCTTCCCCACGAAGCCTTTGGAAAAGCTCATCGTCGATCATTTTTCGAATGGATTCTACAGCCTGTTCGGCGTGGTCCACTTGATTCCGAAGATCAATCAACGCCTCCGCCATATGCTGGATTTCAGCGCCGCTCGCCTCCAATTTATGGTAATCCAATTGAGCCTCCTCGAACTCCTGCCGTTCCTGTGACGAAACCTCGGCCCCGAGAAGACCAGCAAGGTGAGATTGCAGATTTTGCTGATACGTTTCTTGCGAACCCATCCGGAGGAGAATCGGCAGAGAGCCGAGATCATTCACCCGCTGCTCAACCACATCCACGGCCTTGTTGTTCTTGCTGGAAAAAATCACTCGCATTCCGCGCACCGCGGCATTGATCAACAACGTTGAGACCACCTGCGATTTGCCGGTGCCCGGCGGCCCGGTGACCACTGTCAGCGCCTGCGACAAAGCCCTCTCAACAGCCCTGCGCTGTTCAGAGTTTAGCGGCAGCGGCTCCAAGAGGCTCATCCCAGCGCCAGGCGGTGTCTGGAAATTTGAGAAATCACGTCTCAACCATGAATCGAGCGCGGTTCCCGCGACTGCCTGATCGGAAAGTCTTTCCATCTCCGCCAGCTCCACCTCGAGTCCCTTCGTGAAATTGGAAGGCTCGGCAGCCAGAACCATGGCGCGATTATAAACCCCGTTCTGACTGAGCGACGCCAACCCACCATTCTGCGAGAGCTCCGAGGGAACGATACTCTCTATCCATGGCCAAGCTGGACGAAGCTCGCGCAAACGGGTGCAGAGATCTTGCAGTAGGGGCGAGGTTGCCTGATTCAGCCCAAGCTCTTCCGTGAGTGCTACAACCGCACTCATGACGTCTCCATTGCCAACCGCGTCAAAAGAGCCAAGCACGCCCGGATTGAGCGTCAGATTACCTTCCGCAAATAGCCCCTTCCCAACGTCTTCCGGCGCGAAACTGAGTTCAGCAATGAAGATTGGCTTCAAGACATCCCTCCACCCCCTGTCAGACGGTTCGCGCATCCGGCAGATCGGGTAGCCGAGCATCAGTTCCTTTTTGGGTTGTCCTGTTTGAGTCAGATTTACCAATGCTGACACTCCTGAATAATCGAGGAGATTTGACAGCCCTGGATCGCTAGACGGATGCGAAGGTAACTCGACATAATCGGTATTTGAATTCTGCGCGACAATAACACCGCCTTGATAGGCCACACTCAAGCAGCGCAAATAGTAGCGACAAAGGTCCGGGAGATTCATTGAGGAGTTAGCATGATATTGGAAGATTTGCAGCAAGATACCTCAACAACGAGTAGGTGTATGGCATCAGGCGAAAGTCGGTGGAGATCGCCTTCCGGTAGGGCGGCGGCGATGCCGTCGCAGATGAGGACCGATTTTCGTTGAGGAGGAACATGGGGTAAACGCTGAAATTCTGAATTGATGTGGAAGAATGTGGGCGAGACGCCCACTCTCCTTGAGTACGGTTGAGGCCGAAAATCGTCAACTGGAGGGTGGCAAATGGGAGGCTGGACGCCTCCTGCAACGGTCTGCGGCGGGACGCCACAGTCACTTTTAGGGGGATACGTCGGACTGACGTGGCGGATTTCGAGTGCGTCAGTCATGAGATTCTCCTTGTTTTGGGGATTCGGGAGGAAGGTCGCCAGCCAGCTCGGCTTCGATTTCCTCGATGGTGGGCAGACTGCCGCGCAGTTCCTCCGGGAGGGATTCGGTGAGTTGGGTCTGCCAGGCGGCGACGGCGATGGATTGGTCCAAGCCGCGCAGGGCATACTCGGCGACGAGCCGGTTCTTTTTCCGGCAGATCATAGTGGGAGTTTGGCGCATGGATCTCACGCGATTCATTAGCGGCGCGACAGGAATGTCGCGACTCCTCATTGCGGTCATTTCGCCGGGAGTTTTGCGGTTTTGCGACGGGTGGTCTTTGCAGAAACCGGAGCCTGGCGATTCTCGCGGGCGAGGTTCACAACCTCGTGGCCGCTTTCCCATTGGTTTTGTTTCATGGCGTTCATCATGGCGTGATAGTCGCCTTGATAGGAGTCGAGGATTTCGGCCCGCTTTTTGCGGATTTCGGTGACGAGTGGATTGTTATTCATGGTCTTGGCTTCCAAAAAGTTCGGTGGGTGTGCAGATGGTTGGTGCGAGGTATCCTTGGTCCCGGATCACTTGATCCAGCCGCCGGATGATCTCCGCGTTTGCAATGTGTTTGCAGTTCCACGTCAGAAGATAGTCGATTCCGTGCCTCGCGGCAACGGCGACGTGCCCCGCATCGGCTGCGGCCTTTTGGGGAATGACGCCGCTTTTGAGAATTTTGGCACCGAGCTTGATGGTTTCGTCGTCGATTTCGAGAATGGGCAGGCTTTTGATCACATCGATGCGTTTTCGGGCTGCTTGGGAGTCGCCTCTTCCCGCTTCTTCGATGACCAGTTCGGAGATGAACACGGAATAGTGCCGCTTCCGGGTATTCCACCAGCGAAGGGTGAGTTGCTGTTGTCCTGCAAGAATCAGGTCGTTCGAGGGCCTGGCGGTCAGGAAACTCGGGATGGTGGTTTCGAGGTAAACGGTGGCTTTGGGCATCATCGGAATTCAGGTGAGAATGGCGGTTTTATTTAAGTCGCTTCACGCTGCTGGCGGAGAGCAGGGTGCGCATTTGGGTGATGGCGATGTCGTTGAGGGTGGCGAGGCGTTCGGGTTGTGGCAGGCCTTGGCGGATGAAGACGGAGTTCAGGCTTTCGAGGTTGGTGAGGACGACGAGTTGTTCCAGCGGGGCGTGGTCGCGGAGGTTTCCTTCGGCCCCGGGATTGGCGTCGCGCCATTGTTTGGCGGTTTGGCCGAAGAGGGCGACGTTGAGCAGGTCCGCCTCGCTGGCATAGACGGCGGAGGCCTGGGCCTTGGTGATTGAGGGCGGGATGAGGGTGTCCTTGATGGCGTCGGTGTGGATGCGGTAGTTGATCTTGGCGAGGGTGCGTTGGAGGTTCCAATCGAGCTTCAGTCGGTCGTTTTCCTCGTCCTTGAGGCGCTGGAATTCCTTGATGAGGTAAAGCTTTAACTCGACGGAGATCCACGAGGCGAACTCGAAGGCGATGTCCTTGTGGGCATACGTGCCGCCGTAGCGCCCGGCCTTGGAGATCAGGCCGATGGCACCGGTGCGCTCGTTCCATTGTTTGGGAGTCAGCGTGAAGCTGTTGAGGCCGGCCTGCATTTTAATCCCGTCGAATTCGACGGGATTAAAACCGGGGTTGTGGAGCTGTTCCCAGATTCCGAGAAACTCGACGGTGTTGCGATTGCGGAGCCAATTCCGGATGAGGTCGTCGGTGGCGTCCGGATTGCGGAATCGGGCGATGTCGGTAAGGCAGATGTAATCCGCCTCGTTTTGGCTGACGATGTTCACCACGGTCCCCCGGACTTCGATGCTGGATTTGGCGGGCTTTTTCATGATGCCGCAGAGGTGGGGATGTAAAAATTCATGAGTCGAATGTCTCAAGGTCTCAAAGTCGAAGGTCGGGAGATGATGCGTCTATTGGTGTATTACGGCTGAGGCGGGAAATCGTCAACTTGGGGCGGAAGACGGGAGGCGAGACGCCTCCGGCAACGGTCTGCGGCGGGACGCCACAGCCACTTTTAGGAGGATATGCCGGACTAGTACGGCGGATTTCGAATGCGTTAGTCATGAGATTCTCCTTGTTTTGGCGATTCGGGTGGAAGGTCGCCAGCCAGCTCGGCTTCGATTTCCTCGATGGTGGGAAGACTGCCGCGCAGTTCCTCAGGGAGGGATTCGGTGAGTTGGGTCTGCCAAGCGGCGACGGCGATGGATTGGTCCAAGCCGCGCAGGGCATACTCGGCGACGAGACGGTTCTTTTTCCGGGAGAACGTGCCCCCAAGGCAATTGCGCAACAGGTTGTTGCGCAATTGGGCTGCGCGGGAAGCTGAGTGATCCGTGAGCAGTTGATTCATGGCTACAGTTCCTCGGTTTTGAATTCGCTGTAACCTTCATAGTAATAACTGACATCAATGCCTTTCATAAACAGCGCACGGTCATGGATTTGATCGGTAAGGGCGTTGCGCAGCAGGGCTTTGA
>JANOZJ010000100.1:0-3545 GCA_031429315.1 Akkermansiaceae bacterium
AACCCTTTAGGGTGTCTTCCGAGCGGCACAAAGACACCCTAAAGGGTTAAACTACATACCAAGGCCGCAACGCGCAGAGCGTCCAGCACTCCAAGGATCTCAAAATTTCCCGAAGATTTTTGTCCGCCTCTGAGGCTGCCATGACACTCTCTTTCAGATCATGCAATCCTCCGCGCCATCCGATCCCGAACTGCTAGCCGATTGGCTGGGTCGGCAGCGTGAGCCCGCGTTCCATGCCCTCGTCGCCCGCTACGCCGGGCTTGTCCACGCGACCGCCAAACGGACCTGTGGCGAGGACTCGATGGCGGCCGAGGCCTCCCAGCTCACCTTCATCGCCCTCGCCCACAAGGCGAAATCACTCACCTCGTGCGCGTCGCTCGGCGGCTGGTTGCACACCACCGCGATCATGCAGGCGAAGAACCTGAACCGCAAATCCCAGCGCGAAAACCGCAAACGCCAACTCCTCCAAGCCGCCATGGAAACCGAGCCCTCTCACGCTTCTAACGACGCCTGGCAGGAAATGCAGCCGGTGCTCGACGACGCGCTCGCCGCTCTATCCGACAAGGACCGCGAGGCGCTGCTGCTGCGTTTCTATCGCTCTCTAACCGTCCGTGAGATTGCCGACACGTTAGGAATCGCCACCGACGCCGCGCAAAAACGCATCGACCGCGCCACCGAGCGGCTGCGAGGGAAACTCATCCGCCGTGGCGTGCAAACCAGCGGCACCCTATCCGCCGCCCTGCTCGCAAGCTTCGCCGCCGATGCGCAGGCGGCGGCACTTCCGGTTTCCGTGATCGCCTCCAAGGCGATTGCTGCGGGGACTGTCAGCTCCTTCGGCCTGTCAGCCATCATCACCTCCATTGCCGCCCTCATGAAATCCACCTCATTGATCCCGCCTGTTGTCGCTTTGATTCTGGCCGGAGCCTGGACCGGGACAAAGTATCATTCCCTCTCCGCCACGGAGGCGAGGAACGGACTCTTGCGTGACGAAATCGCCGTTGCCCACTCGGTCAAAACTTCAACGCCGATCAAACTAACAAAAGACGACGGGCCGATCGATTGGCAGAAACTCGCCGCCGAAAAGGGAAACGGGCCTGAGTTGCAGCGATTCCAAAAGCGTCTGACATCCATGTCGCTGGCGGAACTGATCGGCACTCTCAATCAGATCGCCGCGCTTGAGGTTTCCAATACACGTCGGAACCAACTTGAATCCGCTGCCATCATGCCGTTGACGGAGATCGATCCCGAGTGGGTGCTGAACCACTTCGCGGACCGGCTTCGGGAGGAGTTGCCACTTCCCTCCGCCTTCGAACTATGGGCGGAGAAGGATCTGGTCAAAGCCATCGCGTGGTTGGACGCGCGGATCGCCGCCGGAAATCTCGACAGCAAGCGACTCGACGATACGGACGGCCAACAACCCCGGAACTATTTCGAATTCGGGTTGATCGGCGTCTTGCTGGCGTCCGATCCTGCTGCCGCCGCCCGCCGCCTCAGCGCGATACCGGAAAAACAACGGGCGGCGTTGATTTCATCAATGACCGGCAGGATGGTTAACCGAGTGCTCAATGAACCTCTGACAGAAGGAAATCACCTGGCTTTCGCCAACCTCGTCCGCAGCCAGTTGCCCGTGAATCTCCAGGCTCCGATGCTTGCCGATTGCGTGCCCTACTTCTGGAGCGTGGAGGAATTTCCGAAGTTCAATGCTTACATGGATGTCATTGAGGCAACACCCGAGGAAAGGATTTCCTGTGCGGAAAATTTCTCGAAAAACTGCATCGACAAGCTGGGCGGCAGGCGGGAAGTGACGTTGGACGATCTTGAAGCCCTGCGGGGAGAATTCGCAAAAATCTCCCCCCAAAACGTGGACACGATGACCGCAAGATCGCTTGCAGCGGCGGTGAAAGGGACCACCGGGTTCCCCAGGGTTTCGGGACTCGCGGTGGAATTGCAGGAGACATCCGGCAGCGATGCCGTGCTGGCCACCTTCTTGGAAATCGTGGACATTTCCAATCGGGACAAAGAATTGGGCCGGAAACTTGCCGGCAAGATCTCCGATGAGACCCGCCGTGCGGAAATCCTCAAGCGTTTCAATTGATTCACCCTTCCGACTCATGAAAATCTCCATCGCCATTTCAGCGCTGATACTCGCGACCGCCGCAGGACTTGGCTGGCAGATCGACGGGCTGCTCGCGGCAGCCCGTGCGGACGAGAGAAAACTCGCCACCGAGGCCGCACGGTTAGGTATTTCAGTGGGCGATGCTCATTCGACCCGAAGTGCCAAAAGAGTTCGGATCGACCGCGAGGCCGAGGCGAGACTTCTTGCGATCGAATACATTCAATTGGCGAAAACATCCGAAACGGATCGCAAGCCCGACGAAGCATCGCAAACTCGCTATCGAGATTGCTTTGCACGCATTTCGGCTCTGGATGGAACCAGTTTGAAGATTCTAATCGCTGAGCTGCTCGCCAGCCCAGAACTCGACGGGAGAAAGCGGGCGGAACAAGTGGTTCACCTGCTTAGAATGGTTCTCGCAAAAAAGGATCCACGTGCCGCGCTGGCGTTTGTAATGGAGCATTCCGCCGCGCTCAAAAACGCCAACGGTATCGAGTATGTCATTTCAGATTCACTGGGGAACTGGGCGAAGGACGATCCCGTCTCCGCCGTGCAGTGGATGAAGAAAAACGCCGCAGAGTATCCTGACGCCATGAAAGCGCAATCCATGGGCAACGTTTTCCACTCGGCCGCCGGAAAGGATCCGAGGTTGGCCTTCATGCTCATGGCAGGACTGGGCTTGAATGCTTCGGATTCCCACAGTGCGATGCACGACATCGTGTCCGCTGCGGCGACGGATGAACAACGAAACGACACGCTCGCCGCACTCCGCGAGTATCGCGAGGCTCACAAGGATGACAAGGAAGCCAGGCAGGCGGCGGATCAGATGGTCGGCTATTTTTCCTGGGGCTTTAAGAAGGATGGCTTCGAGGCTGGCAGTAAATGGCTCGCCAGTGCCAATTTGACTTCGAAAGAACTCGATAGCATCTGTGGCGAACTGACCAGGAACTATAACGGCGACGAACACGTCCAATGGGTCGAGTGGATTGGTGGGAATTTTTCTCCGGGCAAGGGTGACCAACATATCATTAATTTGATCGGTAATTGGACGGAGCAAGACTACGAAGCTGTCGGAAAGTGGCTGGGTGATGCTCCCGATGGGCCTGCCAAAAACGCCGCGATCCGTGGCTACGCGCTGACCATTTACAAACACGATCGTGAAACGGCCATGCAATGGATCATGACGCTGCCGCCTGACGAAAGGCGCGAGAAAACCCTTCGATTCATCCTCGTGAATAAATTGCAGGACGATCCGGAAGCCGCGGCGGCGTTCAAGACCGAGCACGGGCTCAAGTAGCCCGGAATGCGCGCTTCCAGAGCACTCCAGGCAGCCTCGATCACTTCACCACCGCCAGCGGCGGGAACGGTTGCTCGGAGATGATCCAATCCTCGTTCTTGTCGGAAAACGTTTTCAAAGCCCACTCGCTCGGAA
>JANOZJ010000101.1:0-8922 GCA_031429315.1 Akkermansiaceae bacterium
GGAATCCTCAAGGGCGCGCCGATCCCGCTCGCTCTATCAGCCGGCGCGCCGCTGACGCTGGCGCTGGAGGCCGAGGTCTTCGCCGCCGCCGGATTGAAGATCCGCAATTTCTACGGAGCCAGCGAGTGCGGCGGGATTTCCTTGGACACCACCGCCACGCCCCGCGAATCCGCCACGGACGTCGGCACGCCGCTGCCCGGGGTGACGGTCACCAGCGGCGGCGACGGGCGCTTGTTAGTCCGGAGCAGCGGCGTCGCCACCGGCTACGACGCGCCGCGGGCGGATGACGTGTTAGGAAACGGATTGTATCTCACCCGTGATCTCGGGTTCCTCGACGGCGCGGGACGAATTCACCTAACCGGCAACGTCGGCGCGGCCATCAACGTCGCCGGGCGGAAAGTCAGCCCGGCCAAAGTCGAAGCGGCCATTCTCGCCACCGGGCTGGTCCGGCGCATCAGCGTCTTCGCGGTGCCGAGTGCCGATGCCGAGCGCTTCGAGGAAATCGGCGTGCTCGTCGAGCCGAACCCGGGCGTCCGCCTCGACGATCTGAAGTCCGCCAGCGCCGGGAAATTGCAGAACTGGGAACTCCCGCGCCATTGGCGGATTGAGCCGGAGCGGTAGGGTAGAGCGGCAGTCCAGGTGGTGGCTTCCGATTCACACTTGAAAGATCCCCGGCCTCCGGTTGGTTTGATGGAAATGCATGAAGACGGGGAGATCCAACAATCGAAGCCCAAGGAATGGGTGGCCGGCGTGCCTGCGGTTGCTTCGTCGTTGAAACATATCTTGCGCGAGGCAGGCCCGTTTCGGGGCACCCGCGGGCTTCTCGAAATGAACCAGGCGGGCGGCTTCGATTGCCCGAGTTGCGCCTGGCCTGACCCGGATGGTGAACGCTCGTTCGCCGAGTTTTGTGAAAACGGCGCTAAGGCTCTGGCCTCCGAGGCCACCCGCAATCTCGCCGACGCGGAATTTTTCGTAGCGCATTCCATCGCCGATCTAACCGCGCAAAGCGATCTCTGGCATGACCGCCAGGGACGCATCGCCAGGCCGATGATCCTGCGGCAGGGGGCCACCCACTATCAGCCGGTGTCGTGGGACGAGGCCTTTGCCATCATCGCCCGCCACCTGAAGGCGCTGGCGTCGCCCGACGAGGCCGTTTTCTACACCTCCGGCCGTGCCAGCAACGAGGCGGCTTTCCTCTATCAGTTGTTGGTCCGCAGCTACGGCACCAACAATTTGCCGGATTGCTCGAACATGTGCCACGAGTCCAGCGGGCTGGCCATGAAGGAGTCCATCGGCATCGGCAAGGGCACCGTGACTCTCGATGATTTCCTGCTAGCCGACACGATCCTTTGCGTCGGCCAGAATCCCGGGACCAACCACCCGCGGATGTTGAGTACGCTGGAAGCCGCGGTGAAGGGCGGTGCCACAGTGGTGTCGATCAATCCCTTGAAAGAGGCCGGACTGGTTGGTTTCATTCATCCGCAGCATCCGCTTGCGTCGCTGTTAGGGCGGGCCACCGCGCTCGCCTCGGGGTTTGTCCGGGTCCGCGTCAATGGCGATCTCGCGCTCTTCCGCGGGATCGCGAAAGCGCTGCTAGAGGAAGAGTCCGAGCACCCCGGGACGGTTGTGGATGCCGCGTTTCTCCGAGATCACGCCCGGCATCATGTCGAATACCGTGCTCTCGTCGATGCCACTCCATGGTCGGAAATCACCCGCATGAGTGGCGTCGCGGAGGCTGAAATCCGCTCTCTGGCCGCCACGCTGCTTGGCGGCAGCCGCAAACTCATCACCTGTTGGGCGATGGGCCTCACCCAGCATCGCAACGCCGTCGCCACCATCCGCGAGGTGGTCAATGTCCATCTATTGTTAGGGGCGGTCGGTCGTCCCGGTGCCGGCCTCTGCCCGGTGCGCGGCCACAGCAATGTCCAGGGTGACCGCACGATGGGGATTTTCGAGAAAATGCCCGAGGCGTTTCTGGCGGCGCTCGATCGCGAGTGCGGCATCAAGTCGCCGCGCGCTTCCGGCTACGACACGGTCGCCGCCATTCACGCGATGCACCGCGGCGCGGCCAAGGTCTTCTTCGCGCTCGGTGGCAATTTCCTGCAAGCCTCGCCGGACACCGATTTCACCGCCGCCGCCCTGCGCAACTGCGAGCTCACTTGCCATATCTCCACCAAGCTCAACCGTAGCCATCTCGTCACCGGTCGCACCGCGTTGATCCTGCCCTGTCTCGGGCGCAGCGAACGCGATGGCGCTGGGAAATTCGTCACCTGCGAGAATTCGATGGGCGTCGTCCAGATGTCGCGCGGCGTGCTAACACCCGCATCGCCGCACCTCTTGAGCGAAGTCGAAATCATCGCCCGGCTGGCGGAAGCCATGCACGGCCCTGATAGCCCGGTACTCTGGCGTTGGCTGGCGGAAGACTACGACCGAATCCGCAGCGTGATCGAGCGTGTGGTCCCGGGATTTGACAATTTCAACGATCGCGCCCGGCAGGCCGGCGGCTTCTATCTGCCCAATCCGGCGAAGCAGCGCGTCTGGGAGACTCCGGGTGGCAAGGCCAACTTTAGCCTCTCTAACATGGATGTTTTCGAAGTCCCGGCCGGTCGGCTTGTCCTGCAAACCCTCCGCAGCCACGACCAGTTCAACACCACCATCTACGGTCTCGACGACCGCTACCGCGGCATCGCCAACGGCCGCCGGATCATCCTCGTCAATCCCGACGACCTCAAGGAAAGGGGCATCGCGCCGTGTTCGCCAGTGGACATCACCAGCATCTGGGGCGAGCAACGCCGCACGCTCAAAGCCTTCACCGCCATCCCCTACGAAATGCCCAAAGGCTGCGCCGCTGCCTATTTCCCCGAGGCTAACGTGTTGGTGCCGGTGGACAGCCAAGCCGAGGGCAGCGGCACCCCGACCAGCAAGGCGGTGGAGATTGAGATTGTTAGAAGCAGGCAGTGACGGCCTTGGTGACCGCCAAGGAGGGTTGACCTCCGGTCAACCCGGGTCCGGCTGAAAGCCGACCCTCCTCAAAGCCCGCGCAGCTCTTCCGCGATCACCGTGGCGGCCTCGGCGACGGTGATTTCGCGCCCGGCTTCGCTGGCCAGGCAGCTCATGGCGACGCCGTCGATCCCGCACGGGGTGATCGCGAAAAACGGCGGCAGGCTTTCCGCGGTGATGTTGATGGCGAAGCCGTGCATGGAGATCCATTTCCTAACACCGACGCCGATCGAGGCGAGCTTGCGGTTCTCCACCCACACGCCTGTTAGCCCGGCGCGGCGGCCGGCATCGACCCCGAAGCAGTGACAGGCGCGGATCAGGGCGTCTTCGAGTTTCCGCAAGTGTTCGTGGAGGTCCTTGCCGCGCGGAGTGAGGTCGAGAATGGGGTAGCCGACGAGTTGGCCGGGGCCGTGGTAGGTGGCTTGGCCGCCGCGGTTGGTTTCGTGGACGGGGAAGGGGAGCGACGCCGGATCGCGCAGGGACGATTGGTCACGCAGCCGGCCGATAGTGTAAACGGGGATGTGTTCGAGCAGGAGGATGGTGTCGCCGCCGGTGCCGGTTAGAATGGCTTGGACGTGCCGGTCCTGGAGCCGGAGACCTTCGTCATAGTCGATGGGTTCGGGGAGATGGATGAATTGGAGCAAGGCGGGCTGTTTTTAGTTGAAGAATCTTATACAAGGCGACGTTCGAAGAGTTTGGCTTTGAGGGGATCGGACGCTTGGAGGTGGGCCATGCCGATGGCGAGCGCATCGGCGGCGTCGGGCGGCGGGGTCTCGGACAATCCTAACAGCGCGCGGACCATGAAGGCGACCTGCGGCTTGCTGGCGTTGCCGTTGCCGACGACCGCCATTTTCACTTTTTTGGGCGAGTATTCATAGACCCGCAAGCCGTGGTCGGCGGCGGCGATCAGGGCGGCGGCGCGGGCGGCTCCCATGGAAATGGCGGTCTGGTGCGACTGCACGTAGATGATGCCCTCGACGGCGACCTCATCGGGCTGGAACTTCTGGATGACGTTGACCAGGTGGGTGCGGATGGCCGAGAGGGCGGCGGATTGAGGGATGGTTTTCGGGATGCAAATGACGTCGAAGGCGAGCACGACCGGCTTGCGGGGATCGCCCTCGATCACGGCATAGCCGGTGTTGCGGACGGCGGGGTCGATCGAGAGGACGCGCATGAGGTCAGGAAGAAGAACGGGATGGCCGGAGATTCGCTCCCATCAGAGGGTGGTGGGATTGGGGGAGACTAGGAGGGCACGTGCGGGGAGCAACCCAATAAATCGGGGGTCGTTGGCAGTGTCTCTACACCGGAAGTCCCTTTTAAGAAACAAACCCATCATCAATAATTAGTTTGAATTCAATGAGTTATATCTAAGTCTCCACCAAAAGGACCGCTAATAATGCCGCAAGAATCGGGTCAGGCCTCGCGCATTCACATTTACGGATTCCTTCGTGAGTTGGCGAGGCCCCCATTCAATCACTGCTTTATTGGTCATGGCTTGTGGATTGTTCGTTGACCGCCTGCAACCGAGCGGGTGTAGACCGGCTATGACAGCGACTTTGTTTACCAATGGTCGCTCGCAGGCGGTGAGAATTCCCAAAGAACTTCGATTTGAAGGCAGGGAAGTCTCCATCCGTCGTCTGGGCGATGGCGTGTTGCTGGTGCTGGTCAAAGCCTCTTCCTGGCCCGATGGGTTCTTCGAGAGCATTCGCATCGATGACGCCAATTTCACCCGGCCCGATCAAGGCGAACTCCCTCCTATCGTGGAATTCACCGGATGACCTACCTCCTCGATACCAACGTCTGCATCGCCGCCATGCGCGGGAGTTCCAAGGTCATCTAGGGACTTGCCGCACGCAGTCCCGAGGATTGCGCCGTCTCCATGGTGAGCGTTTTCGAGTTGTTCGCTGGGGTGCTCCGTTGCAACGACCTCGTGCGCGAGGGGCAAAAAGTCTCCACTGTTCTCAAGCGGTTCCACCTGCTGCCCTTCGATTGGGACTCCGCTATCAGAACTGCCGAAATCCGTTTTCGACTTGAGAAAACCGGCACGGAAATCTTGCCCGATCCACTCCTTCTCATCACCGACTTCGCTATTCAAAATGGATCGTTAGTCTTCCAGTGAGTGAGTCCATCAATCCCGGCGGAGCTTGTAACCTTTACGTTTTCCAAAACCCGGTTACTCTCTGGGCATGAACACGTTGGAAACGGATATCGAAATCGGAGCCGATGGCAGCGTGAGACTGCTTTCGCCCCTACCGGCATGGCTGAAGCCGGGCAGGGCGCACATGTTCATGACCGTGGAGCCGCTGCCGGAGCTGGAGAAGCCGAAACGGCAGAAGCTCACTTGCCACGCCAGAGATGATCGCACGACGCGTGGCGGCGCTGCGGGAATTGATCCTCGCCTGTGAAGCCGCCGCGCTGATGGACTGCGAAAACGTGGTGCTGCATCCGGGACCGGAGCGGGCGGGGCAGCCGCCGCATGAGGAATTCCTCCGGCGGATGCACTTTGCCGCAGACGCGTTGAACCGGGTCGCCGCAAGTTGTCGCGAGCTGGGGGTCCAACTGGTGTTGAGAACATGCTGCCCCACCTGCTGTTCGGCCACGTGCGGGACATGATGTATCTGCTAGGGGAGATCAATACCAGTTACGTCGGCACCTGCCTGGACACCGGCCATGCGCAACTGGCCGGTGAAATGGGCATCGTGATCCAGAAATTATCCGGGCATTTGAAAATGGTCCACGTCAATGACAACCGCGGTGACCGCGACGCGCATCTCGTGCCGGGGGACGGCAATATCGACTGGCCGTGGGTCATTGGCGAACTCCGGCGCAATGGCTTCCACGGCATGTTGGTGCTGGAACTTTCCGCCGGGGAACACGAGTCCGTCCACGACGTGCTGGCTCGTGCGGTGAGAGCCCGCAAGTTCATGGAAAGGCTGTGATGCGGGTGGCGGGGAACCTCGTCGGCGGAAATTTTCGGTGGCGGGGAAATTTTCGGTTGACGGATCGCTTGCGGTCACGTTCCATCGCCGCAAGTGAGACTCATTCGCAATAGTGAATTGCTGATTGCCGCTCTCGCCCTCCATCGACGCCATGAAAACACATCAAATCACCAAGACCTTGCGCGGACTCGTTCCCTGCCTGGGTGCCGCCCTCACCCTCGCCGGTTCCGCTGAAGCGGGCAGCCGCCGGTTCACTTACAGCTACGAGACCACCACCATGGCGGCCGGCGCGATGGAGTTGGAAAGCTGGGTCACCTGGAAGACCAACAAGGCCAGCGACCCGGATTTCGAGCGCTTCGACATCCGTCACGAATTCGAATACGGCGTGACCGACCGACTCCAGCTCGCCTTCTACTTCGCCGAGTGGCGGCACGAGGAATCCTCGATGGAATCGGGCAAGACCGAATTCCGCTCTGTCGCGCTGGAGGCCGTATACAACCTCACCGACCCTAACACCACGCCCTTCGGTTCCGCTCTCTACGGTGAAATCAAGGGCAGCGACGACTTCATCGAGCTGGAAGCCAAGCTGCTGCTCCAGAAAAACCTCGGCGCGTGGATGTTTGTTTACAACGTCGGCGGTGAGATCGAGTGGGAGGACGATTATCAGAACGACGAGGCCGAGTTGTTCCAGTCCGCCGGAGTCAGTTATCAAATCAACCCGTCGTGGTCCGTGGGGGCGGAAGTGCTCCATGAGATCGCCGTGCCGGACGTCGATACGTTTGGCGATAGCGGCGTTTTCCTCGGCCCGAACGTCTCCTGGCGGAACAACCGCTTTTCGGTCGCTCTCACAGGGTTGTGGCAGGTCACATCGCTGGCCGACGAGCCGGACTTCCAGCTCCGGACCATCTTTGCGGTGGATTTCTAACCATGGAAGCCAACCGTTGCCACCTGGTCGCCGTTCGTCCCACCCTCGCGGTGGTGGGGCTCGCGCTGATGGTCTTTTCATGCGCTCCCGGCTACACCGCTCCGCCTGTTAGCGGCCAGCTCGTGAAAGCCTCGCCCGCGCCGCAGTCGCGGCTGGAGCGCGGCTATCAGGTGCATCAGGCGAAGTGCGCCAAGTGCCACCCGTTTGAAGATCCCGCCGGCTTCGGGGTGGATGAACTCACCCACGAGATCATGCCGGAGATGGCGCGGAAGTCCAAACTCGATCCGGCTGATGCACAGGCGGTGCTGGCGTATTTGTTAGCGGCCAGCAAGATGCCGCCGCCTTTGAAAGAGGGTTGATCTGCAGCGGCGAACCCCTACCGTCACGCCATGTTCGGCGGTATCAAAGACAGTCTCACTTCCTCGGCGGCAAAATCCATCTTGGCTTCCCGGCTGGATCGCTACGGCAAAGTCACCGAGCTGCGGATCCGCAGCCGCGAGAAAACGATCGCCCTCGAACTGCTATTGGAAGGGGAGGAAATCCCCGTGGGGATCCTGGTCGAGCGCTACCGGACGACCGGGAAAAGCGGCGAGCACGCACTGGTGGTCGAACAAGTTTCCGCCACGCGGCCGTGGTTGCAGAATTTGTTGCAGGATTTGTTGGAGGAAAAGCCATTGCCCGTGCCGTCCATTGTCCTGTTAGCACTCGGCAAGCCGGAGGAGTGAAATTCAAGCCGCGCTGGCTGGAGCCTGGATGAGGAGGCACTCTTCAAGAAACGGCTGGAGGGGGTAGAGAAGTGCCGAACCTTGTTGCTGGAATTGATCGCGGAAGCGGTCTTCGATCCGGCGCAGGGCGAATTCGAGGTCGGCGATGACGAGCTCGCTGGGGTGGCCGCGGACGACGGCCAGCATGGTGACGAAGCGACCGGCGCGGGCGATGACGTGGCGCTGGTCCGGGAGCTCGAAGGAGTCCCGGAGTTTTCCCGATGCGTCGCGAAGTTGCAGCGCCAGGCGCTGGACCGAGCTTTCGACGCGCCGCGGCGAGGAGTGACGGGCCGGATCGCAACTGGCAAACGAGACCAGCGCGAGGCTGGCCGCATCGACGAGGAAGACCTCGCCGATTTGGAAACGGTGGGTTTTCTCGAAGAAAATGTCCTCGTAGGTGCGACTGGTGAAGAGCGCTTGGAGATGCCAGACGAAACGATCAATGGCACCAGGAGGGTGGAAGGGCCGCGAGCCAGGGGTGGATTCCGCGAGCGCACGGCGGATGGTGGCGCGGAGCATCGGTTCCAGATAGGTGCCGACGACGTTCTCTTTGGTGTAGATGGCGCCATGAACGGCATGCTCGACGATTGGCGCGAACGCTGCGATGAGGTCGGCATCGGTGAATTCCGGTTCTTGCGGGTGGACGATTCCGGCTGGCGGGGAAGCAGGGGATGGCTGGGGCGGGGTGGTGGTTTCCGCCGAAGGCACGGGCGAGCGCCACGACGGCGGAGTCACGGGCGAAGCCGCCGTCACTCCGACCGTCAATGGCGGCAACGACGGTGACGGCAACGGCGCGGCCACTGGTTCTCCGGCAATCGGGGAGGGCAGCCAGCTCCACGCCGCTGATTTGACGGTGGGTGCGACAAGTCCCAGGGGCACGTTGGGGAGCGGAGTGAGATCAGCGGGCATTGATGGGGGGGGCAGAGCCGGGGTTGAAAGGGGTGGGTGACACACTCTCGGCGAAAGCGCGGGCTGCGATTGCGATCTGCTTGAACTGCCCGTCGATGGCTTGGCGATCCGCGGTCTGGCTCTCAAGTCGCGTGAGCTGGGATTCGGTGCGTGCCCACATTGCGGCGACTTCGGCGTGAAGTTGGCTCGTGATGCGCTGGTCGCGGTCCAAAAGATGGACTCGGATCGTGCTTTGCCAATCGGTGAGCCAAGTGCCGATTTTGCGCTCAAGCTGGTTGACGGCGCGAGGCGCGGACTCGCTCGTCTTGATGGCGGCGACCTGCTGGATCTGGACCGCGAGGCGCTGGGTTTCCTCCCGGTATTGGGACAACCGCAAGTCGGTTTG
>JANOZJ010000102.1:0-15036 GCA_031429315.1 Akkermansiaceae bacterium
GGCAGGCGTTTGAGTTCGCCGACCAGCGCTTTGACGGGTTCCGGGAAATCAGCGCGCTTCATCAGTTGGTCTGGTTGAACCCCCGGTGCCGGGTCGTTGCATTTTATCGCAGGCCATCCGGTGATTTCCCGCGTAAACCAAGGCGCACACCCCGGACCACACCGTCGCGATGAACGGCGCGGCGATGTCCGGCGCATGCGCGGCCAGACTGAGCACCGGTGCCCAGCCGGCGACCAGAACCACCGCCGTGATCCACAACACGCATCGCCGCCAAGTCCCGGCCACGCTGAGGATCGCGAACGACAAGCCGAAGGCGAACAACACCGCCGCCAACCACACCGACCACTCGGGCAGCGCTCTCGGAAACCCGGCAGCCTTCTCCGCTAACAGCCCTTTGGCGGTCATCCCGTTCACCCGATCGAGAATCCCAAGCGCACTCAGCCCCGCCGCGAGCAGGATCGAGAGCGATCCAATCACGGCGGCTGGCACCCGCACATGGCCGACGGGACGTGGGTGGGAATTCTTCGAGCTCAAAATCGTTGGTTCCAGCAAGCGGGCGACATCTCCGCCAGCAAACGCTGCCCGGCCCGTCCTGTCAACCGGCGGTCCTCCCGGGGGTGTTATCTGAGAATCGAGGATTTTCAAGAGACAAGGTTGCGCCCACGAGGCGTTTAGGCGACAAGAAGTCGCCGCCCATGACCCAGCTTTTGATTGAACCAGCCCGCCGCACCGGTTGCGACGACATCCCCGCGCTCACCGAAGTCCTGCGATCCGCAGCCCAACGCCAGCGTTCACCCATCGACGACGTGCTCGACTCCGGCGTCATTGATGAAGAACTTTACATGTGCGAGCTCGCCCACGATCTCGGCATCGAGTGGCTCGAGAGCATCCCGCTGGCGGAAGTGCCGCTGCCCTTGCGCGAAGCTTGCGGGCCGCGTCTGGCGCTGCGCCACCGGCTTTTGCCCGTCGAGATCACCGGCGAGGGCGACCACAAGCGGCTGAAACTTTGCACATTTGATCCTTTCAACCTGATCGCCCGCCAGGCCGCCGCGCAGGAACTCGCGCTGCCGATCGACTGGTGCATGGCCTCCCGCAAGCGCCTGCACGAAGCGCTCCGCCGCCTTTACGGGGTCGGCGCGGACACCTTCGAACAGATCCTCGAAGGCCGCGATTTCGACTACGACCAGATCGAAGGCGGCGAGGACGAGGCCAACGTCATCGACCAGGACGACGACGAGGAAGCCTCCGTTGTGAAATTTGTCAACCAGATCATCCGCGAAGCGCTCGACCAGCGCGCGACGGACATCCATGTCGAGCCGCTCAGCACCAACCTCCGCATCCGCTACCGGATCGACGGTCGCCTGATCGAGGTCGCCGTGCCGGAAAACATCAAGGCGCTGCAAAGCTCCGTCATCGCCCGTTTGAAAATCATGGCCCGCCTCGACATCGCCGAGCGCCGCGTGCCCCAGGACGGCCGGATCAACCTCCAGTTCGAAGGCGCGACCATCGACGTCCGGGTCGCCACCGTCCCGACCGTCGAGGGCGAAAGCGTTTCCCTGCGTCTCCTCAACCAGGAAAAATTCAACATCGCCAAGCTCGGCATGGAGCCGTTCGTGCTCAAGAAAATCGAGTCTCTGCTGCACCTCCCCAACGGCATCATCCTCATCACCGGTCCGACCGGATCCGGTAAATCGACCAGCCTCTACTCCTTCCTCACCGAGGTGAACCACCCGGAGCGGCGGATCGTCACCGTCGAGGACCCGGTGGAAAACAAGCTCGTCGGCGTCATGCAGATCGCCGTGAAAAACGAGATCGGCCTGACCTTCGCCACCGCGCTGCGCTCCATCCTGCGGGCCGACCCGAACATCGTCATGATCGGGGAAATCCGCGACCTTGAGACCGCGGAAATCGCCATCCGCGCGTCGCTCACCGGTCACTTGGTGTTCTCCACTCTCCACACCAATGACGCCATGGGCGGCATCAGCCGGCTCATCGACATGGGCGTGGAGCCGTTCCTCGTCTCCGCCGCCGTCCGCGCATTCCTCGCCCAGCGCCTCGTCCGGAAACTTTGCCCGACCTGCAAAACCCCGCGCGAAGTCAGCGATCAGGACCGCCGCGATCTCGGCATCCCGCTGCACATCCCCGGCCAGGTCTATTCGCCGAAAGGCTGTGATCGCTGCCGGATGACCGGCTTCTCCGGCCGCCTCGCCATTTACGAAATCATCCTGCTCACCCAGCCGATGCAGGAACTCGTCGCCCACCGCGCCCAAGCCGTGGAACTCCGCGCCCAAGCCGTCCGCGACGGCTACATCCCGATGCGCGAATACGGCTGGCACAAAGTGATGAAAGGCGAAACCACCATCGAGGAAGTCATCTCCGTCACATCCTCCGACATCGGCGGCGGGGAATGAATCTGAGATCTCAAATTTGAAATTTTAAATCCAAGATGCCTCTCTTCGCCTATAAAGCCCTCGCCGCCAACGGTGCCGTCACCACCGGTGAAATCGACGCCGCAGATCGCCCGGAAGCCCTCCGCGTCCTCGACAAGAAAGGCCTCCAGCCAGTCAATCTCAAGGAAACCGCCGCCGCCGCGTCCGCCAAGAAGACCAGCGCCAATGCCAAGGGCAAAGCCGAAGAAAGCAGCCGCTCCAAGGGCAAGGCCGAAGCCGATGAGAAGCCCATCCCCGAGGGTCCGATCAAGCTCAAGCGCCAGGAAGTCGTCCTCTTCACCGAGGAACTTTCCGACATGCTCAGCGCCGGCCTCCAGCTTGAGCCCGCGCTCAAGTCGATGGAAAACCGCCAGGAACTCGGCAACCTCAAGGCGGTTTCCTATAAAATCCGCCAGATCGTCCGCGATGGCGTCAATTTCTCCGTCGCCCTGAAAAAAGTCAGCCCCAGCTTCGGCCCGCTGTATTGCTCGCTTGCCGCCGCCGGTGAGGCTTCCGGCGCACTCGACGACATCCTCAAGCGCCAGGCCCACTACCTCAAGACCCTCGCCGAGCTGCAAGCCCGCCTCATCCTCGCGATGATCTACCCGGCCTTCCTCATCCTCGCCGGCATTTGCGTTTCCATCGTTTTCGTCACCACCCTCATTCCCCAACTCACCGACCTCATCGAGAGCAGCGGCGGAAAAATCCCGCTCGGCGCGGCCATTCTCATCGGCATCTCGGACTTCCTCAGCAAATGGTGGATCGTCATCATCCTCACCCTCATCGCCTCGTTCATTTTCTTCAAAGCTTGGAAGGACAACGAAGCCAACAAGCCCGCCTGGGACCGGATGAAACTCAAGTTGCCGATGATCGGCCCGGTCATCACCAGCCGGTTTTACGTCCAGTTCCTCGAAACCATGGCCAATCTCGTCGGCAACGGCCTGCCCTTGCTGCGCGCCCTCGAACTCTCCCGCGACGCCACCCAGAACCGTTCGCTTCGCGCCGCCCTTGACCAGGTCATCGCCCAGGTCGGTGACGGTCGTTCATTTTCCAAGGCCCTTATCCGCAACGGGGGGTTCCCGCCGCTGCTCATCGACATGATTTCCGTCGGCGAGCAAACCGGCAAGATCGACCAGTCCCTCCGCCGCGCCGCCGAACGCTACGACAAGGAACTCGACAAGGATCTCCAGCGGATCATGGCCCTGGTCATGCCCACCGTGCTCATCATCATGGCCGGCCTCATCGGCACCATGGCCTATCTGATGATCACCTCGATCTTCCAGACCATCTCCAACATTCACTGAAGCGCTGCCCGCGGTTTGCGAAGTTTTCCCCTTGTCGCGCCCGAAATCAGCCCTCGCCGACTGGATCCGTTCACACACAATAAGGGCTGTGGACGTCTTTTCCATGAGTGAGGACCTGATGTTCCCACCCCTTTTTTAAGACAGTCTCTTAGGCGGAAATCAGGAATTGTGCCGAATTGAACGCTCGCCAAAAATGAAAACTCGTGCAGAGTCCATCTTCAATCACTGGCCCTAACAGTAGTTAGGCCTCTTGACTTCTCCTCCCCCCGGTAGATTCATCCGCAATGATAGACCATTCCACCAACCAGCGGCCAGAGACCGCCGCCCTTCCGGATCAGTGCTGGCTTGCCGGAGTGCGTTATCCGAGCGGCACGGAAATCTGGTGTGCTTCCCAGGGTGGCGAACCCGCGTGGACGCCGGACCGCGGACGAGCCTCGATTTACCCGTCCGAAGGGCACGCCGAGATGGCAGCTAGCCTCCTCGCCGACGGGGATGCCGTCCCGTTCTGGACAACGCAGGCCGACTGACCACCCGCTCAACGGGCGCAGGACAAAAAAAGTCATCCTAGACACGACAGGCCCGCCATGGGCGCTCAAGGAGGGGCGGAACGCGTCCGCCCATGCGGATGGAGAGCCGATTTTCGGCTATCAGGGCTTTTCATCGGCATTTCATCCACACGGCGAACACGGTTCGCCGCTCCTTGACCTTTTTTGTCCTGCACCCCCGCTCTGCCATCGTCTTCCGTCTGCCTTGCCGAAGGCGAATCCGGTCGCTAGCTTGTCCCCACGAATGTCCGACGAGCTGCTGGAAACTGAGCCAACTCCCCGGCGCTGGCTGGGGTTTTGGAGCATGATCGGCCAGCAGACACTGCACGCGTTCACCGATAAGATCGCCCATTTCACACTGATCCTGCTGGGCGGAGCGGTGGGTGTCGCCCTGTGGCTCCCGGTCGGCGCGGGCGTGGAGGTTGCTTCTGCGGCGGGATTGATGATGGCGCTGCCGATGGTGCTGTTCGCACCGCTCGCCGGGTGGGTCAGCGACCGGTTTTCCAAACGCGACGTGATGCTCGCCGCGGCGATCGCCCAAGTGCTGGTGCTGGCATGGATTTGCGGCGCGGTGATGCTCAAAAACCTGCCGCTCGCGCTGGGCGGCTATTGCGTGCTGGCGGTGCAAGCGGCGTTTTTCAGCCCGGCGAAAATCGGCATCAACAAGGAACTCGTCGGCTCAAACCATCTCGGCTTCGCGGCGGGAATCCAGCAAATGACCGCGATGCTGGCGATCCTCGCCGGGCAAATCCTGGCGGGCTGGATGTTAGGCCATCGCGTCACCGGTCATGGCAGCGGTGCCGACATCGCATGGGCGGCGGTGCGCAATCCCCTGCTACTGCTGGCCGGACTGTCGGTGCCGGCGTTGGCCATGGCGTGGGCGATCCCGCGGGTGCCGGCGCAGGGCGGGCCGCAATTCACTGCGAAACTCGCGGTCAGCCATTTCCTCAAACTTGCGGAGTTGTGGCGCGACACCGTGTTGCGGCGGGCGTCGTTCGGAGTGGCGTTTTTCTGGGGCTTCGCCGCGTTCATCAACCTGTGGTCGGTCAAACTCGCCCAGCAGATGACCGGCGGCGGCGAGGTCTTCGGCAGCCAGTCGTTGATCTTCATGGCGGCGGTCTCGCTGGGGATGGCCGCCGGCTTCGGCATCGCAGCGTTTCTGATGCGCCGCCGCATCGACCTCGGCTGGGTGCCCGTCGCCGGCGGCGCGATGACGCTAACAGCCCTCGCGCTTGCCTTAATGACCCCGGGCAACGGGCTGTTTCTAACGACCCTGGCGCTGCTGGCGTTTTCCTCCGCCGTTTTTCTCGCGCCGCTCAGCGCGTGGATGCAGGACCGCTATCCGTCGGCGAGACGCGGTTCCCTGCAAGCTGCGGTCAACTTGCAGGCTTGCCTCGCGGCGATCGCCGCCGTGGTCCTGATCGGGATTTGCGAATCCGCCACCAAGTCCCTCGGGGTCACCGCGGCCGTTGGATTTCGGCTGGAAATCGCCCTCGTCGGGGCCGTCTGCGGCTTGATGACCTTGTCCATCATCCGCCTGTTGCCGGGTGACTTCATCCGCTTGATCGGCGGGATGATCGTTCGCTCGATCTATCGGATCCAGACGGTGAACCCGGAACACATTCCGGCGAAGGGAGGCGCGCTGCTGCTGCCCAACCATGTGACCTTCGCGGATGGCTTTTTCATCGCCGCAGCCTGCCCGCGGCCGGTTCGCTTCGTGATGGATGAGGCGTTCATGGCCCGGCGGTCGGTCCGCATTTTCACCGGCATTTTCGACACCGTGACGATCCGCCGCGACCAACCGCGCGAGGCCATCCGGATCACCATCGACGCCCTGAAAAACGGCGATCTCGTCTGCCTGTTTCCCGAGGGCCAGCTCACCCGCACCGGCACGCTCGGCGGGCTTCGCCGTGGCTTCGAGTTGATCGCGAAAAAGGCGGGTCATCCGCTGATCCCGATGTGGTGCGACGGCTCGTGGGGATCGATCTTTTCCTTCGAGCGCGGTCGCTTTTTCAGCAAGCGGCCCTACCGCTTGCCGTGCGGGCTGGTGATCGCCTTCGGCGCGGAAATCCACCCGGAGGATGGGGATTTGGAAACCGTGCGGCAGGGGATGCTAGTCGCGGCGGCGGCGGCCCAGAGCAAGTGCTTTAGCTCGCCCGGCTGGGGCGTGCGGGTGCCGCGCGGGACCGGCGCGGCGAGCCGGAGCTTCCGCGTGCTGGATGAATCCACGCGCCGCCGGATGTGGATCAACGGCCACCAGATCGGCCAGATCAACGCGCTTCAACGGCGGCAGCCGTTCCATGTGTTGGAGGACGATCCTGTCCTATCAGCACTGCCGGCCGTGCTGCTGACTTTTCCCGAACTGTTCCTAGCCGCAGTGAAGAACTGCCATGGCGTCGATGGCGCGCACGCCGCGTCATGGGTCGGCGGCGATCATCTGCGCCAAGTGTTAGGCTCCACCCAGTTGTCGAAGGAAATCGTGTTTTACGACTTCGGCCACCGCGCGCTGGAGCCGGTTTATCGCGCGGGCCTGCGTCACTGCCCCTGCCTCGCCATCCACGGCACGGTGATCGCGATGTCGATGCCCGATCCCCCCGCCGCCGCGGGCGACAGCGAGCCACAGCCCGGCCACCGGCCCGGTAGCTGGGGCAAGCTGTTGCCCGGCTGGTTCCTGCTTGCTGCGGAAAACGGCTGCCTGCGTGCCCACGGCCCGGCGGCTCCGGCGGACGGCCTCGAGCTGCCGGCGGGAACCTCGCTCGACCCCGATGGCTTCCTCGCCTGGGCAGACCCCAAAGCGCGTCGTTAGAATTGACGTCTAACAACCGCCAGGGATGAGTCATCCCCTCGAAACGTGGAGGTCCGGCTTTTTTAACCGAGTCACGAACGGGTGGGCCGCGATGAGCACGTCGGTACCGAAAAGACAGGTCGCCAGAATCCTGCTTGAATCCCACCCGCAATGCGGGTTGATTCTGCGGATGTTCAAACTACCCCATCTCTGGACCCGCCGCAAACTCATCGGCACGCTGGCGCTCGTTTGCACCGCGCCCGGCGCTTTTGCCGAGCAACTTGCGCTCACCCCGAAGCAGACCGAAGGCCCGTTTTACCCCGATCACCTGCCGCTCGACACCGACAACGACCTGCTCGTCATCAATGACGGCATCACACCTGGTGTTGGCGAAATCACCCACCTCTCCGGCCGCCTGCTCGATGCGAAGGGCGAGCCGATCCGCAATGCCGTCGTCGAGATTTGGCAGGTCGATGGCAAGGGCGTTTACCTCCACTCCGGCAGCGATGACGGAGAGAAGCGCGACAAGAATTTCCAAGGCTTCGGCCGGTTCCTCACCGGCTCCACCGGCGAGTATTATTTCCGCACCATCAAGCCCGTCGCGTACCCCGGCCGCACCCCGCACATCCATTTCGCGGTGAAAATGAAAGGGCGCGAGAAGTGGACGACGCAGTGTTATGTGAAAGGCGAGGCGCAAAATGAAAAGGACGGCCCCTTGCGAGGCATTAAGGACGCCAAGGCCCGCGAGTCAGTCATTGTGGACTTCGCCGCCATCAAGGAGTCGAAAATCGGCGAGCTGGCTGCGAAGTTCGACATCGTCATGGGTCACACCCCGGCGGATCTCGGGCATTGAGGCCGCCGGGCGGGCGGCATGGTTGGCCAGCATTCCGAGCGAGCCGGTTTTTGCCTTACAGGCGTCTGTTTTCAGCGAGGCCGCGCGCGCTCCCCTGCGAGCTGGATTTCCCGCTTCCCGCAGGATGGGCCGTTGCACTTGATCCAAGTGGCAAAGGCAGAAGAAAAAGATTGCCGGGCACGAAATGCAGGGCTAGGTGATTACTATGTGAATGCGGTTGCGATTGAGGCATTGTCAGTCCTCGAAATCTCGTATTTGCTCCGTGTCTGTGAACTTCAAATCCAATCCCGCCATGAAAACCCCATCATCCCGCCGCAAAGCCGGCTTCACCTTGGTTGAACTGCTTGTCGTCATCGCGATCATCGCGGTGCTGGCCGGTGCCGGATTCGCCGCTGGTAACGCCGCCATCCAGAAGGCCAGGAAAACCACCTCCCTCGCCACCGTCGTCGCACTCGAATCCGCAGTGAACAATTTCTACACCGAGTATGGCAGCATGCCCACGTCCTCAACCAATGAGACCGCGATCGACATCAATTCGGCCGAAGGTAAAACTCTAGTGTCTGTTTTGCTAGGTCTCACGGAAACAACCACTCCCCCGTTGAACCCGCGGGCCATTAAGTTCTTGTCGGTCAAGGAAGGCAAAGCCAAGGGCGCGACGGGCGGCACCAATGGCCTCGTTTACAACACCGCAGGCACGGCCCTCGTTGGCCTGTTTGACCCATGGGGCGGTCCTTACAAAGTGGTGATGGATACCAACTACGACGAAAAAATTGTCACCGCCCCCACGAATGGTGGTGGCGCGACATTGAACTCCCGCCGTGTCGCGGCTTGGAGCGAAGGTGCGGACTACGTGACAGCTAAAAAACCTGCGGACGACGTGAAGAACTGGTAAGCTCTGATTATTCTTCAAAACCCAAGGTTTCACCTCACCACTTCAGTCCCGATCCCGCCGTCGGTGAAAATCTCCAGCAGCAGCGCGTGCGGCAGGCGGCCATCGACGAAGTGAACCTTGCGGACACCGGCGTTGAGAGCGTCCACCGCGCTGCGGATTTTCGGGATCATGCCGCCGGAAATCGTGCCGTCGGCGATCATCGCATCCGCCTCCTTGCGGGTGACGGATTTGACCAAGGTCGAGGGATCGTTAGGATCGGCTAACAGGCCGGGCACATCCGATAGATAGACCAATTTCGCGACGCGGAGTTCCTTGGCCAACGCGGCGGCGGCGAGGTCGGCGTTGATGTTGAGCGGGCGGCCGGTCGCCAGCTCGGCGGCCAGCGGCGAAATGACCGGCACTATTCCCGCTTGGTGGGCGGCATCCATGTGGGCGAGCTGGCAGCCGACGACTTCGCCGACGCGACCGATGTCGATGCGCTTGCCGTCCTTGTCGGTGCCTTTGATTTTCTCGCCGAGAAACACGTCATTTCCCGGGATGCCGACGGCCTTGCCGCCGAAATCGCGGATCATCCGGACCAGGCCGGGATTGATTTCCTCGGACAACACGCGGGCGACGATTTCGATCGCTTCATCGGTCGTCACGCGGAACCCGCCGACGAATTTCGCCTCAAGTCCGGCAGCTTCCATCGCCGCAGAGATCGCCTTGCCGCCACCGTGGACGACGATCGGATTGATGCCGGCCACTTCCAGGAAAACGACGTCACGCATGACGCGGGCGACGAGATCGGGGTCCTCCATCGCGGAGCCGCCCATTTTAATGACGAAGGTCATCCCGCGGAAGGCTTGCAGGTAAGGCAGGGCTTCGATGAGAACGTTGGCTTTTTCGATGGGGTCCATGGCAGGTGAAGGCTGGTTTTCCCATCACCGGGCAGAAGTATCAAGCCTGTTGAGGCAACATCGTTTCCCGTAGTGAGCGTGATCCCAAATCGCGGCATCAGGCTCCGGGCCACGGTGGCGCGGGCATTCTGCCCGCCGCCTTTCTTCAGCATGGAATCATCTTAAGCACCGCTAAAACAAGGGCAGGTCAGGACTCCGTGGGCGGATTCTTCGGGCGCGGACTTTTCGGTTGGATGGCTTTTTCCGCGGCGGTGTTCTTGGCAGCGGCCTTTTTGGCTGGAGCCTTGGGCGCAGCTTTCGGGGCGACGGCAATTTCAACAGGCTCCGGGATGAATGCTGGTGCGGGTGGAATCTCCGGCTCCGGATGCGGTGCTGATACCGATGCCAGCACGGACTCCGGGGATTTCCTGGCCAGCAGCTTGCAAACCACCATTGCGGCGACAATCGCCACCAACATTGGCACGCCCGGCAACCACGCCGACGCGACGCCGAAAGCGAGCCATTGCGCCCCCGCACACCCGCCTGCGAGCACCAGCGCACCCATATTCCGCACGAAATCCGCCGCGCCAGCCAGTAGGATCAGTGCGACGACAACCGCCGCTAGGATTCCGAGTTCCCAATCCTGCGACAGCCGCCGGAATTCGCGGGCATCGGATAGCCCTTGATTTGAGGCGATGGCCGCGATGACGGCGGAGAGATTTCGCGAAAACTCGCGCGTCGCCGGGTCCGCCGCAGTCTGGTCGTCGCGCAGGATCACCGGGTCGGGCGCTTGTTTCGGGAAAAGGTCGTCGCCACCGTCGATCAGCGCTTCGGCGGAAATCTCGACATACGGCGAAAGCGGCTTCAGCGGCAGCGCGAGACGGCCAGATTCGTCGATTGGCACAATCGGGCCGGCCGGGCCGAGCTTGAGAAACTCGCCCAACCGCACCTCCATGCCGTCCAGCGGGAGGTCCAGCCGCTGGAGCACGGTGAGCAGGGAAAACGAAAACACCACCCGGTCCTCCCACCGCGCCATCAGCGGGACATACTGCGAGAGCGGCTCCGATTCCAGCGCGGAAAACCCCGCGAGCGTCCTTTCTCCGCTGAGGATGATGCCTTGGATGGGCAGCCGGTTCACAAGCGGCAGGGCCGAGGTCTCACCACGGATTTTCCCCTCCGCGATCGACGTCCGCCGGAACGCTGGCGGCATCGGCGAAGACACGACCCCGCGCGAAAGCGGCGCGGCCATCACCAGCGAATCAAAGCGATCCAGCGATTTCTCAAACGCCGCCAGCCCGATAGGATCCGGCTTTTCCCACGCGAACACCGCCGCCGTGGCCGCTTTTTTCGCCCCGAGACGGTGGAAATTCGAGAAAATCACCGCCAGGTCGATCGGCGCGGGCGGCGACGATTGGAAAAAACCTTTGAGGTCGTCGCCCAGCGAAACGATCACCGGAGCCTGCCGCTTGTCGGCTTTCCGGTCCGCTGAAAAGGTCCGCAATTTCCACGCGTCGTCACGGCTTCCTTTCCCCGAAATGAACAGCGCGCCATTTGACGAGCCGCTCGCCACCGTCGCGAAAACCGCGCGATCCACGACGGTTCCGGGGATCCATTGCCATGCCCCCAGCGCCGCCGCCGTGGCGACGACTAACACCCAGATCCAGCGATGGGAGTTGCCAGTCACAGCTTCGTTTTGCGGATCGCCGCCAGGACCGGGGCCAGCGGGGCTTCCAGGGCGGTGCCGGCCGTCACCTCGCCTAGCAGGCGGCCGGCCGTCGCGATGTGCGGGCGATACCACTCATCGCCGCGGTTTTTCACGATGTTGCCAAACGCGCCGAGCGCCTGCATCAGGCGTTGCGCGGCGCATTCGTGGAACAAGGTTTCCAGCGGACGTTCATCCGCCACGTCCTCCCACAGCGTGAGCAGCGCCTCGCGCTCCTCCGCCGAGTGGTCGAGATAGGGATCGAAAACCAGCGACGCCAGATCGTATTCCTGGCGTCCGCGACGGAGGCCTTGGAAGTCGATGAGCCAGACCTGGCCATCCTTGATCATGAGATTCTGTGATTGGAAATCGCGATGTACGAGGTGCCGCGCCACCGTGCCAAGACGTTCCGCCAGATCGGCGAAAACCGGATTTTTCCGCAACGCGGCGGCCTCCCCGTAAAGATCGAGAAACTCCTCCACCATGAACTCGAAAAAATACTCCTGCTCCCAGCGGTAGAGCGCCGCATCGAACGGAGCCATCAAATGGAAATCCTTCGCCGGCTTCGCGTAAAACAACCGGTCCACCTGCTCGAACGCCGACCGATAAAACGGCAACCGCTCCGCAAACGGCCGGTCTTTGAGCGACAACAAATCCACATCTCCCAGATCCTCCACCAGCACCACCCGGTGCCGCGCCCGCTCATGGAGGATCGCCGGCACCCGCAATTTCGCCTGCTTCAGGAAGTGGGAAACCGGGATGTATTGGGAATTGTCCTCGCGCTCCTCGTTCCAATGAATGCCGATGAACGGCTCGTGGACCTTCGATTTCACCCGCACGATCGTCCGCCCCGACGCCCCGCGCTTGATCGGCAACAGGGTGATGGGCACGCTCGGGTCCACTCCAAGAAACTGGCGGGCGGTGGAAAGGATCGCTTCGGTTGGCATGGGCGGCGGCAGACTAGCGTGAAAAACCGCCCGTCTGCCAAGGGAAATCCGGCAAACCTCACTCGTCGTGGTAGAACCACAGCGTCACCAGCAGCCCCACCCCGATCCCCCACAGCAGCCACATGTTCGTGAACCGATAGGGATAAACCATCAGCGCCACCCCGATCACCCGCGGCTGCCACAGCTCCAGCCGGTTCCCGTATCTCCACGCCCCCCACCCGATGGTCCCGAAGATAAAGCCGGCCAGAAGGTTGTAGGGATCAAGGCTGAAGTCCATCTGTTCAATGCATCCTGAAGGTTTCAGCCCAAATACCCAGCCCAACTTTAAGGAGGGTGGACACTCCTGTCCGCCGCATTCATCCCTCTCCCTCAAACCCCACCCACCCCGCTTCTTGTCCCACAGCAGCCCGAAGCGCTTACAGATTTCCCGTCCGCCAGGATCCATCTCACGGAGCGCTGACTTTAGTCGGCGAGTTCTCTTCCCTCTTTCACCCTGCCCGCGAGCCAGCCGCTCGAAACACGCCGGCTCAAGCCAGCGCTCCCGTCCCCGCCTCACCTTCCGGCATTTGGATTGAATGCCCGCCCATCTGGAATTAGCCTCCCCGGCAACCCCATCGGAAAAGGCCGACCCAACTTGAACCATCATGAGCAAATCCATCGAACTCCCGGATCCGCTTTTTGCCGAGATCGACGGCTATGCCAATCGGGTCGCCGCGTCACCGGTTACCGTCATCCGTCAGGCCCGGGACGAATTCCGGCGTCATCATCCGCAAGACCCGGACACCGCCCCGCTCCAAAAGCCCGTCTCCGATGAGCTTCTGGCCATGGTGCGTTCCCTCACAGGTTCCCTCTCGCTACCCCATGACGTGACTGACGAGACTTTGATCACCCAAGCCAGGATGGAGAAATATGGCCAGCTCTGACTCGCTGTGGTTGGATTCGGATTTCATCCTCGACTGGCTGGGACGGGCATCCGGCGAAAACAAACTCCGGTCCTAAGTATGCCTCACATATTACATCTCATGAAAACTCGTTTGCTCGCCTGTTGTGAATCGATTGAATTACTGAAGCGCATACCGCCAAACTCGGTGAATTTGGCTTACATCGATCCCCCTTGGATTGCTGCGCAAACTGAATCCCATCATGATCTTCTGGCGCTCTATCTTCACACCGCAGCGCTTTGCAAAGCCAGCCTCACTGAGGAGGGGGTGATCGTATGGCATGCAGTTCCTCATTTGGTTTCCGACACCCGCTCCGTCCTAGATCGGGTCTTTGAACGAGACCATTTTGAAACCGAGTTCGTGCTTAAGCGGCGACAAGGTACCCAACAGCCAAAGTTTCTGACTCCCGGTCACTCGAACCTGATCGTGTATAGTAAGACTGGAAAATTTCATTATTATTCGCCCACACGCGCTTTACTCGAAGGGGAGCAAGAGCGATTCAACAAGAAGGACTCGGCAGGCCGCTGTTATCGTTTGGATTCACTTCTCACCGCAATGAACCGGCCATCGATGAGTTTTGAGTGGCGGGGACAAACACCACCTTCCGGACGTTCATGGAGATATTCCCAGGACCGCCTGGAGCAACTGGCAGAAGAGTTACGTATTGAGTTCGGGAGCGGCAACGTCCCCAGACTGAAGAGATATATGGACGAATCGCCGGCACCGCCACTAGATTCCGTCTGGGATGATCTTGTGTTGCCTCCTGCAGAACGGGCAGCAGCTGGGAACAGACCCGCACAACAACCCATTGAACTGGCTGAGAGGATCTTGAACGCCTTTACGAAAGTTGGGGACACGATTCTCGACCCCTACTGCGGAACGGGAACTCTAATCGTCGCCGCCGAACTATTGAATCGTCAGTGGTATGGGGCTGACAACGATCCGGCAGCTATCGAAACAACTTTGGCTCGCTTGCACTCAGCGTCCACGGGCCTAGACGAACCCATTATTTCCACAGAAATCGAGCCCTTTGACGTTCAGCACCGTCTTTCAGAGCTTCTAAAGAGCTACAAGGTCGATCATGATCCCCACTCAGCGGACACTCACATTCTGGCAAAACGTGATGAATCGAAAGTTCTTGAATTCAAACAAACCCTGAGTCTCGACCTGCGAACACGAAAAAAGGAGGCCCATATAGGAACTGCTGTGCTTAAAACAGTCGCCGCGTTCCTCAATTCGGATGGCGGCACTCTATTGATCGGTGTCGCCGACAACAACGAAGTCCCCGGCATTGAACCGGAGCTCGCCGAGCTATTTGGCGGAAACCGTGACAAATTTCTTCTCCATTTCAAAAGTCTTCTCAAAGACAATATTGGCGCGGAATTCTATCCACTCATCGATCAAAGAATTGTCCTTCTGGATGATGCGCGAGTGATGCGAGTCGATGTTCAGCCTGCACAAAAGCCCTGTTTTGTAGGAGATGATTTTTATGTGCGGACTAATCCGGCAACCGACAAGCTACAGGGACCCACTCTGATAAAGTATGTGCAGCAGCGTTTCAGCGACAGCCAGCAATAATTCCCCGGACTACCGCATCCGCTATCGGCGGGGTCAGTCCCGAATGGCACTAACTTAAGGGGCTTTTGGGGTAGAGTATGGAAAAAATTGACTTCAAATCGCACCAAACACTCAATTCCGATGTTGCCGAACAGTCCTGTTGCCTTGGTGTTTCGATAGTGTCGATTCTGACGTGCCAGTAG
>JANOZJ010000103.1:0-8535 GCA_031429315.1 Akkermansiaceae bacterium
CCCCGCCTGCGGCGCATTGGCGGCAGGCCTACGGGGTGGAAATGCTCCAGCTCAAAGCCCGCGCGGTGGTCGCGAGATCGGCGGTTTGGCTGCTCGGGCTGGTGGGATTGGTGTTTCTCCCGAGCGCCGTGCGGAGTTTGAAGCGAGGCGTTTTTGCCAAACCTGCGGGCTACGCCAGCGCTTGGCCGCTGTCGTTGGGACTGGTGGTTTTCCTGCTCGCGACCTTGGCATGGATCGGGTTCAGCACGAGTTTGGAACTCGGAATCGGAGCCTTGCCGGGACTCCATCCAGCGGTGGGAATTCTCCTGGATTCTGCCGCGGGGATTTTGCCGTCGTTGATCGCGCTCGCCTTGCTTTTCCGGAAACCCACCCACGCCATCCGGGTGATGGGCCTGGGCCTGGGCCTGGGCCTGGGCCTGGGCCTGGGCCGCAGGATCGCGGTGAAGGAGATTTTGGGGATGTTTTCGCTGTTGATGATCGTCGATCAAGTACTCCGCTGGTCGATGAATGGTGCCGCTTCTAACGAGCCCGGAGGCGGACTTGCACTTGGCGACGCGGGGCTGTGGGGGCTCGCATTCACCTTGGTATCGGCCTGCTTGCTGGCTCCGGTCGCCGAGGAAATCCTCTATCGCGGGGTGCTTTTCCGCTCTTGTCGCAACCGGCTGGGAGTGGTTCCGGCGGCGTTGTTTTCGTCGGTCGTGTTTGCGACGCTGCATTTTTACGATGGCTATGGCCTGGCGAGCGTGGGTGTTTTCGGCTTTTCCTGCGCCCTTCTCTATGCGGGAACCGGCTTGCTCAGCACCATCATCGCGCTGCACATGCTTTACAATACGGCGATCAAGATCCCGGAGTGGATCGTCTATCATGCGCCGCTCGGTTGATCGAAGCGGCAAGGCCGGGTCAATCAGCGCGCAATCTCCGCCGCGCCAGATCGGCTTCTGCGGAGTTGGATCATTAACCTTGAAATTTCAGATTCGTGGGGCTTAGCCTCCGACGCCAGCTAGCGATTCCCCTTACTCCATGAGCGATTCCCAAGAACATGCCGGCTTCGTCGCGCCGGAACCTGCCGATCTCGCCCCGCTGTTTCCGGGTTACGAAATCCAAGGACTCATCGCCACCGGCGGGATGGGTGCCGTTTATTGTGCGGTGCAAAAATCCTTGGACCGCACCGTCGCGCTGAAAATCCTGCCCATGGAATTCAGCAAGGACGCGGCGTTCTGCGCTGGATTCGAGGCCGAGGCCAAGGCGATGGCCCGCCTCAACCACCCGAATCTCATCGGCGTTTACGATTTCGGCGAAGCCGGCGGAATGCTCTACATCATCATGGAGTTCGTCCCCGGCAAGTCGATCTATCACTCGGCATACGGCCGGGTGATCAGCCAGGCGGAAGTGATCCGGCTCGTCACGGGGATTTGCAACGGCCTCGCCCACGCCCATGAAAACGGCATCATCCATCGTGACATCAAGCCGTCTAACATCCTGCTCGATCTCAACGCCCAACCCAAGATCGGCGATTTCGGCCTGGCCCGTCCCATCGAGCGGAAAATCGAAGAGGGCGAGGAAATCTTCGGCACCCCCCATTACACCGCGCCCGAGGTGGTCAATTCGCCCCATACGGTGGACTACCGCGCCGACATTTTTTCCGTCGGCGTGCTGCTGCACGAGCTTCTAACAAGCAAGCTGCCTGCCAGCGATCCCCGGCCGGCCTCGATGATCGTCCACTGCGATCCCCGCTTCGACGCGATCATCCGTCGCGCCACCCTGCCGCTGGCCGCGACCCGCTACTCCAGCGCCAAGGAAATCGCGCACGACTTGCAAGTGATTGCCGCGTCGCTCGCGCCCGAAGGCCCCAAAATCGCGGTGGGCGCGGCACCCCGCCGCGTGCAACCGGCTCGCCGCCCTACTCCGGTGAGAGCCAAAAAATCATCGAGCTCCCCGATGGTCGTCATCATTCTCGCTGTCGTGGCCGCCATCGCCGCGTATGCCTACCATTCAAAATCGCCGCAGGGCGAAGGCCCCGCAACTCCTGTGAATGTCGAGATCCCCGCGCCCAAGGCACCTGTCACCGCCGTGCCGGACCCGGACGACGATCCCGCACCCTTGCCGAGCCCAACTCCCCAGCCTGATGCCGGAACGGACGTGAAGCCGCAACCGGATCCCGGACTCCCCCCGATCACCCCGGCGGTCGTTGCGCCGAAATCCGATGTCACCGCTTTTTTCACGCGTGCCCGCAAGGTCATGCAAGACCGCACCAAGCCCGCGATCACCGTTTACCGGTCGGATCTCAAAGCCAATCTCGCGGGACTGGAGCGGGCCATCAAACGCCAAGTGCGCAAGGCGAACTCAAGCAGCAATGAGACTGATAGAACCATCGAGAAAGTCATCGCTGGCTGGACCGCCGGTGGCGGAAGGCTCCCTGAAAAACTCGGTGAAAATCTCGGTGAAAATCTCGGTCCTATTCCAGATATCCCGATCGTTTTCGACGAGGCCCTCCAAAAGCAGACCGGCCTCGATGACACGCTCCAGAAGGAACTCGCCAGGCAATCTGTCGTCTATATTTCAGGTCTCGAAAAGCAAATCGAACGGCTCAAGGAAGACAACGACGAAGGTGCGATCCAACTCATCGAAGCGGAAATCAAGCAGACCAAGGAGTCTCCAGAGTATTTCTCCGAGCTCATGTTGAGCGCCCCGTGAGGCGAGCCTTCGGGCGGTTCTTGCGCCGTGGCAGATGATGTTAGTCCGCAGCACCGCGGGCGGTTTGGATTTCCCGTCCGGACCCACGCCAGCCATCAACAGTTAGATGGCTGCGGGCGCGGACCGCGCCCGACGGGGCCGCGCGGGCACCACGTCATGCGCCGTGGCGGACGGGAAAATCCCGGGGCAGGAGAAAAACTTCGCGAGGCGTGTTACCTCCTGCAGCGGATGGACCAAGAAAGGGATGTCACTGCCAAACATCGCGGCAGCCACCACAAACTAACAAAACACACAGAGAGACATCAGCCATGAAAACCAACCGTAACACCATCGCCCGCATCGCCACCGCAGCCGTCGCCCTGATCGCCAGCGCGGTCACCGCCAACGCCGCCAACCGCACGCTCATTCTTCTCCAGGAGAACAGCAGCGGCTCCTCCTACCTCGAAGGTTTCCTCAGCGGCCCAGCCCAAACCGCTGCGGATGCCATCATCGACCAGTTCGTGGAAAACGGCGAGGCCGCGAGATTCCAAGCGCTCGCCGCCGGCCGCTAACAGCGTTTCATCAATCTATCGGACACCCAGTGTACCCGGGCGAACCTCCTCACCCGCCTCATCCAACAGTCCAAGGACGGCTTCGTGACCGACCTCGCGATCCTCGGCCACGGCAACACCGACACGCTCTCGTTGCACAACGAGTCACTCACCGGATCGCCGTCGTTCCCCACCACCCGGACCGACCACATCCGCGGCCTGCTCACCGAGGCGCAGCAACGTGAAAACAACCCGAACTTCCAGTTCAAGCTGCGCCTCGTCCACATGTGCAACTGCTTCGGCGGCACCTTGAACGACGACTGGCTTGCCATCGGCGCGAAAGTCTCCGTGGGTGCCCCGCTGATGGACTGGATGCCCGAGCCGATGAACACGTTCTTCTGGGACGACTTCGTCAAGAACGACAAGCGCGTCGCCCAAGCCGCAGCGGATTCCCTCGCCGCCACCCGCCTCATCTGGCAGTTCGTGCCGACCTACACCACAGTCAATCCGGCGCTCGGGCTGAACAAACTTCAGGAAACCCAACAACGCGTCAGCGGCAACGGCAACCTGATCTTCAAGGACGAGTTCCAACTGGCGCTCAACGAGCAGCGCACAATCACGGTGCGGGCCAATCAAACCCATAACTTCCCGATCTATCTGGTAGCGGGCCAACGCTATAGCTTCTCGGCCGGCACGAGCGACACCTGGAGCAGCGGCTTCGCTCCCTTCACCCGGACATCCAACGCCAATGGCTTCGCTCCCGGACCGCTCGACGGTGGCCGCCGCCTGTCATCCGCCAACATGCTGGCCCTCGTCGGTGAACGCTTCACCCACCGCAACGGCAGCCCCTTGAACTTCATCGGTGGCAGCGGCTTCACGATCGGCACCTCCCGCACCCTCACCGTCAGCGGCCACGGGTTCCTCAACCTCTACGCCAACGACAACCTCCTAGCCTACGGCGACAACGCGGGATCCATCGCCGTCACCGTCCGCCGCATCCCATAACCGCCGGACTAACACGAATCCACCAACCCAGGGCGCTCCTCTTCACCGAGGAGCCCCTTTTCCCGCGAATTTCCCAACCTCTCAATCCGATGAAAACCAAATACTCGATCGCCCTCGCCAGCGCCGCAATCGGCATCGCCGTTTTTCTAGCAGGCAACACGGCCGACACCACCGCAACGACTGAAGTCCGGCCTGCCGTTCGAAAGTCCGACCGCCCGCTGACCCGTTCCGTAGCGTTAGCCGCGCCTGAACCGGCAGTCCAAGAGGACTCCAGCGAGGCCGCAAATCTAGCGGACTGGCAAGCCCGCTTCGACAACCTCCTCCAACAAGGCGAATCCAGCACCGATGCCGTGCGCCTGTTGCTCGCCGAGATGGATTCCGTGTTTGGCGATTGGGTGTCCGGCCAGATCGCCCCGCTGGCCAAGCTGCCGCCCGCCGAGCGCTACGACCGTCTGGCGGAAATCGAGATAGCAGTCCAGGAGGGCGCGGCGGCCATTCTTGATCTGTTGGAAATCGAAGGCGGCCGCCACGTCTCGGTGTTGGCGGGTCCGCTGGAAGCCGTTTCCGCCGAGATCCAGTATGCGGAATCCGCGCCCGATCCTGCGAGCCGCTTGGCCCTGCTGCGCCTCGACCGGGAACGCGAAGCCCGCATGGAACAAGCGCTGGCAATCACCGGCGAGTCCGCGAAGTCCCAAGCCATCAGCAACCTCGACGCCTGGTACGATACCGGCCTGGGCGGAATCTTCGCCGCGAACGATCCGGACTGAGCCGTATGCCCGACGCGTCAAGTGGCTGCCACCAGCAGCGAGCGGAGATAGAGCATTTCCGCCTCCAGATCCTCGCCGGGGCCGAGGGTTTCGGCGACCGCCTCGCGCAGGCGGTCACGCAGCCGCTGGCGCAACCGGCTGATCGCCATTTTCACTGCCGCCTCGTTCATGCCAAGCTTTTCCGCGGCTTCGGCGATGGAGGTGGGTTTGGCTTCGAGATGGGTGAAGGGCAGCAGCGCGTCGTAAAGCGGGCGCTTGCCCTCGCTTTCCATCTGTTGGGCGAGACTCTCCATCACCTGGTTCATCAGGCTCATCGCCCAACGCCGTTCAAACAGGGTGTCGGGAGTTAGATCGTCCGCAGGATCGACGGCGTAACCGTGTTCCGCGACGGCCTGGTCGATGGAAATGGGAAGCTGTCCGCCGCCACGCTTGAGGCGGTTGTTAGTCCGGCGCTGGCCGGAGAGGAAATGTTTCACGCACGCCAGCAGGAAGGTCCGCAGCTTGCCGCGTTCGCGTTCGGCTTTGGATAGATACTCGCCCTCCACCATCCGCATCAGGAACTCCTGCGTCAGTTCCTCGGCCTCGGCGGGGCGGACGCCGGTGCGGCGGATGAAGGCATAAATCGGCAGCCAGTAGCCCTTGCAGATATCCTCGAGTGCGCGGCTGGTTTCCACATCCGGCTCACTGCCCCGGGCGCGCTGGACGATACTCCAGCGGGTGTTGGGAAATTGTCCGGCAGCCGTGCGATCTTCACCTCTCATGCCCGACGCTGGCAAACGCGGGCCGGTCGTGCAAACAGGAAACAACGGGAGAAGACACGGATTGCCAACCGAGGCAGCGGGTGCTTGGATTCGCACGATGAAAGCAAATCCGGGCTACCTACTGATTTTGGCGATGCTGACGACTCCCCTAGCGCATGGCGATGGGGTTACCGATCTGGTAACGAAAGCGGAGAAAGGGGATGCTGCGGCTCAGTTGGAGTTGAGCGGGATTTACTCGAAGGGCGAAGGTGTGACGAAGGATGCGGCGGCGGCGGTGAAATGGCTGACCAAGGCGGCGGAACAGGGAAATGCCGAGGCCCAACTGAAACTCGGTGGAATCTACATCGGCGGAAGAGGCGTGCTGAAGAATAGCACGGAAGCGGCGAAGTGGATCACGCTGAGCGCCAACCAAGGGAACGGGGCCGCCCAGTGTCAGCTCGGGCGGATGCATATAACCGGTGCCGGCGTGCCGAAGAACGACGTGGAAGCCTACAAGTGGGCGAACTTGGCCGCGAGCCAAGGAGACCCGGCAGCCAAGAAGGTTGTCGCCTTTCTCGCGATCCGGATGACTCCCGAACAAATCAAGGATGGGAAGCAGCGTTCGCAGGATTTCCTGGATTCAAAGGGCGCGGATATACCCTTGGATTTGCCGGGTGATCCTGGCGAGCTGCCGGTTGAGTCGCTGCCCTTGTTGGTGCCGGAGTGATTGCTCACGGGGTAATGACGACGTTGTTGAATTTCGAGGAGTTGAGCAGTCCTTTGTCGCCGCTGCAGACCCAGAGTCCGACATAACAGTTGCTGGGCAGGGTCACGGTAGCACTGCCAATCTTGGTCCAAGTGGTGCCGTTGGTGCTGTTGTAAGCGGTGACGACGTTGGCCGCGCGGACCAAGCGCACCCAGATCGCGGCGGATGCCACGGCGGCCTTGGTGTTCTTGGAAGTGCTGCCACCGGTGGTGAGCCTACGGATCCATTGATATCTGCCATTGCCATCGACCCCCATGAAGAGCTGCCGGGAATTCGCGGCGAGGGTCGCGCGGATCATCACGCCGACTCGGGCGGAGGTTCCGGTGTTGCTGAGACTGCTGACGCGGGCGGTGATGCTGCCGTCGCCACCGAGGGTTTGCCAACCGAGGCTGCCGGAGTCTTCCGTTGAGGCGATGAGTCCCGCGCCGGCGATGGTGAAGACCGGAGCGCTGTAAGTGGCGGCTCCGGCGATATTGCCGCTGCCGACGAGATCCAGATTCCACGGCAGTGGCAGGGTGTTGGCATTGATTTTGATTTGCAGGGGCGTGTCATCCGATGCTCCCGCAGTGTCGGTGGCACGGACGGTGAACAGGTTGGTCCCGGCGCTGCCGCTCGGAGGCGTGCCGCTGAGGGTTCCGGATTGGGCAATGACCAGCCAGGCGGGGCCGCCAACTTTGGAGTAGGTGATGGTGTCCCCGGCGTCGGAATCGGTCGCGGTGGAGGCGAGAGATTGACCAAGGTAGAGTTCCTTCTCGGTGCCTGCGGGATAGTCCAGAGGTTTGACCGTGAAGACGGGCGCATCGTTGGTATTGGCGACGGTGATGGTCAGGGTCGCGCTGGCGGATGCGTTGGATGGGTCGCTGACGCTGACGATGAAGGAACTACTTCCGACATTGGAGCCGAGCGGAGTGCCGCCAAGTTCGCCGGCGGCGGATACTGTTAGCCATGCGGGGCCTGAAACTTTCCTGAAGGTGAGGACGTCGCCGACATCGGCGTCGGTGGCGAGGATTTGCCCGACAAAGGACTGATCTTCGGTGGCAGCGAGGTTAATGGGGCTCACCGCGAAGACCGGCGCGGAATTGGCTGGGTTTACCGTGATGGAAACGGTGGCTGGCGCGGAATCGACGGTGCCATCATTGACCAGGAAGGTGAATTGATCGGCTCCGGTGAAATTGGCCTCGGGGCTGTAGGTCAAATTCGGCGCAGTGCCAGTGAGCGTTCCGTGGGTGGGTGCCGCGACGACGGTGAACGTCAAGCTGTCGGCGTCTAGGTCAGTGCCGCCAAGAGTGATCGAGAGCGGGCTGCCCATGGCCGTGGTCACGGACTTGGCGACTGCTAGCGGAGCATCGTTGACCGGCGTGACGGTGATCGAGACGGTGGCGGGTTCGGAATCGACCGTGCCGTCGCTGACTCGGAAGGTGAACGAGTCGCTGCCGTTGAAGTTGGCGGCGGGCTGGTAAGTTAGATTCGGGGCGGTTCCTTCGAGGGTGCCGTTTGCCGGACCGCCGAGCAGGGTGAAGGTGAGTGGGCTTCCTTCCAAATCGGTGCCGGCGAGTGTGATCGGCAGCGGGCTGTCTTCTGCGGTGGGTACGGAATTGGCAAGGGCGACTGGCGCGTCATTCGAGGCAGTGACCGTGATGACTACGGTCGCCGGAGCCGAGTTCACGGTGCCGTCGTTGACTCGGAAGGTGAATTGATCGGTGCCGTTGAAATTGGCACTAGGGCTGTAGGTCAAGTTCGGGGCGGTCCCAGAGAGCGTTCCGTGAGCGGGCGCGGCGACGATGGAGAAGCTCAAGCTGCTGGTTTCCAAGTCAGTGCCGCTGAGAGTGATCGGCAGCGAGCCATCTTCAGTGACCGTCACCGACTTGGCGATGGCGAGCGGGAGATCGTTCACCGGCGTGACGGTGATCGAGACGGTGGCGGCTGCGGAGTTGACGGTGCCGTCGTTGACTCGGAAGGTGAATTGATCGGTGCCGTTGAAATTGGCACCAGGGCTGTAGGTCAAGTTCGGGGCGGTCCCAGTGAGCGTTCCG
>JANOZJ010000104.1:0-19377 GCA_031429315.1 Akkermansiaceae bacterium
ACAATCCGGGGGTTTCAGGGGCTTTTCGGCGCAGAAGATGGCGAAGCGATCCATGGCCGGTGTCAAACTGACGCGCCTGGAAGCCCGGACGCGGGTGATCCAAGGGGCCGGGCGGATCGTGTTCGTGGTGTTTTGCATGGCCATCGGATTCGTGGTGGTGGCCACGGCTTTCCCGCAGCGGCGGGAGCTGGAGCGGCTGGAGGCGAAGCTCGCGCTGGCCAAGGAACGCGAGGCGGGCATCGTGGCCGATAGGGAATACCATCAGATAGAATACCGCGCGCTGCGGGAAGATCCGGCGTTTCTGGAAATTCACGCCCGCGACCGGCTGGGCTACTACCGCGATGGCGAGCGGATTTTGAAGTTCCGCGGCGAGCCGTGACGGCGGTCGGGCGAATCTCGGATTTTGATTGCCTAACATAAGCCGAAGCCGCCTTATTGAGTCGTGTTCGGTTTTAGCTTTGTCAAACTCCCTCCCACCACGCATGCGATCCAATATAAAAACGGGAAGGTGGTTCGCGAGGGGCCGGGCCTGTCGTTTTTCTATTTTGCTCCGACCAGCACTTTGGTGGCGGTGCCGATGAGCAGCGATGAATCGCAATTCATCTTCGAGGAAGTCACAGCGGACTATCAAAAACTCACGGTGCAGGGGCAGGTTACTTTCCGTGTGAAAGATCCACTCCTTCTAGCCCAAGCACTGGATCACGCACTGAAGTCGGATGGTTCGACCTATCGCAGCAGTGATCCGCAGAAATTACCGCAGCGCATCATTGCTGCGGTGCAGGTATTGACCAAAAGCGAAATCCAACGGCGCAAATTACAAGAAGCCATCCAGGCCGCCGAAGCCGTGGGGACAGCCATCCGCGAGCAGTTGCCGGACACTCCGGAAATCAAAGCGCTGGGCATTGAAATTCTTGGCGTGAGCGTCCTGGCCATCAAACCGACGCCAGAAACTTCACGAGCATTGGAAGCCGACACCCGTGAGCAGCTTCTGCAACGTGCCGATGAGGCTATCTTTGTCCGTCGCAATGCTGCCGTGGAACAGGAACGCGCCATCAAGGAAAATGAACTGCAAACGGAAGTCGCTCTCGAATTGAAGAAACGCCAAATTCGTGAAACCGAAGTGGCGACCGAAAGAGCGATTCAGGAACAGCAGAGCGCGTTAGAGCGGGAGAAAATGGATGCCAGCATCGGCTTGGAAGAGAAAAACAAAGCGCTGGTCGCGCTTCAGGCCGAAAATGAACGCATGAATTCCGATGCGAAAGCCTATGGCAGCACCGCCATGATGAAGGTCTTCGCCGAAATGAATCCCGCCATCCTTCAGGCCCTGACGGCTGGTTCCATGACGCCGCATCAATTGATCAGTCACGCCTTCCAGCAACTGGCACAGAACGCGGACAAGATCGGTGAATTGAACATGTCGCCGGAACTCCTGCGTGAACTACTCAAGAAATAGCACGGGGGAGTGGCATTTTCGTCGCCTCCGCCAGCTTAGTCCTTGTCCCTTCAATGGATCGTCTCACGGAAAATCGCATCGTTTTAGTCACCAGGCGCACGCGCTTCGAAGAACTCATCGCTAAGTTCAATACCGCCTCGCAAGCCAAGTTCTATGTAGAACACCTCGGAGCTGACTTTACCGAATATGAGAGCGAGCATTTGCAGTATCAAAAACAGCGCGAAGCCTGCGTCGCTTCCTTGATTCGCATGGGCAAGCTAAGCGAGATCGAACGATCCTTTCTGCCCAACTATGTTTTCCGTCCAGATGACATCATTGTCGTTTTGGGACAGGATGGGACTGTGGCGAACACGCTGAAGTATTTGCAAGGACAACCCTGCCTTGGCGTGAATCCTGATCCGGCTCGCTGGGATGGGGTGCTCCTTCCTTTCTCGGTGGCTGATTTAAAAGACGTGTTGCCACTTGTCTTCACCCAAGAGGCAGCCTTGAAACAAATTACCTTTGCTAAAGCCACACTGAACACCGGCGAATCCATGCTGGCAGTGAACGATCTTTTCATCGGGCCTGCTTCCCACACCAGCGCCCACTACCAAATCAGCCACCAGGGCGAAACCGAGCGGCAATCGAGCAGTGGTATCATTATTTCCACCGGGCTGGGCAGCACAGGTTGGTTGAAAAGCATCCTGACTGGAGCCTTCGGAATCAACCAAGCGGCTCAAGGGAAACCTTCCGGTGCAGACTGCTGGAATCCATTGCCTTGGGATTATCCTGAACTGGTATTTAGCGTCCGGGAACCTTTCCCGAGTCGATCTTCCAAAGCCGGCTTGCTCTACGGCCGATTCACTGCCACCTCGCCCCTCGTTCTTGTTTCTGAAATGGCCCAGCAAGGCGTTGTTTTCAGCGATGGTATCGAAAAAGACTTCCTCCCCTTTAACAATGGCACCAAGGCAACGATCACCGTCCTGCCTAATGCCGGAACCCTTGTCGTGCGCTAGCGGATTTTGAAATTCCGCGGCGAGCCGTGACGGCGGGTTTTTGACGCTTGGCGGGCGCGACCTGAAGTTCTATTGCGTGGCCATGCGCAACGACATCGAGCGGATTTTGATAGATGAGGCGGTGATCGAGAAACGCCTCGACTCGATGGCCCTCGAGATCGAGCGGGATTTCCCGAGTGGAACCTTGGTGGTGATAATCCTGTTGAAAGGTGCGCTGGTTTTTGCCGCGGACCTGTTGCGTCGCGTGCCACGGCCCTTGGAAATCGAGTGCCTCAACGTGGCGAGCTACCACGGCGGCACCGGGAGTTCGGGGAAGGTTGATTTCCTTGACCGGCATTTCCCGGAAGTGAAAGGGCGGCACGTTTTGCTGCTAGACGATATCCTCGACACCGGCCGGACCCTGCACGCGGTGTCCGAGCGCCTCGTGGAAGAGGGCGCGGTGGCGGTGCATACCGCCGTGCTGTTAGCCAAGGACAAGGTGCGGGCCGAGGAGGTCAACGCGGACTACGTGGGCTTTGAAATCGGTGATGAATTCGTCGTCGGCTACGGGCTCGACTACAAAGGCATGTATCGGAACCTGCCCTACGTCGGGGTGCTGAAGCTTTCTGCCGCGATTTGAATCCGCCTTCCTTCTCTATCAGGACAACAACCAGGCCGCTCGAACGCGCCCTCAACTGTCGCGGTAGCACTCACCGAGGCGGGTTAGCTTGCCGTCTGCGTCCCACAGCGCACTGGTGCTGAGGGCGGCACTGGTGGAAGCCGCAGGGAACCAGGCGTAGCGCTCGACGAAGTCCAGCTTGTTGAGTTTGGGCAGCACGTCTTCCATGAATTTCAAGACCGCGTCCGGCTTGTGTTGATTTTCCTCCGGGCTTTTCGCCTTCCAGTCGCCGACGGCGAACTCGGTGATCCAAATCGGTTTGCGGTAGAGTTTGTGGATCGCCTCGAGTCGATTGACTAGGGCATTGGCGTTGTACTTCCAGATCATCGGGGTGTACGCGATTCCTCTGGGTGTGTCGTGGGGCATATTGCCGGTCCAAGTGTAGAACCATTTGCACCGCAGCTCTTCAAGTTTGCGCTTGAAGTCCGGCGACTTGCCGCCGATGGAGAGGCCTTTTTTGGCGGAGCCGCCTGCGCCCTTGTGGGGTCTCGGCGCGGCGTGGACCTGTCCGGCGGGCGCGAGCGCGGCCATAAGGGAGAGGTGGATGAGTTGGCGGCCGTTCATGGGGTGTTATAGGTCTTTGTTGTCGTTGATAGCGATCTTGCCGCCGGTGATCTGATTCAACATGGCGGTTAGTTCCTTCAGCTTTGTGGGATTCCTGCCGGCGAGGTTCTCGGTCTCGGCGGGATCTTCCGCGAGGTTGTAGAGCTGGGGTTTCGGACTGTTGCCGGAACGCATATCCTTGAACATCGGCGGACCTTGGTGCGGAGGGATGTATTTCCAATCGCCGGTCTTCAAGGCGAGACCCGAGATCCCTTCCTCCACCACGGCGTTGCGGCCGACATACGATTTGCCAAGCAGCACATCTAATGAATTTCTACTATCACCCGTCGGCACGGGTTGGCCGACAAGCATGGCGAATGAGGCGAGGAAATCGATCTGCGAGGTCGCCGCGGCGGAAACGGCGGGAGCGATTTTTCCGGGCCAGGAAATGATCAACGGCACGCGCGTGCCGGCTTCGAGCTTGGAATACTTGCCACCGCTGCAAGGTCCGCCGGGGGTGTGGTCGCCGTTTTTCTCAACGGCACTATCCTGGTAACCGTCGTCGAGTACCGGCTCATTGTCGCTGGTGACGATGATGAGGGTGTGTTCCAACAGTTTGAATTGTTCCAGTTTGGCGACGACCGCACCGAAGTGGTCGTCGAGCTGGGCGATCACATCACCGCGCGGTCCGAGGCCGGTTCTGCCGACATAGCGGGGAGCGGGAACCCGTGGCACATGGTGCTCGTGCAGCGCGAAAAACAGGAAGAAGGGTTTGTCCTTTTCCCTCTCGATGAATTCCAAGGCCTTTGCGGTGAAGAGGTCGCCGAGCTCTTCGTCTTTCCAAAGCGCCGCCTTGCCGCCGGTCATGAAAACCGATGCGACTGACTCCGTTAGTAATGGTATCGCTGTGTTGGGGATCGGCACCGAACTTGCGCAAATCGGGGTTGTTGCGACCGGTCGGCTCGTTACCGACCTTTTCCTTGTAGCTCACCTTGATGGGATCCTGTGGGTCGAGATTCGCCACCCGGTCGTTGTCCACGAAAACGGTGGGCACGCGGTCACCGGTGGCCGCCATGATGTAGCTGGAGTCGGAACCAATCTGACGCGGTCCCACCTTGATCACCTGGTTCCAGTCCACCGGTTCGGCGGAAGTCGCATGGGCGGCGGTTAAACGCAACCCACCCGCCGCCAGACGATCCAGGTTTGGCGTCTTGATCGCCATGGAACCATAACAGCCGAGATCGCCGAAGCCGAGGTCGTCGGCGTAGATCAGAATGATGTTAGTCGTGGCGGCGCGGCACTGGATGGAACAGGTGAAGCTAACAGGAATAGCGGGATTGTAAACAAGTGGATCATCTTCATTCGAGGGTTTGGGTGAGTGTGGGTTCTCCCTTGATCCGACCGAGTGAGGCAAGGAACTTGTCGGCTTCGAGCATCGTCTGAGTGTAGTAAGTCGGCTTGTCGAAGAATCCGTGGTGAACCTCGATCTTACGGACCCATCCGCTCTGAGGCGGATTGTCACAATTCGTCGCTGACAGGTGGCGTGATTGCCTGTTTCATCGCGCCGATGACAGCCCTGAGTGAGGAACACGCACGATTCGCCCGCGAGCAACTGGCTAGCGGTTGCGACACGATTGCTCGGCTGTTAGTCGGATTGCTCGACTCGAAAGGCCGCGTCGCCGAGGAAGTCCACACCATCCGCAAGCTCGGGAAATCGCTGCGCGGGGGATTTTCACTGTTCCGGCTAGGGAAAACTTCCGCGAAGGAGATCCAGGCGATTGGCCGTCTTCTATCAGGTCCGCGCGACGCGGTTTCGCGGCTGAATACCTGGAACAAACTCGGGTGGGCGGAGGACGCCGCCGCCGCCGCGGCGATCACCGGCCTGCTAGACCAGCAGACCCACACGGCGGCCCGCCGCCCGCCACCGGAAACCATCGCGTGGTGCATCGAGCGGGTCACCGCCGCGCGCAAGAACCTCGACGAGCTGCCATCGGATGACTTGCCCGCGCGGCTTGAACTCGGCCTCCAGAAACTCGACCGGCAAGTTGCCAAGCGCTGCCGCAACCTCGACCATCGAAGCAAGGAAGATTTCCACGACGCGCGCAAGGCGCTCAAAGCCTATCTCGGCGCGCTCGGATTCCTGCCGGATGGATCGGTCACGCCGGATCCTGACATGATCGAACTCCCGGAGCTGTTAGGCGATGAGAACGATCTGGCGACTCTTTCCGACTGGCTGGATGCACATGGATTCACGGCGGACTTCGTGCCGACCTTGTGGGACAGACTAACGGATTCCCGGCAGCGGCTGCGGAAAAAGGCGATGCGCGACGCGGCGCACCTGGTTGCCAGGGACGCGGGTTGATTTTTGCGGGTGGCAGGGGAAGGGGATTTCCCGAAATTCCCACGCGCAGGGGTTGCGCCGGGGGCAATTTCCTCTATGGAAAGGGCGTCCCGATCAGTTTTCACATTTCTCTCCCAACTCCATTCATCATCATGTCCGCCCGTCTTGACTTCCGCAGCCGCCACCTTGGTCCCGTCGGTCCCGACCGCGATGAGATGATCCGCGAGACCGGATACCCGACGCTCGCCGCGCTGATCAACGCCGCGGTGCCTGCTGGGATTCGCATGGACAAGGCGCTGGGCCTGCCCGCTGCGCGCTCGGAGCACGATGCGCTTGCTTGGCTGAAGTCGATCATGGGGAAGAATCGCGTGCTCAAACCATTCATCGGCCAAGGCTATCACGGCACCCACACGCCCGGCGTGATCCAGCGCAACATCCTAGAAAATCCTGGCTGGTACACCGCCTACACGCCCTATCAGGCAGAGATCGCGCAAGGCCGTCTCGAGGCGTTGCTCAATTTCCAGACGATGATCACCGATCTAGCCGGCTTGGATGTCGCCAACGCCTCGCTGCTCGACGAAGGCACTGCCGCCGCCGAGGCGATGAGTCTGGCGCTGGCCGGCAAGCCGAAGGGCCGGGCGATCTTCGTTTCTGATAGATGCCATCCGCAGACCATCGACGTGGTGATGACCCGCGCCGAGCCGCTGGGCATCGAGGTGATCACTGGCGACTGGCAGACCTTTGAGCCGGCGGCCTGCGACGGGTTGTTCGCGGTGCTGGTGCAGTATCCCGACACCCGCGGCCGGATCGACGACTTCGCGGATTTTTTCGCGGTAGCGAAAGCGGTGGGAGCCGTGGCGATCGTCGCGGCGGATTTGCTCGCACTATCGGTTCTGCGGGCACCCGGCGAATTCGGGGCGGAGATCTGCATTGGAAATTCCCAGCGCTTCGGCGTGCCGATGGGCTTCGGTGGCCCGCACGCGGGGTTCATGGCCTGTGCCGACGCGTTGAAACGCAAGATGCCGGGCCGGCTCATCGGGGTGTCCGTCGATTCACGCGGCAAGCCGGGCTACCGGCTCTCGTTGCAAACCCGCGAGCAACACATCCGCCGCGACAAGGCGACTTCTAACATTTGCACCGCCCAGGTGCTGCTCGCGGTGATGGCCTCGATGTATGCCGTCTATCACGGGCCGGAGGGACTCAAGCACATCGCCAACACCATCCACACCCGTGCGGCGGCACTCAAGTCGGCCCTCGCTGGCGCCGGGATCGTGATCGAAGTTGGTCCGTTTTTCGACACGATCGTCGCCAAGGTTCCCGGCCAAGCCGATGCCATTCTATCCATCGCCGCGACATCCGGCTTCAATCTCCGCCGCATCGACGCGGATCATCTTGGAATTTCATTCGACGAGACATCGACTGCCGAGGACGTCGGTGCGATCGCCGCCGCCTTCGGAGCGAAGGCCGGTGCGCATGATTTCACAGGAGTCGCCTGGCACGCGGCCCACGACCGGAACACCAGTTTCCTCACCCAGAAAGTCTTCAACAGTTATCACTCGGAAACGGACATGCTCCGCTATCTGAAGCGTTTGGAATCGAAGGATCTCGCGCTAAATGAGTCGATGATCGCGCTCGGCACCTGCACGATGAAGCTCAATGCGACTTCGGAAATGATGCCGCTGAGCTGGCCGGAGGTCGCGTCACTGCATCCGTTCGTGCCCGCCGACCAGAGCCAGGGCTACCGTGAAATGTTATCGGTATTGGAAGGCTGGCTGGCGGAAGTCACGGGCTTCGCCGGGGTTTCCCTCCAGCCGAACGCGGGCTCGCAAGGAGAGTACGCTGGGCTGTTAGCGATCCGCCGCTATCACTTCGCGCGGGGTGACTCACATCGCAATATCTGCCTGATTCCCGTTTCCGCCCACGGTACCAATCCCGCCTCCGCGGTGATGGTCGGGATGAAAGTCATCGGCGTGAAATGCGATGGTAGCGGCAACATCGACGTCGCCGATCTCGCGGCCCGCACCGAAGAACACCGTGACAATCTGGCGGCGCTGATGGTGACTTATCCATCGACCCACGGCGTCTTCGAGGAAACGATCCGTTCGATTTGCCAGATCATCCATGATGCCGGCGGCCAGGTTTACATGGATGGCGCGAACATGAACGCGCAGGTCGGCCTGACCTCGCCCGGCCTGATCGGCGCGGATGTCTGCCATCTCAATTTGCACAAAACCTTCTGCATTCCCCACGGCGGCGGCGGCCCGGGCGTCGGCCCGATCGGCGTGGCGGCGCAATTGTTGCCCTATCTTCCCGGCCACCGCGAACTGGCTCACAAGGAAGGTGCGGTCTGCTCCGCCCCTTGGGGCAGCGCTTCGATCAACACCATTTCATGGATGTATATCGCGATGATGGGTCCCGCTGGACTGACCGAAGCCACTGAGGTTGCCATTCTCAATGCGAACTATATAGCGAAGCGTCTCGCGCCGTTTTTCCCGATTCTTTACACGGGAAATGAAGGTCTCGTCGCCCATGAGTGCATCATCGACGTCCGCCCTCTATCCGATGCGAGCGGGATTACTGTCGAGGATGTGGCCAAGCGGCTGATGGATTATGGCTTCCACGCGCCGACCATGAGCTGGCCGGTCGGTGGCACCCTGATGATCGAACCCACCGAGTCAGAATCTAAGCCGGAGCTGGATCGTTTCTGCGATGCGATGATTTCCATCCATGGCGAAATCACCGCAGTGATCCGTGGCGAACTCGATGCGAATGACAATCCGCTCAAGCACGCGCCGCACCCGTGTGAAGCGGTTTGTGGCAACGACTGGCCGCACGCCTATAGCCGCGAGCAGGCGGCGTTTCCCTTGCCATATCTCCGCCAGCACAAGTTCTGGCCATCGGTCGGGCGCATCGACAACGTCCATGGCGACCGCAATCTGGTCTGCACCTGCGACTCGGTGGAAGCCTACGCCGCAGCGAATGCCTGAAGATTAGCAGATCACTCATGCGCTCGCCATCACCCATCGACTGGACCATGTGGACTGGTGAAATGCTCGCCACGATCCTGTTTGTCATCAGGGACGGGCAGATTCTCCTGATCGAGAAAAAGCGCGGCCTGGGCGCTGGCAAAATCAATGGTCCGGGAGGCAAGATCGATCCCGGTGAAACCCCGCTGGAGGCCGCGATCCGCGAGACTCAGGAAGAACTTCTGATCACTCCGCACGCGCCGAGGAAGTTGGGCGAGTTGCGGTTTTCCATGTCGGATTGTCCGGACATCCTGTGCCATGTCTATCGGGCGGACGACTTCAGCGGGATCCCCACGGAGACGGCGGAAGCGGTGCCGGTGTGGGCCGCGCTTGACGCGATTCCCTATCACCGGATGTGGGAGGATGATCGGCACTGGCTGCCGTTGTTATTGGACGAACAGGCGTTCCTCGGACGCTTCGTTTTCGAGGGAGATCACTTGCGCTGGAGTGAAGTGAGTACCGACATCGCATGGTGCTAACGAAAAAGGCCACCATCCTTTTTAAAGGAGGCGGCCCGTTTGGATGAATGATTGAATCGATTAGAGCGACGCCTTGAGCGCGCTGAACTTGGCCTTGAGTTGGCCGAGTTCGGCTTCCGCCTTGTCGATTTGGCCGCTGAGCGCGAGCAGCGAACTGAGCTTGGCGCTGAAGCCACCGGCTGCCGGGGCGTCCAACTTCTTGGCGGCCTTGGCTGCTTTTGGCGCTTTTGGAGCCTTGGCTGCTTTCGTGGTACCCTTGTTGGTGGAACCCTTCACGCCTGCGGCCTTGAGCCAGGCAACCACGGTAAGTGGTGAGACGCCAAACTTTTTGGCGGCTTGGCTCGATCCACCGCGGCCGTTCTCGACATTGTAGGCAACCACGAAATCCGTGAGAGCCTTCTTCTGTTCGTCGGAATAGCGCGAGCGGAGTTTGGTCTTGCTTGCTTTCGCGGCCTTGGGAGCCTTAGCCGCTTTTGGCGCTTTGGCTGCTTTCGGAGCCTTGGGAGCTTTTGCTGCCTTGGGAGCTTTTGCGGACTTTGGTGCGGGAGTGCCGGCAGCCTTCAACCAGGTTGCGATGGTGAGCTGGGAAATATTGAATTTTTCAGCGGCTTTGCTTTGGCCACCGCGGCCGTTGGCTGCATTGTAGCTCACCGCGAAGTCGATGACTTCCTTCTTTTGAGCGTCGGTATAACGGATGCCTTTTGTGGATGTTTTCTTGGTTGTAGTACTCATGACCCGGCAATCCTATAACTCATCACCAAGCTAGCAAGCGAAAACTGACATGTGCCGTACATTCGCATATCAGGCATCTCAATCCGCTATCCTTCCGTGCGACATGATATCCTTCAACATGGAACTGTCATTCATGTCAGTGAGCCAATAGTCGCAACCGTTTGCCACCTTCGGGCGGGCGACCACACCGCCGAAGCCGATGAAAGCATCCACGTCAGGCCTGGTTTCCAAGTCCGAAACGCCATCGCCCATCATGATGACGCGCTCCGGAAGCAGTGCTTGTTTCCACTCGCGGATCACTTCGTTTTTGCCCAGGTTGCGGGTGGTCGGATAGTCCGCGCCATAGCCTTTGTAAGAACCGTCGTCATGGAAATAGAGAGGCACGGCTTCCACATGATCTATCCCGAGATGGCGTGCAAGCGGCTGGATCAAAGGGGCGAAGCCGCCAGACAAGATCACAGGCAGCCAGCCGTTTTGCTTTATTTCACGGATCATTTCAACGGCACCCGGTACCACCGTGGCCAGATAGAGGGCGGAAACTTGATCACATAGTGCCCGGTCGGGCCGGATCATTTCCATCCTCCGGGGAAAGATTTCGCCGATGGGAACCTCGCCATTCATCGCGGCGTTGGTCAGGTCCACGACTTGTGCGAAGACATCAGTCCCTTTGCCGCGGGCCAGTTCATCAATCCCTTCAACGGTCGAAAGCGTGGAGTCACAGTCGATAAAAAACAATTTTCCCCGCCGCCTGGTGGCCGGGAGCACTTGCACTTCCGTGCCTTCGTCCACCAGCTCGAACAATTCGATCATCGCGGCGTTGCCAAGCCGGATGCACCCATGGCTGGCCGGGTGGCCGAGTTGATCTTCATGATTGGTCGCGTGTATGTAAATATAGCGCTCGAAGGTGTTTGCATTGGCAGGGTCCAAGCCGTCGAGACGCAAGATGCGGCTGAGAACAAGATCGTCCCCGGCGGAATCACCGGGGTGCCACACGCCAACCGGGAGCCGTGCTTTGAAGATGGTTCCGCTCGCATCGCCGGCCCCGATTTTTTCCGCAATCCGGAAGCGCCCGGTCGGCGTGCGGTAACTATCCATCGCGAAACCCATGCCCTTGGCGGCGGTGGAGATATCAAATCGGCGGATACATGCGTCGCCTTCGATGACTTTGAGTGTCTGGTCGTCGATGGAAACTTCAAGGCGGCGGGGCGGCTTCATGGTGGTGTAATAACTAGCAATGCGTTGTGGCCGCCCATTCCGTGGGAAAGTTTATAGATCGGGCCGCTGGCAGCAAGCACCTCGGCGGGTAGATGAAATCCGCGTGGCATCGAGCGGCCGGCGAGATTGGGCGGCAGTTTCCGATCCTGCATGAAGCGGGCGAGGATCACACTTTCTAACAGTCCGCTAGCCCCGATGGTATGGCCGGTGAAGGGTTTCAGCAGATGCAAGGTTGGCTGCAGATTGGGAAACGCACGGCTCATGGCCGCCGGCTCGGCAACTGCTTGCGCGGCGGTGCCCGTGGCATGTGGACACACGGCCGAGGGCGGTCCGTGGAGTAGGATCGCACGATCCAACAGTGCCGGAGTTCGCCCGCCGTCGGCAGGAATGCCCACCGGATCACAGGCATCCGCATTGCATCCATAGTGAACCAAGCGGGGAAAGTATCCATCATGCCACTCGATGGCCATCGCCGCCGCGCCCTCGGCGGGAATGAAGCCGGACGAGCCAGGATGATAGGGATCCAAATCGAATTCACGCGCGAGCAAACCCGAAGCGGCATAGTTATCCAACAGAATCGGCACCAGCGGCAGATCCACCGCCACCGCAAGCGCGCGCGGGGCGATGCCGGAGCGCACCAACATCATCGCGATGCCGATGGCATCGAGACCCGCCGCACAACCGCTGGCGAGGACATGATTGGGTCCGGTGATCCCGAACTCGATGGTGATCGCCGAGGCTGGTTCGCTGTGGATGGTGTTGCTCGCGGCCATCAGTTTAAACGGCCTGCGCCCCGGCCACGGGCCTAACCAACCCGCGGCATTTCCCCGGCTGGTGCCGACGACCAACGCCGCGTCACGCAAATCATCATCACTCCATCCAGCATCGACGATCGCCTGGCGGGCGACATGCAACGCCGCCATCGTCGCCGGACTCCATTTGCGACTCACTAACAAAGATCGCGGCTCGATCCATGCGGCGGGCCGCATGGCGTGCGGGCTTTCGCAGCCCAGAAGTTCACCCAATCCGCGGAATGGCACCTGCCCGGCGATCACCGCCTGATAGTGAGATGGCACGTCCGCACCCAGCGCCGATAGCGCTCCAAGTCCGGTGATCGAGAGCAGGGATTGGCTGGCCACGGGTCGTGATGTAGGCATTGCAGCCTGCTCTTACAAAGTAATCTGCGCGCCCAGTTCGACCACTCGGCCGGGAGGGAGTTGGAAGTAGGCGGTCGCCGGCGAGGCGTTGCGTGCCATCAACGCGAAGAATGATAGACGCAGGCGGTCGATATAGGTTGCTTTCTTGCCGACTCCATAGGTTTCGCGGCCGAGGAAATAGGTGGCTTTCGCCTGTTGGAAGCGGGCCTGCTCCGGCATCCGGGTCATCAACGCATGGGGCACGTCGGGAGTTTCCGCGAAGCCGAAGCGCAAGGTCGCGCGGTGGACGCCATCGCCAAGATCCTCATAGTCCAACAGGTCGTCCTCGTTCGCGCGCGGTTGGTCGAGCGTCATCACATGCAGGAGGATCACCTGTTGGTGAAGGACGTGGTTATGCTTCAGATTGTGCAGCAAGGCGGTTGGGACATGGCGGCCTTTTCCGCTCATATAGATCGCGGTGCCCGGCACGCGGATGATTTTTCCTTTTTGCAAATCCTTGAGCAGGATATCGACTGGCAGGGAGTCCTGCATGATCCGGATATAGAGGCGATTCCGGCCCCAGATCCAGATCAACATGATAGCCATGACGGCACCGGCAATCAGCAGTGGCAGCCAGCCCCATGGCCAGATTTTCAACGCGTTGGCTGCGAGAAACGCACCGTCGAGTGCGAGGAAAGTCCCCGTCAACAAGCCAGCCTTGAACTTGGACCAGCCCCATACCGCCCGCGCTGCGGAGAAGAACAGCACCGATGTGATCGTCATCGTCAGCGAGATCGCGATGCCGTAGGCTCCGGCGAGTTTGGTCGAGGATTCGAATGTGATGACTAATAGAATACAAGCTGCGGCGAGGATGTGGTTGATGAGCGGCACATAGACCTGGCCCATCGAGTGTTCGGAGGTATAGAGGATCCGCACCCTGGACATGCATCCGAGTTGGACCGCCTGGGTGGTTAGGGAAAACGCTCCGGATATAAGCGCCTGACTTGCGATGATCGCCGCACCGGTCGCCAGGATCGTCAGTGGCAGGCGGAACCATTCCGGAGCCAGCAGGAAGAACGGGCTGCGAATGGCCGAGGGGTCCGCCGTGAGCAATGCCGCCTGACCGAGATAGTTCAGGACTAGGGCGGGCAGCACGACTGAGAACCATCCCACGCGGATCGACTTGGTTCCGAAATGTCCGAGGTCTGCATACAGCGCTTCTCCCCCGGTCACGGCGAGAAACACGGCCGCCAGCAGCGGCAGCGAGTGTCTCCACTCATGATAGAGAAACGACAGGCCTTCCCACGGACTCAAGCTCCGTAGAACCTCTGGATGATCCCACAGCGCGCGGACTCCTAACAAAGCCAGCGAACCGAACCAAAGCAGAACGACCGGCCCGAAAAGTTTTCCCACTTGTCCCGTCCCGAACCTCTGGATTGAAAATAGACCGGCCAAGATCACCACCGCCAGCGGCACCGTCCAGTGTTCCAGGGCTGGTGCGCTGACTGACAAGCCCTCGACCGCGCTCAACACAGAAATCGCGGGAGTGAGCATGCCGTCGGCATAAATCAACGCGGCACCCGCCAGACCGAAAAGCAGGATCGTTTTGGGATCCTTCCCCCCGAGACTCCTCGTGGCACCGCGAATCAGGGTGGATAGCGCCAAAATTCCGCCCTCGCCCTTGTTGTCCAGCTTGAGAATGATGAACAAGTATTTTACCGACACCACCAGCAGCAGGGACCAGACGATCAGCGACGCCGCCCCGGTTAGGTTGTGTGGATTGATCGGCGCGCCGTGGGATCCGGAAAAGCACTCGCGAAATGCATAGAGCGGACTCGTTCCGATATCACCGAAAACAATACCCAACGCTGCGATTGTGGTCACCGCGAGGTGAGGTTTATGGCCCGCGTGGCCTCCGTGTGAGTCAGTCATCGTCGCGAAGCGGATCGCTCGCAGGCGCTTCAAACCATTTCCGGCGGCGGCTGACCAGCGAATTTGCGCGAGCCGCTTTCCGGCGAAATCCCGATAACCGATCTGCTATATCAAACGCCCCGGAACCGGGGACGCCCGCCGGCTATCTGATAGGGCGCGCCCGGGCGGCGATTACAGCGTGATCTGCGCGCCGAGCTCCACCACGCGACCGGGAGGAAGCTGGAAATAGGCGGTCGCCGGCGAGGCGTTGCGGGCCATCGCCGCGAACATCGACATCCGCAGGCGGTCGCTGAATGAAGCCTTTTTCCCGACCCCGTAGGTCTCCCGGCCAAGAAAGTAAGTCGCTTTTCCCGCTTGAATCCTTCTCGCATCCTTGAGCCGAGCTTTCAAGGCTGCTGGAACGTCCGGAGTTTCCGTGAACCCGAAGCGGATCGTCACGTTTTGCATGCCGCAGCCCAGATCCTCGTACTCCAGCAGGTCCTCCTCGGCCGCCCTCGGCTGGTCGGTAGTCATCACATGCAGCAGGATCACCCGCTCATGCAGCACCTGGTTGTGTTTTAGGTTATGCAATAGCGCGTTGGGCACCTGGGTGCCCTTGCCACTCATATAGATGGCCGTCCCGGAGACCCGATGGATTTTGCCTTTCTGCAATTCCTTCAGCAGATCCGCGATTGGCAACGATGCCTTCACGATCTGCGCACACAGGCGCTTGCGACCCCAGATCCAAATGAGCATCATGGCCATCACCGTCCCGGCGACCGTTAGCGGCAACCAGCCGGATGGATAGATTTTCAAGGTGTTGGCTGCGAGGAACGCTGCTTCGAAGCTCAAAAACAAGCTGGTGACCACGGCGGCCTTGACCTTGGACCATCCCCACACCGCCCGTGCCGCGGAAAAGAATAACAGCGATGTGATTGTCATCGTTACCGAGATCGCAATGCCATACGCCCCGGCCAGCGCGGTGGATGTCTTGAAGGTGAGCACCAGCAGGATGCAGGCGACCGCCAGTATATGATTCACCGCCGGCACATACACCTGTCCTACCGAATGCTCGGAAGTATATAGGATCTGGGTCCGGGGCATGCATCCGAGTTGCACCGCCTGGGTCGTCATGGAAAACGCGCCTGAGATCAGCGCCTGACTGGCAATGATGGCCGCCGCCGTCGCGAGGATGGTTAATGGAAATTGCAGCAGCGGCGGGGCCAGCAGGAAGAACGGACTGCGGATCGCGGAGGGGTCCGCCGTCAGCAGGGCGGCCTGCCCGAGGTAATTCAGCACGAGCGCCGGGAACACCACCGCGAACCACGCGACGCGGATCGGTTTGGTTCCGAAGTGACCGATGTCCGCGTAGAGCGACTCGCCTCCCGTTACCGCGAGGAAGACCGCGGCCAGCAGCGGGAAGGCATGCCTCCACTCGCGGAACAAAAATGAAATCCCCTCCCACGGGCTGATCGCCCAAAGCACCTCAGGATGCACCCACAGCATTCTGATTCCCAGCGCGGCGAGCGTGACGAACCACAACAGGATCACCGGGCCAAACAATTTTCCAACGAGGCCGGTCCCGAACCTCTGAATGTAAAAAAGACCCGCCAGCAAGAGGACGGAAAGTGGAACCGCCCAGTGCGCGACCACCGGCGCGCTCACTGCCAGACCTTCCACCGCGCTGAGGATCGACATCGCGGGGGTGATCATCCCATCCGCGTAAATCAGGGAGGCCCCCGCCAATCCGAGCAGGAGGATTTTTCTCGGGTCCTTGCCACCCAGACATTTGAGGGCGCTGCGGATCAGGGTGGAAAGAGCCAGCACCCCGCCTTCGCCCTTGTTGTCCAGCCTGAGAATAATCAGCAGGTATTTCACCGAGACCACCATGATCAGCGACCAAACAATCAGCGACGCCGCGCCAACCAGATTCTGCGGGTTGATCGGTGCCCCATGACCGCTGTGCAGCGAAAAACATTCGCGAAACGCGTAAAGCGGACTCGTTCCGATATCACCGAAAACAATTCCCAAAGCTGCGATCGTCGTCACCGTGAGGTGAGGTTTATGGCCCGCGTGGCCTCCGTGTGAGTCAATCATCGTCGCGAAGCGGATCGTTCGCAGGCACTTCAAACCATTTCCAGCGGCGACTGACCAGCGAATTAGCGCAAGCCGATCCGCGCCGCAAAATCCCGATCATAGGTCTTGGCGGGGCAGGCGCGCAGGGCCACCCTGCCGCCGACTTACCCCATGAGCACGGTTTTGGAAACAATCGATGGCGGCACCCGCTATCTCGAAAAACGCGGAATCGACGACGCCCGCCGCAACATGCAAATGCTCGTCGCCCATCAGTTAGGCTGCACCCGGATGGATCTCTATCTCCAGTTCGACCGGTCGGTGGGGGAAGCCGATCTTGTCCCGCTGCGCGAAACCCTGAAGAAGCGCGGCGAGGGCATCCCGATCCAGCACCTGATGGGCACCGTCTGGTTCCGCCAACACGAGTTCAAGAGCGACGCCCGCGCCCTCATCCCACGCCCCGAGACCGAGGAACTTGCCGAGTGGATTTTGAAATGGGAGCTGCCCGCGGATTTGCAAATCCTCGACATGGGTTGTGGCTCCGGAGTACTCGGCCTCACCCTCGCCGCTGCCCGCCCCGCTTGGAAGGTGACCCTCGCCGATGTTTCCCCGGACGCTCTATCCCTCGCACAGGAAAATTCTGCCGCCCTGGAAATCCCAAACGCCACCTTCCTCGAAAGCGACTTGTTCACCGCCATCGACAGCCGGTTTGACGGCATCGTCGCCAATCTCCCCTACATCCCGGAAGCCGACCGCGCCAGCCTCACCCGCGAGGTCATGCACGATCCGGCGCTCGCCCTGTTTTCCGGCCCGGACGGCCTCGACCTCATCCGCCGCTTCATCCCCGAGGCATTCCATCGTCTCAAGCCCGGCGGCTGGCTCGTCTTGGAAATCGGTCACGATCAGGCTTCACAGGTCAGCGAAATTCTACAAGCCTCCGCCTTCACCGCCATCGACGTGAAAACCGACCTCTCCGGAGTCGCCCGTTTTCCCTTCGCCCGGCGACCGTGAAGAAGTTGATAGTGAATGGTTGATAGTTGATAGGAAGATGAAGAATCCCCCTGCTCCGACCTTCCACTTCGAGTCTTCTCTTACTATCAACCATCAACTTTCCACCATCAACACATGGACAAACTCGTAGTTCACGGCGGCTCCACCTTGCGCGGCAGCATCAACATTTCCGGCTCGAAAAACGCCTCGCTTCCGATCCTTGCCGCCACTTTGCTAACAGGCGACGACTGCATCATCCGCCGCGTGCCCGATGTCTCGGACACCAACTACATGATCCAAATCCTCAGCGCGCTCGGGGCCGATGTCGAACGCTCCTCCGGCACCGTCCGCATCGCCTGCGCCGACGTGATCGATCAAGCGCCCTACGAACTCGTCCGCCGGATGCGCGCCTCCATCTGCGTGATGGGGCCGCTGTTAGCCCGCAACGGCCGCTGCGTCGTCTCGCTTCCCGGCGGCTGCGTCATCGGCGACCGCCCCATCGACCTGCATTTGCGCGGATTCGAAGCGCTCGGCGCGAAAATCGAATTCGAAGGCGGCAACATCACCCTCACCGCCAAGGACGGCCTGCGCGGCGCGGAGATCGACCTGCGCGGCACCCACGGCCCGACCGTGCTCGGCACCGACAACGTCATGATGGCCGCCACCCTCGCGGAAGGTATCACCATCATCGAATCCGCCGCCGCCGAACCCGAGGTCCTCGATCTCGCGAATTTCCTCAACGCCATGGGCGCGAAAATCACCGGCGCAGGCACCCGCCGGATCATCATCGAGGGCGTGAAACAACTCCACGGCGTCGAGCACACCGTCATTCCCGACCGCATCGAAGCCGGCACCTTCATGGCCGCGGCTGCCCTCGCCGGCGAAGGCGTCACCCTGCACCGCGTTTGTCGCGAACACCTCAAAGCGATCACCGCCGCCATCGAGCAATCCGGCCATCGCGTCGATTTCAACGAAGCCGGCGATGTCTGCGTCGTCCATCGCTGCGAAGGAACCACCCGGGGCGTGGAAATCAGCACCGCGCCGTATCCGAGCTATCCCACCGACATGCAGGCGCAGATGACCGCTCTGTTAGCCACCACCCCTGGCATCAGCGTGATCAAGGACACCATTTTCCCGCAGCGCTTCATGCATTGCGCCGAGCTCAAGCGGATGGGGGCCGACATCAAGGTGGACAACGGCACCGCCGTCGTCCGCGGCGTCACCCAGCTCTCCGCCGCCCCGGTCATGGCCTCCGACCTCCGCGCCTCCGCCGCCCTTGTCCTCGCCGCTCTAACAGCCAAGGGTTCCACCGAAATCAGCCGCCTCTATCACATCGACCGCGGCTACGAACACATCGACGAGAAACTCCTCATGCTCGGGGCCAATGTCGAGCGGGTGAAGGACCGCTGACCAGACGGCCACCATGGACTGCGGTGGCAGCGCTTCCCACCGCAGTCCAAGTCCATGAGGGGGGGGCGCGGATGAGTGCTGAAACCTAGGGCCGAAAACACTTCTCAACGCTTCCAGGCTCCAAATCCTTGACATCGGCGAGGTTCTTAAGTGACTTCCTTGCATGGCTAAAAAAACAGCACCTATCAAAGACAAGCTCAACAAAACCCAGATCCTCGACCAGATCGCGGAAAGCACCGAACTCAGCCGCAAGCAAGTGGCAGCGGTTCTCGACAGCCTCACCGACGTCATCGAAGCCCACGTCAAAAAGAACGCGGTCGGCGAGTTCGTCCTGCCAGGCCTGATGAAAATCAGCACCGTGCGCAAGCCGGCGACCAAGGCGCACAAGGGCATCAATCCTTTCACCAAGGAAGAA
>JANOZJ010000105.1:0-4363 GCA_031429315.1 Akkermansiaceae bacterium
TGTTCGCCTCCAAGATCATTTCCTACGCCCAAGGCCTCGACCTGATCGCCACCATGGGTGCCGAAAAAGGTTGGAATCTCGATCTTTCCAAGATCGCCGCCATCTGGCGCGGCGGCTGCATCATCCGCGCCCGTTTCCTCAACGACATCACCGAGGCCTACCGCACCGATGCCAAGCTCAGCAACCTGATGCTCGCCCCGTTCTTCACGGACCTCCTCAACGAGTTCCAGGAAAACTGGCGCGAAGTCATCAGCCTGGCGACCCTCGCCGGCATCCCGGTGCCCGCGTTCAGCGCTTCGCTTGGATACTACGACAGCTATCGTAGCGAAGTCCTGCCGGCCAACCTGCTGCAAGCCCAGCGCGATTTCTTCGGTGCCCACACCTACGAGCGCACCGACAAGCCGCGCGGCGAAATGTTCCACACCGACTGGCCGGAAGTCATCGGCTAACACCTGCCGCCTGTCGGCCTAACCGCCACCGCCATGAGCGCCCTGCTAGACACCATCCCCGACGTTTGCCCCGAGCTCGGGATCGAGGTTCCGGTTTCCGCGATTGATCGCGAGCTGCGGAAACTTTGGGAACAAGATGAGGCGCGGACCAACGCCTCGTTGATGAACCTGGTCGTTTACTCAGAGCAACCCGGAGCCTTGATCGCCAACTCGGAAATCATCCGGGAACTCACCCGCGAACACGCCTGCCGGGCGATCCTCGTCGGCATCGACCGCAACGAGCCGCTGCCAAGCCTGCGCGCGTGGATCACCGCCCATTGCCATTTGGCCGACGGCCGCAAATCCGTGTGCTGCGAGCAAATCGCCTTCCATCTAACCGGGCGGGTGACCGGGCGATTCCGCAACACGGTTTTCGCCCACCTCAACTCGGATCTGCCGCTCATCTTCTGGTGGCAGGGCGAGCTTTCGGAAATTCTAACCGAGCGACTGGTCAGTGTGATGGACCGGCTGGTCATCGACAGCTCGTCGTGGGCGGATCCCGCTGCGTCCTTCGCGAGAATTGAGGAAACGTCGCAGGCCAATCCCGAGCTGGTGATTCAGGATCACGCGTGGACGCGCTCGTGGCAATTCCGCGTGGGAATCGCCAGCTTGTTCGATGATCCGGCGGCCCAGCTAGCGCTGCCGGAGATCCACCGGGTCGAGATCATCCATCATTCTAACCACCGGAACACCGCACTCCAAATCCTCGCCTGGCTCGCCGTGCAGGCGGGCTGGAAAGACCGGGAATCCGCAGATCCATTCGCATTGATGTCCGCAACCGGGGTTCCCATTACGGTCAGCCTAACCGCCGACCCTGCGGTGCCGCCGATCGCGTCGGTGATCATCCGGGCGACTAACACCACCGTGCAAGTCACCCAGAAAACCGGCGCATCCCACATCGAGCGGCAGGTGGAAACCGCCGGCTACAAGGCGACCTCGCTTTCCCCGATCGATCCCACCACCCCCGCCGAGCTCGTCGCGGTCCAACTCTCCCGCGGAGGCAAGAACTCGCTTTATCAAAAAATCCTACCGCGCTTCCGGGCGATGCTGGAATCCACGAGATGACGCGGGAGCCGCTGCTTTACGAATCCCACTGCCACACGCCGCTGTGCAAACACGCGTTCGGCACGACCGACGAGTATGCCGCCGTCGCCCTGGCACGCAATTTCAAGGGCATCACCTTCACCTGCCATTGCCCCCTGCCGCACGGGTTCTCCGCCAGCGTGCGGATGAGGCCGGAACAGTTCGATGATTATGTCGCGATGGTCGCCGCCACCCGCGCCGCCTTCGCCGGCCGCCTCGACGTCCGCCTCGGGTTGGAAAGCGACTTCTATCCGGGCGTCGAGCCATGGTTGGAAAAACTCCACGCCCGCGTGCCGCTCAGCCACGTGCTCGGCTCCATCCACTATCAGGTCATGGACTACCGCAGGCTGTTCTACACCGGCGAGATTTTCAGCTATCAGGAACTCTACTACGAGCACCTCGCCCTCTCCGCAGAGAGCGGCCTGTTCGACACGCTCGCCCATCCGGATCTGATCAAAAACGAATCCCCCGCGGATTGGAACTTCGAGCAAATGCGTCCCTGCATCGGGCGGGCGCTCGACCGCATCGCCGCCACCGGCGTGGCCATGGAACTCAACACCAGCGGCGTGCAGAAAGCCCTGCCGGAAATGAACCCCTCCCCCGGCCAACTCGCCATGATGCGCGAGCGCGGCATCCCGGTGGTGATCGGTGCCGATGCCCACGTGCCGGAACGGGTGGGCGATGGCTACATCACCGCTCTCAAGCTGTTGGAAAAGGCCAGATATCAGGAAGTCAGCTTTTTCATCGATCGCAAGCGGCAGAGCGTGCCGATCCAAGACGCGCTAGAATCGTTGGCCGGGTAACCCGGAAAACCGTTGCTTGCCTCAAGGAACGACTTTCCAAATCATGAAATTCATGAGCCCGCCGAAAACAAGCATTCCCAAGGCGATGAGCAGGAATGTCGGAATGTGCTTCTTGGGATTTTTCAAATAGGCCTCGTCGAAATCATCCGCGTTGTAGAACACGCTAACAACCCGTCCTTCCGGATAACGGGACAACTGCTTTTCCACCTCCGCCCGTTTCGACGACTTGCTGGAAACCATTGAAATCCGGGTTCCAAGCTTCGTCCGTCCCGATACCTGATACTCGAATTCCACGTCCGCCCAATACATGCGCAGCTTGTTAGCATGGCCTTGCCACTCCTCCGCCTCTCCGATCCTGGATCGAGAAATGACGCCGTTGCAGATCTTGATACGCTTCCTGACAAGAGCGAGAGCCTGCTTCATGCCCGCCACGATGTTCACCAGAGCGATCAACGAAACGAACGCCATGCAGGCGATTCTCATGAAACCATCGGCCTAACTGGTATCCCGCGTTCCGCGAAATGGCGCTTGGCCTCGCCGACGGTATGCATGCCGAAGTGGAAAATGCTGGCGGCCAGGACCGCGTCGGCCTTGCCCGCGTTGAGGACATCCACCATGTGGTCAAGGTTTCCCGCACCGCCGCTGGCGATGACCGGAATGCCGATGGCGGAGGACACGGCTGCTGTTAGCTCGATGTCGTAGCCGGCCTGCGTGCCATCCGAATCCATGCTGGTTAGAAGGATTTCCCCGGCACCGCGACGCCAGACTTCCTTGGCCCACTCGACGGCATCAAGCCCGACCGGAGTCCGACCGCCGTGAGTATAAACGCCCCACTTCCCAGGCCCCTCACGCTTGGCATCGATGGCGACGACGATGCACTGGCTGCCGAAGGCTTTGGCTCCGGCATCGACGAGTCCGGGATTGGTCACTGCGGAGGTGTTGATGCCGACCTTGTCAGCGCCGGCTAACAACATCTCGCGCATGTTCTCCACGCTGCGGATGCCGCCCCCGACCGTTAGCGGGATGAAACATTTCTCCGCAGTCCGTCTAACCACATCGACCATCGTGTTGCGGTTGTCCGACGAGGCGGTGATGTCGAGGAAAACGAGTTCGTCGGCCTGCTGCAAGTTGTAGGCGATCGCGCACTCGACCGGATCTCCGGCGTCGATGAGATCGACAAAGTTGACGCCTTTAACGACGCGGCCATCGGTCACATCGAGGCAGGGAATGATTCGTTTCGCGAGCACGCGGGGAGCAAAGCGCCAATTCGGAGCGCCGCCAAGCACAAGGAGGGTTTTTACTTGAGGGCCTTTTTGGCTTCCTGGACGGTTTTCTTGAAGGTGGCGGTCGCCTTCTTGTCGTTCTGAAGGACACTGCGGCCGGCCTCGGCGACGATCTTGGTCATTTCCGGATCGAAGACGACGAAGGTGACGGCGGCTCCCGTTGTGAAATTTTGTTTCACTCGTGCCTGCAGGGCGGGCATGAAGCTACTGGTATCCCCCTTGCCGATGGTTTCGGCGCGGGCGAACACCTTGACGACTCCGGAGCCCACAGCCTGGAGTCCGTTGTCGAGCGCTGCGGCGCAGTTAGGGCATGCATCGTCCATGCCCTTGACCACGAGCACCACGAGCTTTTTTTCAGCGGTGGCCTCGGCCTGGGCCGCCTTCAATTCGGATAGCGGTGAGAAGCCCCGCGGCACATCATCTTTGGCGGCGGCGGAAAACGCAGTGAACAAGGCGGAAACGAGGATAACTAGCAGATTTTTCATGGATATTGGGGAAAAACGGGAGATTGCCTTTCGGCCGCGAACATGGCAGCCTCCACTGATAAGGAAATATAATTTAGCGACGGGAAATCCGGCGGCGTCTGGAACACAAAACGCCCGGCTGCACGAGGCGGCCAGGCGTTTGGGTGAAATCCGGGGAAATGGACCGAATCAGTCGAGCTTCGGCTTCCCAACGCGGCGGACGGAGCCGAAGCGTTTTTGGA
>JANOZJ010000106.1:0-8154 GCA_031429315.1 Akkermansiaceae bacterium
GTTGATCCGTTCCATCATCGAGGAATTCACCGCGCGCTTCGTCCGCAAGCCCCGCGTCCTTCTCCTCGGCGACGCCGCCGACAAGGAAGTTCTCAGCAACGACCTCGCACTGGCAGAACTCGGAATCAAACTCGCAGCCCGAGGGAAAGCTCCCGATGTCCTCATCCACGATGCCGAACGCGACTGGCTCATCGTCATCGAGGCCGTCACCTCACACGGCCCCGTCGATCAGAAGCGGAAAAACGAGCTGACCCAACTCTTCGCCACCGCACGCCCCGGTCTCGTCTTCGTCTCCGCATTTCCCGATCGCAAAACCTTTACCCGCTTCCAAGCCGCCATCGCCTGGGAAACCGAAGTCTGGATCGCAGACGCCCCGGATCACATGATCCACTACAACGGCGTCCGCTTTCTCGGACCTTATCCGGCTGAAACCCAAACTGTTCAAAAGAACTTCTGAATACCTCCCTTCCAACCTTCGTCGATTTCTTTGCCGGCAGCGGCCTTGTCACCCAAGGAGCCAAGCACGCCTGCACCCCCGTCTGGTCGAACGACATCTGCCCGAAGAAGGCCGCCATCTACACCGCCAACCACGGCCCCGACCATTTCCACCTCGACTCCATCGAGAACGTCAGTGGCACCTCCATTCCTCAGGGCGACATCGTCTGGGCCAGCTTCCCCTGCCAGGACCTCTCCCTCGCCGGCAAGATGGGCGGCCTCGCCGCCTCCCGCAGCGGCCTCTTCTGGGAATGGCTCCGCGTCCTCGACGGTTTATTCTTCGGTCATAGCCTATTGATCGAATGAAGACCTTTTCCCAACGCGAGCGCCTGATGCTGGCGGGCCTCTTCCTCTCCAAGTTTGATCGGGACGGATTGAAGTGTTTGGGATTCTCCAATTTTTCGGAGGCTTACAACGCGATGGGTTATGCCCTCGGTGGCAAGCCAACTTCGATCAAGAATTACATGCAGGAGTTCGATCCACTTTTTCCGAACTCCCGGCAAGGCTGGCACAAGCGCCAAATGCGCGACCATTGCCGCGAAGCCTATGATCGTTTTGGGCAGCTTTCCTTGCCTGAGTTCTACCGCCTGCTTTCCCCCCTGCTGCTCACCTCCGTCACTCCACTTCCGGATGGTATGGACGAGCTTGCAGCACTCGACGAAGACAACCTCGAAAATGAGAGCTTCTCCAAGCGCCTGATCACCGGCGCGGCCGCCGAAGGCTTCTTCGAATCATCCTTCCCAAAACTCGTCGATTTCACCGGCCACATCCTCACCAACGTCACCCGCTTCGGCTGCGGTTTCGATTTCCGCCTCCAGCCCGATTCGACCGATCCATTTTTAGCGGTCGAAGTGAAAGGCATTGCCGGATCGCAGGGAGAGATCCGGATGACCCAAAAAGAACACCGGGTGGCAGATCTGCTGCGGGATCGCTACTATCTCTGCGTTGTCCGCAACTTCGTCGAACGCCCCGTCCTGAGTCTGTTCCGCAATCCATTGGAACACGGCCTTGAATTCGTCTGCCGGGAGCAACAGCAGACCACGCTCTCTTGGCACGCCCGCATTTCCGCCTGAACCCATTTACGACTTCCATGGGATTCTCTCATTCCAGCACCAAAAACGTCACCGGGCCGATGCGGCTCAAGTTAATTAGCCGCGAGTCGATTCAATCCGCGATCGCGACATTGCTGGGCGAAGTAATCCAGCGCAGACCATCAGGCCGAAATGGAAGCCAGCTCACCCGGGTCATGACATATTTGGTAGAAGCATGGTTGATCCTGCTTCAAGAGCACAAGGGCACGGGATACCAGGCTAACCATCGGACTCCCTTAATGGACATCGGGGAATTCCGCGTCGGCAACACGATCATTCACGTCACCAGTGCTCCCGAACCGAATTTGATCGACCGATGCCTGGCCAACCGAAGAAGCGGCTTTCGCCCTTTAATCATCTCGACCCGAGTCGGAGCACTCTATGCTGAGGACTTAGCCGACCAGATCGGCAACAACAAAGCGATCGAAGTCTTGGACATCATCCAGTTTCTCGTTTCCAACATGCTAGAATGGACTGCGTTTGACGGCAGCAAGAGACGCAACACTTTCGAAGACCTCATCGCCCGCTACAACGTCATCGTCGAAGCCTGCGAAACCGATCCAAGCCTCAAAATAGAAGTCGCATAAGCTCATGATCAGCCCCGGAACAGCTCTTTCCACCACTCGCGAGGCAGGTGTCGTTTACACCAAGCCTTGGGTGGTCGAGCTGGTTCTGGACTTGGCGGGCTACGTGCCGGACCGACGGCTGGCGGAACTCGTGGCCTTGGAGCCATCCGCCGGAGATGGTGCGTTTCTCAGCGCGATGGTCCGCCGCTTGGTGGAGTCCTGTGAGAGGCATGGCATACCGCTGACCGAAGCGGGCCGGGCGATCCAGGCGTTTGAGATTGATCCCGAAGCGGCGGAGCGGGCCGTCGGCGTGGTTTGCGAGACGCTCAAGCAGCTCCGGGTTCCCACTGCGACCGCCGCCAAACTCGCCCGCCAATGGATCAAGACCGCCGATTTCCTCGAAGCATCCCTCTGCTTTCCCATCGCGGATTTCGTGATCGGCAAGGCGGCACGCGTGACGCCAATCTTCACGGCAATGATGAAGAGTCCGATGATAGGGCGTTTGGCTTGAGAGGTCATGGGATAGGCTTGGCGTGGAGGATGGCGAACGAACGAGTATTCATGGCGAGGCTAATCCACCATTTTAGGGCCTTTTTGTTTAGTCCGAATTCATTCCGAGTAACGACAAGGAATTGAGAAGCTCAAACCAATCGCCCTATCGCAGGCGCCGACACCAAAAAAAATCTTTACAAGCCCGCGCCTGTGGAGAGAAAGGCATCTGATTATTCGATATTCATCGTCATATTCACCGTCACCTACCCACAGCAACCCCTATGAAACAAGCCTCTACTCCCGCCTTCCAGCCCCGCCAACTCGCAGGCTACCTCTCCGGTGCCGTGGGCATGGCCACCGTGCTGGCCGCTCCGCACGCGCAAGCCGCCGTGATTTATTGGAATCCCACCGACGCTACGGCTACGGCGACAAACATGGGTTTCCGTTTTGACATGGTATCCGGTGCTGTCACGGCTGCGGCAACTTACAATGACACCTCTGCGACTGGCTTCGTATTCTGGAATGGCCCTACTGCCGAATATGCGTTCATCACGCGCACTACAAGCCTTACGGACGCTGGCGTCGGTGGAACTGCGATGTCCAATCTCACCGTTGCAACGCCGATCGGGGCTGCGAGTTCATGGGCACCGTCGGCGTTTAACAGCTTTACCTACTTCGACCAGCTTGACGCTGCCGCCAACCCATGGAACACGGGCGCGGATGGGACTACTGGCTTCGTGGGCCTGCGGTTCGCCATTGCCGGTAACACGCACTATGGCTGGGCGCGTTTCACCTATGATGACTTGACCACCGGCAATCTCACCCTGCACGACTTCGCCTACGACGACGTGGCCGGAACGAGCATCAATGCGGGGGCCATCCCCGAGCCGGGCAGTGCGCTGCTCGCGCTGGCCGGACTGGGCGGGGTGGCGCTGCGCCGCCGCAGGAAGGCAGCGTAACCATGTAGCCGGTCGCCTTTTGACGATCTTAGCATCACAGCGGTGCGGGCAGCAGTGCCCGCACCTTTCTTCTTCTCCATGAGACAGAAACGCCTCCTCCTTGTCGGTTGGGACAGTGCCGATTGGAAAATCATCGAGCCGCTCATTGCCGCCGGGCAGATGCCCGCCATGCAGCGCCTGCTGGAACAGGGCACCTCCGGGAACCTCACCACTCTGGAGCCGCAGCTTTCGCCCATGCTGTGGACCAGCATCGCCACTGGCAAACACGCGTGGCAGCATGGCGTGCCGGGTTTCACTGAAGTGAATGACGCCGGGCAGGTGGTGCCCGTTTCCGCCGCCACCCGGCGGTGCCGCACCGTGTGGGAAATGCTGGGCGAGCACGGGCTGCGCTCACATGTGGTGAGCTGGTTCGCCACCCAGGGCGAGCAACACCCGCATGGCTGTGTGGTTTCCAATCTCTACAACAGCTTCAAGCACACCGAAGCCGATGCACCGGAGGACTGGCCGCCGCCGCCGCCCGGCACTTACTGGCCGGAGGAACTCGCGGAGCATCTTAACACGCGCCGCGTCAGCCCGTGGGATATTGATCCCGACGAAGTGCTCCGCCTCTTCATCCCGGATGCGGCGCAAATCGATCAGAAGAAAGACCCGCGCATCCTCCACCTTGCCCAGCGGCTGGCGGAAGCGGCCAGCGTTCACTCCGCCACTTGCTGGCTCATGGAAAACCGCCCGGACTGGAATCTGACCGCCGTTTATTATCGGGCGCTGGATGAGATTTGTCACCAGTTCATGCCCTACCATCCGCCCCGCATGGCAGGCGCACCAGAGGCGGATTTTGAAATGTACCGTCATGTCGTCAATGGAGCCTATCGTTTTCACGACCTGTTACTGGTGCGGCTCATGCAGCTCGCCGGGCCGGATACCGCCATTGTCCTGGTGAGCGATCACGGGTTTCACAGCGATCACCTGCGTCCGAACTTCACGCCGCGCGTGCCCGCAGGCATCACCGTGTGGCACCGGCCCCAGGGAGTATTCGCAGCGATGGGGCCGGGGTTTCAAAAAAACGCGCAGATCCAAGGTGCGCGGATCCTGGATGTCACGCCCACCGTGCTCGCGTGGTTCGGCCTGCCCGCTGGCGAGGACATGGAAGGCCGCGTGCTGCGCGAGGCCTTTGAAAATGCACCGGAGGTGAAGACCATACCTTCGTGGGAAGAAAATAGGACCTATGCGTCCCACAGGGCCTATTCTTCTGATCTCTCTGACGCTGATAACAAAGCCCTGCTCCAACAGTTCGTGGATCTCGGCTACATCAACGAAATCTCCTCCGATGCCGCCCAGGCCGCAGAGGAAACCAACCGCGAGAACACCTGGAACATGGCTCGCGCCTGTATGAATACGGGACGCGAGGAGCAGGCGCTGCCCATGCTGGAGGACATCTATCACCGCAACCCGGACCGGTACGACTACGCCCAGATGCTCGCGTTCTGCCAGTTCCGGCTGGGACTGCTGGCGGAGGCCCAGTCCACGGTTACCGCATGCCTCCAGGGTTTCGGCGAGAACTCCGGCGCACACATCATCAGTGCCAACATCGCCATGGAGCAAAAGGATGCTGCGCGTGCGCTCAAACACCTCGACATCATTTCTGCCGGGCAGCCGCAAAATACCGACGCGATCAGCATTCGCATCGATGCCCTGCTCCAACTGCACCGCTGGGAGGAATGCGAGGCCGCGTGCCGCCACATGCTGGAAGTGGACCCTCACCATGCCCTCGCCTACGTCGGCCTTGCCCGCTGTGCGCTGCACGCCAAGCAGCCCGCAGTCGCCGCGAATCACGCGCTCACAGCCGTCGGACTCCAGTATGGCTTCGCCCGCGGCCATTTCCTGCTGGGCGTATCCCTCGTCATATTGCGGCAGGACGCGGATGCCATCCATGCCTTCGCGATCGCGACCCAGCTCGCGCCACACTTTTACGCGGCATGGCGCTTTCACATCGCCGCCCTCCGCCGCCAGGGCAAGCACGATGCCGCCGAGGAAGCTGTCAAGAAACTGGAACTCCTGCGCACCGGCCATGCCAGCAGCCTGCACGAGCGAGCCGCCCGCCTTAGCGCGGAGAGCGCCGCCCGCGTCCCCGCCCTGGCCGCAGAAGGCCAGCGCATGCTGGAAGCCCGGCGCGAGCGAGCCGCCGCAGAACAAAGCGAGGTGCCCGCAGACCAGGAATTCGTCATCGTTTCCGGGCTCCCGCGCAGCGGCACCAGCCTCATGATGCAACTTCTCCGCGCTGGCGGTATCCCGCCCATGATCGATGGCCAGCGCGCCGCCGACGTGGACAATCCCGAGGGCTATTGGGAATGGGAGGACATCAAAAAACTCCCGCAGCAGCCCCGCATCATCGAGCAGGCATTCGGTAAGGCCACCAAAGTCATCAGCGCCCTGCTGCCCGCCCTGCCCGCCAGGCACAAATACAAAGTCATCTTCATGACGCGCCCCGTGCAGGAGATCGTCGCCAGCCAGTGGCAAATGCTCGAGCACCGCAGCATCGCCCCGAAAACCGAGCGCACCCACCTGGAGCAGACCCAGGCGCAGCACGCCCTCTCTGTGTTAGAAAACCTGCGCCGACACCCCCGCTTCAGCGTGCTGGAAGTGGACTATCCCACGCTCGTCCGAGAGCCGCAGAAGTGGATCGAGCGCATCGTGGAATTCCTCGGTGCCGACCAACTTCCGCACCATGAGGCGATGCGTGGAATCGTGCAGCCGCAACTGCACCGCCAGCGGGTGAAATGACCGCCTACCTGAACCCTGTCTTCTAGCAATTTGAATTATTGCTATTTGGCTCACGGTCCGCACTCACTTACCCGACCTACTACAGGCAAGCTGTGGTGCAGCTCCGGCCAGTCATGGAGAAATATCTTTAGGTGTTAGAAGACAGGGTTCCGTGTCCACTTGTCGTGGTCGTGTAATCAGGCCCTAATCAGACCCGATTCATTCGCACTACGGCGTGGCCGCCTGCACGCGGACGAAAAGGTTCGGCTTCGCGAGCAGGGAGTTACTGATTTTGACGGTCACTGTCTGGACGTTGTTCGTGGTCGAGTTGACGGTCTACGTCGCGCCGGTGTCTCGCGTCCAAGTGCTCATGTTTGTTGAAGTCCAGACGGTGAAAGTGAGGCCGCTAAGCGTGTTGGTGCGGCGGGTGGAGGTGACATGGATTGGTGTGGAAAACTAAGTTGGGAAATTCTCACTGCGGTGCTTCGCGTTGCCGCCGGACCCGCTCCTGACAAGGCCCGCGCCGCCACAGCTGCATTGAAGTCAAAATCCAGATGCAGAGCCGAAATATCGCACGCCACGGGCATTTAATGCTTGCGCAAGATTCTGTTAGGCTGAAATTTTTTATGCCTTCACCGCAACACCTAGACAATGAGTTTTCAGCGCGGTTTTTTGCGGATGTTTTTCAACTCTATCCTCAGTCCTCGCGCCAATACCGGTGCACCGACATCTCCGACATCCATTACTGCCAACTCGGAGTTGGCCAGCGAGCAGCGCGGCAATCGCGGTGGCGAGTGGAAAGGAGAGGCGGGCGGTGGAGAGGAGGCGGGGTTTCATGTTGGGTTTGGGAGTCGGTGTGGATTTGTTATTCGCTAGAGGGACTCGTTGTTAGGAACGGGACGGACAGAATTCAGGGTACAAGACGCGCCAAACATAGCGTTTTCAGACCCTTCGTCCATCCCCCGACCGGGTGAAACAGCACCCCCCAATCGGGTGAGGGTGGGCGGGGATTTTGGATTCGAAGAGGAAAAGGGGTGGCTGGATGGAAGTGGTTTTTCCGGCTTCGGAGACGTCCGGCTGAGAAAAACCTCGTCTTTTGTGTGCCCATCCGCAGAGATTTCGGCCGTGATCCACCCCTCCGCCATCGTTTCGCCGCTTGCCAAGCTCGGACGCAATGTCCGCATCGGGCCGTTTTGTGTTGTCGGTGCCAATGTCGAGGTGGGCGACGATTGCGTCCTGCACTCTCACGTCGTTCTCGAAGGGCATTCGAAATTCGGTCGCGCCAATGAGTTTTTTCCTTTTGCCGCCATCGGCGGGAAAACCCAGGATCTCAAATACGCGGGCGATCCCACCTATCTGGAAGTCGGCGATCTCAATGTTTTCCGGGAAAACACGACGGTCCACCGCAGCACCCACGCGGACTCCGTCACCCGCATCGGCTCGCACAATTTGTTCCTCTGCTACTCGCACATCGCCCACGACTGCCAGATCGGCAGTCACGTGATCCTCTCGAATTCAGTCGCTCTAGCAGGTCACATCGAGGTGGACGACCACGCGATCATTTCCGGGGCGGCCGCGATCCACCAGTTTTGCCGGATCGGCAAGCACGCGCTGGTGGGCGGATTGTCGCGAGTGGTGCAGGACGTGCCACCGTTCATGATCGTCGAGGGAAACCCCTCGAAAACGCGCGGACTCAACGCCATCGGCCTGCAACGCCGTGGCTTCGACGAGCAGGATATCCAAGCACTCAAGACGGCCTATAAGAAACTCTTCTTGAAAAAAGACGCGAAT
>JANOZJ010000107.1:0-6876 GCA_031429315.1 Akkermansiaceae bacterium
TCGATCCCGACAAACCGCCCTCCTTCATCGGCCTCATCCACTCGGGTTTTAGCGAGGAACGCTTCGCCCGCTATCTTGAGGCCATGAACCACCCGGCCATGTTACTTGTAACACAGCCCTCATCCATCGAACTGCAAGCCACGCGAACCCAACTCACCCGCACCTTGCGGCAGATCGATCCAGAATTCCGGCTGGAAAATTCTCCTGCCATGCCGTTCTGGGAAAAGGCGAATATCGGCGCGATCATGACCTCCGTCCGCCTAATGCCTAGCGGAGGAAACGGCGGCATCGGCATCTATCGCGACCTTGGCCAACCCCACTTCAATGACCGCGAGGCGAAGATCGCTCACATCATTCTCAGCGAAGTCCCATGGCTCCTTTTCACAGCCTATCCGGATCAAGCCAGCCAAGACATCTCCCGCTTGTACCCCGTCACCGCACCGTTCTCAACCTTCTCGGCGACGGCTGGAACCGCAAGAAAATCGTCGGCCACCTCGGCATCAGCCTCAACACCGTCCACGGCTACGTGAAGGACATTTTTAAACACTTCGGAGTCCACTCCCAGCCCGAGCTCCTAGGGGGCGATCTTTACGCCCGCAAAGGTCGGCACAATAATCCGGCGGGCATGACCGCCACCGACGCGAAGCGGCTGGTAGCGTGCTACGCGCTGCGTTGGCGGATCGAGATGCTGTTCCGCATTCTTAAAAGCGGCTGCCGGGCGGAACAACGATAGGTGCAGACCGTGGAAAAGCTCAAGGCATTCGTCGCCCTAGCCCTGGTCATCGCGTGCCGTCTGTTAGCATTGACGATGCAGGCCCGAAGCAGGCCTGACGAACCGGCGGACCGCTGGTTGGCCCGCCCGGAGTGGCAAGCACTATGCGTCCAGGCGGCGGGAGGAGGAGCCGCGCCGCGCCAAAGCCCGAGCATCAAGGACGCGGTAATGATCGCCAAGTTAGGCGGCTTCCTGGCCCGGAAGGGCGATGGAGACCCCAGCTTAGATGTGCTCTGGCGGGGACTTGCAAAACTAAAGATAGATGCCGAGGCTTGGAAAATCTTTAACCAAGACATTTGTGGGTAACGGGCAGGACATGTCCCCGCAGTCCGAATAGCTTTTCAGCTTGTCTTCCGCCAGAGCAGGTCGACTGCCTGAACTCGCGAAATCGCGTCGAGCACTTGCACCGCCTGCCACGCCGCCTCGACGTGGTGGACGCGGAAAATCTGCGCCCCGCCCGACATCGCCGCGCTGATGCAGGCGATCGTCCCGGCGTCGCGGTTGGCCGGATCCGGCAGGCCCAAGACCTCGCCGATCACCGTCTTCCGCGAGACCGGCACCAGCACCGGTCGGCCGAATCGCTGCAAGCGATCGAGCTCGCGATAGACCGTTAGGTTGTCGTCGCGCTGTTTAGCGAAGTCGATGCCGGGGTCGAGAATCAACGACTCGGTGGCCATCCCGGCGGCAAGCGCGAGTTCAATTTTCTCCTCGAAAAACCGTTCCATCTCCCCCATCACATCGCCCCATCGCTGTTGAAAATGCGGCACCTTCGGCTCGCCCACGCTGTGCATGACCAACAACGCCGCGCCGTGGACCGCGCAAGCCCGGGCGTTCCGGTCATCCGGCAGCGCGCCCATGTCATTCACCACTTCCACCTTCCCCATTCGCAAAACCCGCTCGACCACCTCCGGCCGCCACGTGTTCGCGGACAAAACCGGCGGCCAGATCTGCGCCTCGTCCCGCGGTTCCAGATCCTGCCAAACCTCAATCCACCGATCGATGAATCCCGCGAAACGCCGAAGTTCCTCGGCCACCGGAATCGCCTCGCGGTTGGTCCGCGCGCTCTCGGCACCGACGTCGATCACGTCCGCTCCCGCCGCCACCTGGCTCCGCGCCAGCGCGATGCCCACTTCAAAATCCAGCGTCCCGTCGCCGGAAAACGAATCGACGTTCACGTTCACAATCCCCATTACCAGCGGACGCCGGGGAAACTCGATCACCCGCTCGGGCAGCCTCAGTCGCATGGCATTCTTCGTAATTGCCAAGCGGGCAAAGAGCAAAGAGCAAAACTGGAAAGTCGCCGCCTGATCCGGGGCGTGACATAGGCATTCCTGCCTGTCCTTCCGTTTTGTTAGATAAAAACAGACACCCTATTCCCAGGGGGAAACGATCCTTGTTTCTGCCGGACGCTTGGTCGAATCTCCGCCCTGTGGAACCTGACGTAAAATCGCTCACTCCCGCCGCGCATACGAACGACGGCTTTTTCAAAGCTATCTTCTCCCAACCGGAACATGCCACGGCCTTTTTCAAGAGCCATCTGCCACCGGCGCTCACCGCCCTCATCGACTGGACCACGCACACGGTTCTTCCCGGCTCGTTCGTGAAATCCAGCCTCCAGCAGGTGCATTCGGATCTGCTTTTCTCCGTCCGCATCGGCAAGCGGGAGATGCGGCTCTATCTCCTTTTCGAGCATCAGAGCACCCCGGACCCGGCGATGCCATTGCGGCTGCTCTACGCTCTCCACTCTGTCAGCGACCTTGACGCGAAGAAGATTTATCATAGCCTCTCGACGAACCCTGAACTTGAAAAGAACGCCATCTCCGTCGCAGAAAAGCTGAAAGCCGAAGGCCGTGTCGAGGGCCTGTGGATCGGGAAAATCCAGACGCTCGAGGAGTTCCTCGCCCTTGAGGTGAGTTTCGATGAAATTCTTGAGGCATTGAACCTCGGCGAACTCGAAGCGCTGCATCAGCGCCTTCACAATGCATACGAATCACGCTTTAAGCGCCACTGAACATCCGCAGAGTTTCTTGCTCAGATGGTAGCGTCGCCGCGGGTCCGCAATCTGCCTTCCCGCTTGCCCACCGCCGCTCCTTGCCTAACCTCCGCGCATGTCTTCCACGTTCGGCCACGTTTTCCGCATCCACACCTTCGGCGAGTCGCACGGCGGCGGCGTGGGCGTCGTCATCGACGGCTGCCCGCCGCGCATCGCTGTTAGCCAGGAGCAAATCCAGCATGAGCTCGACCGCCGCCGGCCCGGCCAATCGGAAATCGTCACCCCGCGCAAGGAAGCCGACACTGCGGAAATCCTCTCCGGCCTTCAGGACGGCCTCACTCTCGGCTCGCCCATCGTCATCCTCGTTAGAAATACCGACCAGCGCCCCGGCGCCTACGATGAAATGGCCGCGAAATATCGGCCCAGCCACGCCGACTACACCTACGACGCCAAATACGGCATCCGCTCCGCCTCCGGTGGCGGCCGTGCCTCGGCCCGCGAAACCATCGGCCGCGTCGCCGCCGCAGCGGTCGCCCGCCAGGTACTCGACGCGTTTCATCCCGGCATCGAAATCCTAGCCTGGGTTAAATCCATCCAGGAACTCAACGCCGACGTGGACCCGCTAACAGTCACCACCGCCGACATCGAGTCCAACATCGTCCGCACCGGCGATTCCTCAATGGTCGAGACCATGATCGACCGCATCAAAACCATCCGCAACGACGGCAACTCCGTCGGCGGCGTGATCGAGTGCGTGATCCGCAATTGCCCGCCCGGCCTCGGCGAGCCGATCTTCGATAAGCTCGAAGCCGACCTCGCCAAAGCCATGCTCTCGCTGCCCGCCACCAAGGGTTTCGAAATCGGCTCCGGATTCGCCGGCACGCTTCTAACCGGCCGCGAGCACAACGACCCGTTCCGCATGATCGACGGCAAGGTCCGCACCACCAGCAACCGCTCCGGCGGCATCCAAGGCGGCATTTCCAACGGCGAGAACATCATTTTCCGCGTCGCCTTCAAGCCCACCGCCACCATTATGAGCGAGCAGGACACCGTCACCTCCAGCCACGAAAACACCGAGCTCAAAGGCCGCGGTCGCCACGACGCCTGCGTTCTGCCCCGCGCCGTGCCGATCGTCGAAGCCATGGCGACGCTGGTGCTGACGGATCATCTGCTCAGGCAGCAAAATCTGAAACACTGGTAACTATTCAGGTATCTAAGAAAACTGAAGCAAATCGCTCCGCCTCCGACGTTTCCATTCGTTGACCGACCACGCCAAAGCCCTCCGCCCGATGATCCAATCTGCCTTCGACGCGGGCGGGCTTGATGCGATTTGTGAACTTTTCGCCACGCTTGAAGCCGCCGCCGCCAAACTCGAAGCCCGCGTCACCGAGTTGGAAAAGCGCCTCAACAAAAACAGCTCCAACAGTAACAAGCCGCCGATCAAGCCCGCGCAAACGGCGAAAAAGTCATCGCCGCCGCCCACCGCGAACGACTTCAAAAACCCTACGACGACTGGGTTTTCCGCGGCCTAGAAGCCCACCCCGAGCAACCCAAACCGAGTGGTAAACGAGGTCGGGTCAAACAAAGGAGCCTTCACCGGAAGTCCTGTCAGCTTGACCACCTGAACAGTTACCGGTTGGAAAACATCCAGCGCCAGTTCTGGAAAATCCGCCGGCTTTGGCAATCCCTAGATCCGAGAGTGCCCCACCACCCGGCAGACTATCGGGCGGCTGGACTTGCACTTTCTCGCGCCACGGGCAATTCTCCGCCTGTCATGCCCTTGCTCGATGTCAAGAACCTCACCACCCGCTTCCACACCCGCAACGGCGTCGTCCATGCGGTGGAAAATGTCTCGTTCACCGTCGATCCCGGACAGACGCTCGGCATCGTCGGCGAGTCCGGCTCGGGGAAATCCGTCACCTGTTATTCGCTGCTCGGCCTGATCCCCCAGCCTCCCGGCCGCATCCACTCCGGGCAGGCGATGTTCGACGGCATCGATCTCCTCAAGATCCCCGAGAAGCAGCTCCGCAAAATCCGCGGCAAGCGCATCTCGATGATCTTCCAGGACCCGATGACTTCGCTCAACCCGTTCATGAAAGTGAGCGCCCAACTAACCGAACCACTTGCGCTGCATGAGGATTGCCATGGCAAGCAAGCACTCCACCGCGCCATCGACGCGCTCGCCGAAGTCGGCATCCCGGAACCGGAAAAGCGCATCCATTCCTACCCCCACGAGTTCTCCGGCGGGATGCGCCAGCGCGTGATGATCGCCATGGCCCTGATCACCCGCCCCGAACTTCTCATCTGCGACGAGCCGACCACCGCACTCGACGTCACCGTGCAAAAGCAGGTGCTCGACCTCATCCGCGACCGCCAGCGGCAGCTTGGCACCGCCGTCATTTTCATCACCCACGATCTAGCAGTCGTGTCCGGAATGTGCGACGTGATCAACGTCATGTATGCCGGCCGGATCGTCGAGAGCGCGGAGAAATCCGAACTCTTCAGCCACCCGCTTCACGCCTACACCCGCTCGTTGTTGAAATCCATTCCCGCCATCCATCCCAAGGGCGAGCCGCTTTACACCATCCCCGGCCTGCCGCCCGATCTCTCGCGACCGTCCGCCGGTTGCTCGTTCCAGCCGCGGAACCGCATCGGCAAACCCGAACTCTGCCTGATGGATAGATCTCCGTCGCTCGACGAGATCCAGCCCGGTCATTTCGCGCAGAACTGTCCGGGATGTCTGGCGACCGCGTGATATGGGCATTCCTGCCTGTTTTTCGCGAGCGTGGGTGAAACAACAGGCAGGAATACCTATATCAAGACTCAGTGCCCGTCGCCCCGCGCGAGCAACTCCGCCTCTTCTTCGTGCGAGTGGATTTGCAGCGTGACCTGCACTCCTTCCCGGTCGGCGGCGGCTTTCAAAACACTGCGGATCGCCGAGGCCGTGAAGCCGTTGCGGCCGATGAGCATCGCCACATCCGGCTTGGCGAGAACCAACTTGAAACGCAGCCGTTTCGGCCCCAGTTCCGCCACCTTGAGCTGTGCCTGGCTCGGCTCGTCGATCAAATTGACGGCCACGTATTGGAGGAAATTCTTCAAACGATCGGTAACGGCCTGCATGGTGCCAAGAGGATGCCGCCGTCTTGCGCACTCCGCAAGCCAACGTTGTTATTGGGATTTCCGTGCCAGGACATCGCTTGCAACCGCTTTCTGAAAAGCCTGGCGGAGGACCCGGGTTGTCCGGCCCTCGGCATAGGCATGATCCTCGAAGCGGGAAAGGCGCGCCACTCCGCGGATCGACGAGGTTAGAAAAACTTCCTCCGCACGCTGCAACTCGCCGGGCAAGACATCGCGCTCTTCGCAGGGCATTCCCAAATCCTTGGCCAGTTCGATCACCACTTCGCGGGTGATTCCCGGCAAACAGCCGGATGCCAGCGGCGGCGTGAGCAGCGCGCCACCGATCACGACGAAAAGGTTGGCCGTGGCGGCTTCGCACAGATGGCCCGCCGTGTTGGGGAAAATCATTTCGTCGAAGCCCTGCCGCCGGGCGTGATCGAGAGCAATCACGTTTTCCGCATAAGACGAACATTTCAATCCTGCCAACGGTGAACGCTCGTTGCGCGGCCACGGCGAAAGGATAGCGGTTAGACTGTCGGAAGAGTCCCCCACGGGCAGTGCGGTCATCCAGACGAGGCGGTCGCTTCCGGGCGTTAGATCGTGGACCGGCCCGCTGCCCGCGGTGACTGCGAGCCGGATCCTGGCGCGGCCCGCGGTGAGATCGTTGCGGGCTAACAACTCCGCCGCCGTGACATGGAAGTCCGGGAGAGAAAGGGGCCAGCCGAGTCTGTCGCACGCTTGTTGGAGACGCGCGAGATGTCGACCAGCAAAGACCGGTGCGCCGTCGATGGCTAACAAGGTTTCAAACAGGCCGAGCCCGTGCAGCGTTCCCCGGTCCATCGGCGAGGAAGGAAAATCGAGGGAATCAAGCCATTGGCCGTTGCACCAGAGCTGGGTCATGGGAAATCCGTATCATAAACGCAACCTAGCGGAAGACGATATTTTCAGGCGGGCAAGTCACGTCTTGATCCCGGGTGCCCTAAGTCAAACAAAG
>JANOZJ010000108.1:0-15532 GCA_031429315.1 Akkermansiaceae bacterium
GGCGATCGAGGGTCCCGCGCAATGGACCGGGAGGAGTTTTTCATTCACGGCGACCAGCGCCACCACCACGCTGGCCTTCATCGACAAGTCCGGCACGCTCGGCTCGGGCGTGGCGGACTCCTGCGACCTGCTGCTCGACCACGTGCTGGTTATTGTGGCAGCGCCAAACTCGCCACCGGTGGCGCACGACAATTCATATTCGACGGAATGGAACACCGCGCTAGTGGTCGCGGCTCCCGGCGTGCTTTACGGCGATACGGACGCCGACTCCCCGACCTTGACGGCGGTGCCAGTGGCCAATCCGTCCAACGGCAGCCTGGTCTTGAATCCAGACGGAAGCTTCAGCTACACGCCCAACAGTGGATTTGCCGGGACTGACTCGTTCAGCTACAAGGCCAACGACGGTTCGGTGAATTCCAACACGGCCACGGTCTCCATCGTTGTCAATCCGGCACCGGTGCTCGCCAACGGCAGCTTTGAGTTCGGCGCACTGATTTCCGCCACACCCTACTCAAGCTATCAGTTAGACAGTTGGACGGCCACCGGCACGCCCTTCGGTTTCCCGGAAAACTCCGCTGTCAACGCGACGGACGGCTCCCGGATGGCGCTGTTCAACGGAGGTAGCAACACTTTCACAGACACGCTTTCACAGACATTCTCGACCACACCGGGCGTGACCTATCGGTTGCAGTTCGACCTCGGCATCGTCGTCACCCCTGGCCAAGCCCCGCGGCAACAGCTCCTCGGGATGGCGTTGACCAACGGAGGCGGCGGCTCGTTGATTGCGCAAGATTTGCCGCTCGCGGGGAACGAGGGACTGGCTCAATGGACGCCGAGGAGTTTTACATTCACGGCAGCCACCGCTACAACCACGCTGACCTTCACCGATAAATCCGGGACACTGTCCTCGGGCGCGGCGGACTTCTCCGACATGCTGCTCGACCATGTGCGGGTGAATGTGGCCCCCCCCAACTCGGCACCCGTGGCAGACGCCGATTCGTATTCGACCCCTTGGGCTACCGCATTGGTCGTGGCGCTTCCCGGAGTGCTTGACGGCGACACGGACGTCGATTTCCAGACCTTGACGGCGGCACCGGTGGCCGGTCCATCGAACGGCAGCCTGATCTTGAATCCCGACGGAAGTTTCACTTACACGCCTAACAGCGGGTTTGCCGGGACCGATTCCTTCAGCTACAAGGCCAACGACGGCTTCCTGGATTCAAATACCGCCACGGTTACAGTCGTCGTCAATCCGGTGGGGGCGCTCGCCAACGGCAGCTTTGAACTCGGCGCACTGATTTCCGCCACTCCCTTTCCGCAGTATCAGTTGAACAGTTGGACGGCGACCGGTGCCCCCTTTGGCTTCCCGGGAAATTCGGCTGCCAGTGCGACCGACGGCTCCCGAATGGCGTTGTTCAATGGTGGCAGCGACATTTATACAGACACGCTGTCACAGACGTTCGCAACCACTCCGGGCACGACCTATCAGTTGACTTTCGACTACGGCATCGTTGTGGCGGTGGGCCAAGCCCCGCGACAACAGCTCCTCCGGGTGGAGGTTGCCGACGAAGGCAGCGGTTCGCTGCTTTCACAGGATCTGCAGCTCTCGGGAAACGAGGGCACGGCTCAATGGACGACGGGGAGTTTTACATTCACTGCATCCACCGCTACCACCACCTTGGTCTTCACCGACAAGTGCGGGACGCTGGCCCCGGGCGTGGCGGACTTCTCCGACATGCTACTCGACCATGTCCGGGTGACCGCAAGCAGCAACCACCCGCCGCTGGCGGTGGACGATGGCGGCGTGGCAACGCCGTTTCTAACCGTGGCGGAGGATTCCGCCGCCTCGGCTCCGCTCGCCGTGCTGGCCAATGACAGCGACCTGGATCCCGACACTCTAACCATCACTGTGGCCGCTTCCGCGAATGGCGCGGTGGACATCGTGGCCAGCGGCACTGCGCTGAGCTTCACCCCGACGGCGAATTTCAATGGAGCCACCACCCTTTCCTACACGATCTCCGACGGCAACGGCGGCACCGCCAGTGCGACGGTGTTCGTCGCGGTGACGCCGGTGACTGACAATTTTGTCGAATGGTTGGCCGAATTCGGAATGACCGGAAATCCAGGCGATGACCCTGACCAAGACTCCATCACCAATGCCGTGGAATACGTGATCGGTGGGAATCCTAAAGATTTTTCGGACGTGGATCTGTTACCTTCCATCTCCTTGGTTAGTGAGATCCCGAATCCGAATTTCATGCTCGGCAACTATTTACTGTTCAGCTATCGCCGCACGAATCTGGCGAACGACGATCCCTCGACAACCATCAAGGCCGAATGGAATGAATATCTCGAAGGTCCATGGACGACAGCGGACGGAACGCACGGCGAGGTGCTTGTCGAAGTGCCCGACGGCGCGGGCATTGGAATTGATAGAGTCGATGTTTACATTCCTTGCCCTCCATCCGGCAGGCTGTTCGGACGGCTTGGCGTCGCCATCGACACGCCTTGATCGCCGCCTACCCGCAAACTGTCTGTCATCAGGTGAATTGGGCGTGCGTGGCACTGTATTATAGCATCCGATTCCAAGTTCCCTGTTGGCGTTCCCGGGCACGCCAATACCGCCGGAATTTTCTAGCAATATTTAGCCGATGCTGTTTTCCACTTGGCAATTCATCCTGGGCTTCCTGCCCGTTGTGCTGGCGGTCTTTTTTCTGATCCCGGTGAAATGGCGCACGGCGCGGAAGATCTGGCTGACGTTCGCCTCGTTGTTCTTCTACGGTTACTGGAAGGTCGAGTACGTCCCGCTGTTGCTGATTTCCATCGGATTCAACTTTACCATCGCCGAGTGGCTCACACGCTGGCAGGGGAGGCCGGCGGCACGGCACATCCTGTTCGCCGGAGTGGCGTTGAATCTCCTGCTGTTAGCCTACTACAAGTACGCGGGCTTCCTCATGGGAACGCTGGGCGTGGTGGTGGGACAAGAGTTCACACGCTTCGATATCATCCTGCCGCTGGCGATCTCGTTCTTCACTTTCACGCAGATCGGTTACCTCGTGGACGTTTCCCGTGATCCGAAGTTGCACTACAGCTTCCTAGATTACTCGCTGTTCGTGGTGTTCTTCCCGCACCTCATTGCCGGTCCAATCGTGCGTCATTGGGAGGTCATTCCGCAATATGCCGAACGGGATCTACGCGCCAACCGCACGGATTTAGGTGTCGGTTTGGCCATATTCCTGATGGGGCTTTTCAAGAAGGTGCTGCTGGCGGACAACGCGGCGGTTTACGCCAATCTCATCTATGGTTCGGCGGAGCACGGCGCGCATCTCGACTGGTTCGGTGCCTGGTTCGGCACGCTGGCCTATGCGATGCAGATCTATTTCGATTTCTCCGGCTACTCGGACATGGCGATCGGTCTGGCGCGGATGTTCTCTATCAAATTTCCCTTCAATTTCGACTCACCTTACCGGGCCACTAACATTGTCGAATTCTGGCAGCGCTGGCATGTGACTCTGACCCGCTTCCTGCGCGAGTATGTCTATTTCCCGCTCGGCGGCAATCGGCGGGGCGCGGGCCGGCAGGCATTCAACGTGATGGTAACCTTTTTCCTCAGCGGCCTCTGGCACGGCGCGGGATGGACGTTTGTCATCTGGGGACTCCTGCACGGCGTGTATCTGGTGATCGCTCACCAATGGGCACGCCTGCGCCAGCGCTACGGCTGGGAGTTTCCACAGTGGACTTACAAATGCGCCTGCATTCTGGTGACCTTTGTCGCGGTAATGGTCTCGTGGGTCTATTTCCGATCGCCAAATTTCACTGTGGCCAACGACGTCCTCGCCAGCATGACCGGGGCACGCGGGCTGACGATGTCCGACCATATCATCGATCCGGCTAACCAATTGGGACGGCTACTCTCGGCGGTGGGCGTGACATTTGTCCCTGACGCGACGGGGGTGAAAAAGGCACTCTATCAGGAAGCGCTCGTCATCGTCTTCGGCCTGTTGCTGCTCGCATGGGCTGCTCCGAATAGCCAGCAACTGCTGCGGCGCTACGGACCGCTGTTCGAGACGGCCATCCGCCCAACGCGCTGGGAGATTTCCTTGAACTGGAAGTGGGGCGTGGCATTCGGAGCCCTGATATTTTTTGTATTACGCAGCCATTACACGGCAATACCGAGCCCGTTCCTCTATTTCAATTTCTGACGCCATGACGATACCGCTGCGATTTTTCACGGGACTCGCCACCGGCTTGGCGATCGCCTTTGTCATCTACTTCGGGCTGGTCCAGTGGCAGTTAGGTGCACCCACAACTTCGTCCTACTGGTCATTCGATTTGAACACCCGCAAACACGCCCGAGCCGCTTCCATCCCCGGCCCCAAGCTCCTCATCATCGGCGGATCTGGAGCGCTTTTCGGCATCAGCGCCCGTCGCTTCGAATCCGAGCTTGGCGTGCCCACGGTCAACCTCAGCACCCACGCCGCCCTGCAAATCGCCTACGTTCTCAAGCTCGCGCGCACCGCCGCCCGCCGGGGTGACACGGTGTTGCTCGCGCTCGAATACGAACTCTACGAAACCGGCAATACCACCATGAATACATGGGCAGATCCCCTTTTCATCGACTTCCTCATGGCGCGCGATCCGGCGTATTTCCACAGCCTCCCAATTGGGAATCAATTCAACCTCGCAATGAGCCTGACGCGACTCCGCCTGGAGCGCGGACTCAAGAGCATACTCCGCCCTCCCCCGCCACCGGAGTTCCACGAATACACCGCTTACGATTCCAAAAACGTAGATGAATACGGCGACATGACCGGACACACGCGCGCACGCATCCCCGATAGGGTTACCGCCGAATTCGAAGTCCGCCCCGCTCTGGCCAGCGGACTATCAAAGACCCGGTCCGGGATGGCTGAAATCCAAGAGTTCATCGATTGGGCGAAAACTCATGGCGTGCGCGTGCTGGCGACCTTTCCGAATCTTTGCGAGACGCCGGACTATCTCGCGCCGAAGGCACAAAGCACTGCGGAGGAAATCACCGACTTCTTCCAGTCTCGCGGTGTGCCAATGGTAGGCGATTATCGCGGATCACTGCTGCCGCGAGGCGAATTTTATGACACATCTTATCACCTCACCGAGGAAGCCGCCGCAGAACGGACGAAACGACTGGCCGCGTCACTGAAGTCGTATTTTCCACCACCAAAACCATGAGACGCCATCCGCCGCGCAGCGCGTATGGGGCGATAGAAACCCGAGGAAGTCATTGCAATGTGCAACAAATCCCGGAAAGTCCGCGACCGCAATCAATAGCTCCGCCGTGCAAACCCCAATGGATATGAAAGCATACGACTACGTGGTGATCGGCGGTGGGATCGTGGGAATTTCCACTGCCTTGCATTTGGGCGAAGCGTTCCCCGGTGCGCGGGTTCTGCTGCTAGAGAAGGAGTCCGGTCCCGCCCGCCACCAGACCGGCCGGAACTCAGGCGTCATTCATTCGGGTATTTACTACAAGCCGGGCAGCTTCAAGGCAAAATTCGCCAGGTCCGGCGCCCTGAGTATGGTTAGATTCTGCCAGGAACACGACATTCCCCACGATGTATGCGGGAAGGTCATCGTCGCGACCAATGAAAGCGAACTCCCGTTATTGGAGAATCTCTATCAGCGCGCCCTTCAAAACGATGTTCCCGTCGAAAAGGTGTCCGCGGAACGCGTGCGTGAAATCGAGCCGTATGTCAGGTGCGTCGCGGGGCTTCTGGTGAAGTCCACCGGGATCACCAGCTACACGGAGGTTTGCCGGAAATTCCTCGAATTGATCGCGGTCGCGGGCGGCGAGGTGAAGTTCGGGCAGTCCGTCCGCAGCATCCAGGACCGCGGCGGAGTGCAAGTCATCGGCACGGAAACCGGCGAGTTCGAAGCGAAGTTTGTCATCAACTGCGCGGGTCTCCACAGCGACCGTGTGGCCCGCATGGCCGGCGCGGATCCCGGCGCGCGGATCGTCCCTTTCCGCGGCGAGTACTTTGAACTGGTGCCGGAGAAACGGCACTTGGTGAACACGTTGATCTATCCGGTGCCCAATCCCGATTTCCCGTTTCTCGGCGTGCATTTCACCAAGATGATCGACGGCTCCGTGCATGCCGGCCCGAATGCGGTACTCGCGATGAAGCGCGAGGGCTACTTCAAGTCCGACTTCAATCTCCGCGATTTCAGCGAGACGATGGCGTTCGGCGGCTTTTGGAAGCTGGCCGGCAAGAACCTGGGCGAGGGACTCAAGGAAATGCACCGCTCGTTTTTCAAATCCGCCTTCGTGCGCAGTTTGCAGCAGTTGATCCCGGAAGTCCGCTCCGAAGATCTCGTTCCCTGCAAGGCAGGTGTTAGAGCTCAGGCCTTGTGCGATGACGGCAAGCTGGTGGATGATTTCCTGATCGTGAAGGGCAACCGAACCTTGCATGTCTGCAATGCCCCCTCGCCTGCCGCCACCGCGTCCCTTGAAATCGGAAAGTCGATCGTTCACCAAATCTCCCTATAACTGAACTCCAACCCATGAAAGTACTTGTAACCGGAACAGAAGGATATCTCGGCGCATTGCTGGCGCCTCAATTGTTAGCCCGCGGTCACGAGGTGACCGGAGTCGATGTCGGCTACTACCGGTCTGGATATCTATACAACGCGAAGGGCGGCCAGCCGAAGACGCTCGTCAAGGACATCCGCCACCTGACACCGGAGGATGTGGCCGGGCACGAGGCCGTCGTACACATGGCGGAACTCTCCAACGATCCCACCGGCGAACTGGCTCCGCACATCACTTATGAAATCAATCACAAGGGTTCTGTCCGCCTCGCCGAGATCGCGAAAAAAGCCGGAGTCAGCAGGTTCATCTACATGTCATCATGCTCGGTTTATGGTGTTGCCGGCGGCGACGTCCCGGTGACCGAGGAAACTCCGGTGAATCCGCAGACCGCCTATGCCGTTTGCAAAACACTCTGCGAACGCGACATCATGCCGATGGCTGACTCTAACTTTTCCCCGGTGTTTTTCCGCAACTCGACCGCGTTCGGAGCATCTCCGCGCCAGCGCTTCGATCTCGTCGTGAACAATCTCAGCGCCCTCGCATGGACGACCCGGGAAATCAAGATGACAAGCGACGGCACGCCTTGGCGTCCGCTGGTCCACGGCGTGGACATCGGCAAGGCGATTTGCTGTGCGCTTGAAGCTCCCGTGGAGGCGATTCACGGCCAGATCCTCAACATCGGCTCGAACGAGCAGAACTATCGGGTCAGGGAGGTCGCCGAGATCGTTGCGAAATATTTCCCCGGCTGCACGACCACCTTCGGCACCCAGGGCGCGGACAACCGCAGCTACCGGGTCAGCTTTGAAAAACTCGCGAAGCACCTGCCGGATTTCTCCTGCGACTGGGATGTCGCCAAGGGTGCCCGCCAGTTCCACGAGCTTTTCCAACAGATCGACTTCACCAAGGAGGATTTCGAATTCCGGCCATACACCCGGTTGAAACAACTCCAATACCTGATCCGCACCGGACAGATCGATCTGGACTTCTTCTGGAAGACAAACTTCTAATCCTATACTTTTCCCCCCAACACTATTCCCATGACGCACTCTCCCGAATGCCGCTTTTGCGCCGAACCGCTTGCTCACGTGATGTGCGACCTCGGCATGTCCCCACTTGCCAATTCGTATGTGAAATTCGAGCACGCGCAGAACGCCGAGAAATCCTATCCACTCAAGGTCTGGGTATGCGGGGAATGCCTGCTCGCCCAGCTCGAGAGCTTCGAATCCCCCGACGCGATCTTCAGCGACTACCTGTATTTCAGCAGCTTTTCCACCAGTTGGGTGGAGCACGCACGCCGCTATTGCGAAATGATGGCGGAGCGCTTCGGCTTCGACTCGAACAGCCAGATCATCGAAATCGCGAGCAACGACGGATACCTGCTCCAACATTTCAAAGCCAAGGGGATTCCGGTGCTCGGCGTCGAGCCGGCGGCGAACGTGGCCAAGGTCGCGTGGGAGGAGAAGGGGATTCCCAGCGTCGTGAAATTCTTCGGCGTGAAAACCGCGCAGGAGTTGGTCGCCTCCGGAAAGTCCGCTGACCTTCTCATGGGCAACAACGTCCTCGCCCACGTCCCGGATATCAACGACTTCGTCGGCGGCTTGAAAATCGCCCTCAAACCCGGAGGCGTCATCACCTTCGAGTTTCCGCATCTCCAACAGTTAATAGAGAACAATCAGTTCGACACCGTATATCACGAGCATTTCTCATACCTCTCGTTCCTCGCGGTGGAAAAGGTGTTCGCTCGCCACGGGCTAACGATCTTCGATGTGGAGGAACTTCCGACCCACGGCGGATCGCTGCGCATTTTCGCCCGCCACACCGGTAACACCAGCCCCACCGTCGCGGTGACCGGCCGCGTCGAGGCGATGAGAAATCAGGAAACCGGATTCGGCCTGACCGAGATGGCGACCTACACCGCGTTCGGGGAAAAGGTCAGGTCCACCAAACGCAAGCTCTTGAAGTTCCTCATCGAGGCGAAGGAAGCTAACAAAACCGTCGTCTGTTACGGTGCCGCCGCCAAAGGGGTGACATTGGTGAACTACTGCGGAGTCCGCGACGACCTGGTGGACTACGTGGTGGACAAGAGTCCCCACAAGCAGAACCACTTCATGCCCGGCGTGCGCATTCCGATCCACGGCCCTGAGAAGATTTTCGAAACCAAGCCGGACTACGTGTTGATTCTCCCGTGGAACCTGCGGCAGGAAATCAGCGGCGAGATGGCGGCCATCAAGGATTGGGGCGGTCAATTCGTTGTGCCGATTCCAGAGGTGACCGTTTTTGGTTAGACCCGGCACCTGGAACTTGATGACAGCTCCATTTGTGACCTCGGAAATGACTCCTATTGATCTACAGGCATCCGGCCAAGAGATGCACGCCCTGGCCACGGAGTTATATCCATATTGCCGGAGCATCACCGGCGACGGCGTGCGCTCCACCCTGCGGCGCTTGGCACAAGACATACCCCTCGAAGTGCGCGAAGTCCCCAGCGGCACGCAAGTCTTCGATTGGACTGTCCCCGAGGAGTGGAACATCCGGGAAGCATGGATCAAGGATCCCCAGGGCCGGGAAGTCATCAATCTAGCAAACCACAACCTGCATGTCGTCGGCTACAGCATCCCGGTGCGGGAAACAATGGCTCTGGCCGATCTTAAACCGAGGCTCTTCAGTCTCCCGGACCAGCCGGACCTGATCCCCTACCGCACGAGTTATTACAAAAAGACCTGGGGGTTTTGTCTGCCACACCGCGAACTTGAGCGACTGGAGGACGGAGAATACGAAGTCTGCATCGACTCCACCCTGGCGGACGGCAGTCTGACTTACGGCGAGTGTTTCATCCCCGGTTCCTCCGCCGAGGAGGTCCTGGTTTCCTGCCACACCTGCCATCCCTCGCTGGCGAATGACAACCTCGCCGGCATTGCCGTTGCGGTGGCCCTCGCGAAACAGCTTGCGAGTCGTCCGCGGCGGCTATCCTATCGCTTCTTGTTCATCCCGGGCACGATTGGCTCCATCACATGGCTCGCGCTCAATGAATCGAAACTTCACCATATCAAGCACGGCCTTGTCCTGACCTGCGCGGGCGATCCTGGACCACTTACCTACAAGAAATCCCGCCAGGGCAACGCCATCATCGACCGCGCGATGCAACATGTTCTCAAGACCACTGCCGTGAAACACCGGGTGGCGGATTTCCATCCCTACGGATATGACGAGAGGCAGTATTGTTCCCCCGGCATCAATCTACCGGTCGGCTGCCTGATGCGCTCCACCCACGGCACCTTCCCGGAATATCACACGAGCGCCGACAACCTCGACTTCATCAAACCCGAGTCTCTGGCGGACACTCTAACCAAGGCCCTGGAAACCTTTGAAGTGCTCGAGCACAACGCGCGGTTTGTGAATCTCAAACCCATGTGCGAACCAAGACTCGGCAAATACGGACTCTACGGTGGCGGTGGCGGCCAGAGAAACGGGGAGTTCAACGAACTCGCGCTGCTCTGGGTGCTCAATCTATCGGACGGCGGAAGCGATCTCCTCGCGATCGCCGAGCGGTCCGGGATGCGATTCCACAAAATCCATGCCGCTGCCGAGGCGCTCGAGCAAGCGGGACTGCTTCACAGGGAAAATCCATGATCTTTCACGAGACCAAACTGGCCGGCGCCTATATCATAGAACTCGATAAAAAGGAAGATTTCCGCGGGTTCTTCGCGCGGGCCTTCTGCGCCGACGAACTGCGTCGTCATGGAGTGGAGTTCCAAGCCGTGCAGGCGAATATTTCACACAATGAGCGCAAAGGAACCCTCCGCGGAATGCACTATCAGGCGCCACCGACCAGCGAACCGAAGTTCATCCGTTGCATCCGTGGCGCGGTTTGGGACGTGATCGTCGACATGCGCCCCGACTCGCCGACCTATCTGCAGCACCTCGGAGTGGAACTCAGTGCCGTCAACGGCAGGGCGATCTATGTCCCGAACCTGTTCGCGCATGGCAACCAGGCGCTGACTGACGGCGCGGAGCTTCTCTATCTGATGGGCGGTGAATACACCCCGGGCTTCGAGCGCGGTCTCCGTTACGACGATCCCGCGATCGGCATCGAGTGGCCGCTTCCCGTGACGTTGATTCATGAGAGGGATTGCGAGTGGCCGTTTCTGCAAGTCAATCCCCGCAGCTAGCACCATGAAATGTATCGCATTGGTGGATTGGAACTGGGAGGGGCACCACCCGACCTACTTCAATCATTTCATCCTGGCCATGGAAGAGTTCGGCGTGGAGATTCTCGCGCTTTGTCCGGACCCTTGCGAGGCGGAGGAACTCGCCAACAACACCCGGAAGACCGCCGATGCAATGATTCCCCATCGCGGCCGGACTCATTTCAAAGAGATAGGGATCGCAACCCAAAGGCTCGGCCACATCCGACCTCGTCGGATCGGGGCTATCGACTGGACCATCCGTCACTTCACGGGGATCGAAGATCAAATACGGGAATGGACCCGGGCCTCGGACCGCAAGGTGGACGCAATCCTATACCCCTGTATTTATGACATGGATTTCGAGTGGGTTCGCTGGGCACGGCCATTTCTACGGATGCCATGGATGGGACTCTACCTGCATGCCATGACTTATCGAATGCCCGGACGCTTTCGCCCGAACACCAACAGACTGCCTTGTCCCGAAAAGATCTTCAGTGGCCGCTTGTGCAAAAGTATAGCCACGTTGGACGAAGGGATTGTGGAATGCTTTTCCAATGCAGTTGGCAAGCCAGTGGTGGCACTACCGGATTTGGCGGACGAACGGCTGGCGATGACTGCGGAAGAGCGGGTCTTGGGTGAGCGGTTGAGGCAATTTGCCGCCGGGCGGCCAATTGTCGGTCTATTCGGTTATTTGCAGGAATCCAAAGGCTTGCTGACATTCCTGGAGGCGGCCCGATTGCCCGATGCTTCCGGGATCTGCTTTGCCCTAGCTGGAGATATACTTTGGCCGTCTGAGGAAGGCGATGTGAACCAAATCCGGCTTGCCGTCGCCGAGTGTCCGAACCTGTGGACGCATCTGGAACGGATACCGACCGAACCATGCCTGAATCACCTGATGGCGGAATGTGACGTATTGTCGGCAGCCTATCTTGATTTCCCTCATAGCAGCGGAATCCAGGCGAAATCCGCCGCGCTTGGGAAGCCGCTGATCGTCAGCGAGGGCTATCTGATGGCGGAGCGGGCGAGACGCTTCAAGCTGGGAGAGATTGTTCCCCAGGGAAATGCCCGGGCACTGCTTGATGCCATCTTGAGAATCACCAGCGATCCGGCGGCCTGGGTTGAAAACAATAATCCCCTGTGGGCGGAATATGGGCGTGAACATTCTTTTGATAGATTCAGATCCAGCCTCAAGGAACTGCTCGCTCCCATTCTTTGATGGTTCGGTTTTGAGACTTCTTCATCACTGTGAACATGGATTGTTCCATCATCATCTGCACCCGCAACCGGGCTTCAATGCTTGAAGAAACGCTGAGGGCATTTCAGAAAGTGAAGATCCCTGCGGATTGGCGGGTGGAAATGATCGTGGCCGACAACGGCTCCACGGACCACACCGCCCAAGTGGTCAAATCCGCGAGCCACCCGTCCATCGGGATCCATTACGTATTCGAACCGCTCCCCGGCAAGAGCCGGGCGCAGAACGCCGCCATGGCCCGGGCAACGGGCCAGGCCTTGCTGTTCACTGACGACGATGTGGAGCCGGCGAACGACTGGGTGGAACACATGGCGCGACCATTGCTCGATCATCACTGCGAGGCGGTGGCCGGACGCATTCTGCTGGCTGATGATCTCCGCCGTCCCTGGATCACTCATCTGCACGAGATGTGGCTGGCCGATATCGGAGAACTGGAAAAAATCTCACCCATTCTGATCGGTGCGAGTATGGGGATTCACCGTTCGGTGTTCGAAACAATCAGCAACTTCGATGAGGAACTCGGCCCCGGGGCCACGGGATTTGGCGAGGAAACCCTGGTATGGCTGCAGATGAAGGAAGCCGGTTTGCGGATCCATCCGGTTACAGATACTCATGTAATCCATCACCCCGAGGCGTCACGGCTCTTGCGTGCCAGCTGGCTGGCGGCCGCGACCCGCTACGGCAATACCGGTGCCTATTTAATGCATCATTGGGAGCACTCCCAGGTGCGCTATCCCGCGCTGCAGGCTCTGTTGATCAAGATCAAGCTATTCCTGCGTCGTCTCCCGAGACGGCCCCCTGCATTAAACTCCGAAGGCTGCCCAGCCTGGGAGATGAGTTATCTCGTTCGGATCGAGACTTTGAGGCAATTCATCGTTGAGTCGCGCAGGCCCAGGAATTATGGACTTCGCGGTTTGTGCAAGAAAGGCTGAGGAAAATACATCCCGCAGGCAGGGCTTGGCTAGCTCACCGTTGTCGCCCCGTCACCCGGCGCAATCCTACAGCCCGCCATTCAATACCATTCATAGATCGCCATGGACACAACATCCCCATCCCGCCACCGCCCAAGGCTGGTCATCATCGGAGCCGCTGGACGACTTGGCGCTTCACTGCTGGATCGCTACTCCACGAGCCACCACGTCGTGGGGTTTACCAGGGCGAACCTGGATCTCGCGAATCCCGAGTCGATCCGGCGGGCGCTCGACGGGTTGGAATATGACCGGTTGATCCTGACCGGAGCCCTGACGCAGGTGGACTATTGTGAATCCCATGAGGACGAAGCGTTCGCGGTCAACGCGGACGGCCCCAAGCTGATCGCCGAAATCAGCGCGGAGAAGAACGCTCACGTTACTTATATCAGCACGGATTTCGTCTTCGGCGGATTTTCGTCGTGTGCCTACACTGAGGAAAGAGTTCCACGGCCATTGAGTGTTTACGGAGCCTCCAAGCTGGAAGGAGAGGAATATGTGATAGGAGTGTCTGCGGACAATCTGGTGGTGCGGATGTCCTGGCTCTATGGTTCCGGAAAGCCAGCGTTTCCAGAATGGATCATCCAGCAGGCTCAGAAGCATTGGGAACTCGCACTGCCCGCAGAGAAAACCGGCAGTCCGACCTATACGGAAGACGCGGTGGAATATTTGGGATTGTTGCTTGGCCTTGATCAGGGCAATTCGCCTGCAGGTGGGATTTTCCATTTAGCCAACTCCGGCCAGTGTACTTGGCAGGAATGGGGGCAGTTCTGCCTCAACCAGGCGGCCGTCGCCGGACTGTCTCTACAGACCGGCAGGATAGAAGCCAACTGGCTTGACGATATCGATGCTTTCGTGGCCAAGCGCCCGGTCAACAGCGTGCTCGATACCGGCAAGTTCACCCATTTCACCGGGGTCGTTCCCCGACCATGGAAAGTCGCGATGAAAGATCACTTTTCACGCACGCTCTCTGCTTCCCTCTTCGTAACCAAGACTTCACACTAACATCCTGCGACCATCCACTCATGAATATCCTCGTTACCGGCGGCGCCGGCTTTATTGGCTCAAATCTTGTGCATTATCTCCTTGGCGACGCGTCGTCCGAGCTGGGGATTGAGATCGGGAAGGTGGTCACGCTCGACAAGCTGACCTATGCCGGCAACCCTGAAAACCTTGAAGACGTGGAACTGGATCCACGCCATCTCCTGGTAGAAGGTGATATCTGCGATGGCGAACTGGTGGCCGATCTGTTGGAACGGAACTCGATTGACGTGGTGATGCATCTGGCGGCGGAGTCGCATGTCGACCGCTCGATTGACAGTCCGGAGGAATTCATCGTCACCAACGTGCTGGGGACTTTCCGCTTGCTTGAATGCTTCCGTCAGCACGTCCGAAAGAGCGGCCGCGACAGGGTGGCCGGCTATGGAAAGTCGCTGGCCGACGGCGGGAATTGCGTGTTTCTCCATGTTTCCACCGACGAGGTCTTCGGTTCGTTGTCCGCCGACGATCCGGCGTTCCGCGAGACGACACCCTATGCGCCTAACAGCCCCTACAGCGCGTCCAAGGCGGGCAGCGACCATCTCGCGCGCGCCTATTTCCATACCTATGGCATGCCCGTGGTCACGACCAATTGTTCAAACAACTACGGACCCTATCAGTTCCCCGAGAAACTTCTGCCACTGATGATACTCAAGACGCTGCGCGGCGAATCCCTGCCGGTCTATGGCGATGGCGGCAACATCCGCGACTGGCTATACGTGGGCGACCACTGCCGGGCCCTGGCGATGGCCGCCACTTCCGGACAAACCGGCGAGATTTATGTGATCGGCGGTAAGTGTGAGATGAAGAATATCGATGTGGTCCGTGCGATCATCGAGACCGTGACAGAACTCGCGCCGGAGCGTGCGATCAAGCCGGCGGATGAGCTGATCCGCTATGTGACCGACCGTCCAGGACATGACCGGCGCTATGCCATCGATCCTGCGAGAATCGAGGCCGAGCTGGGCTGGGAGCCAGAGGAAAGCTTCGCCTCCGGGTTGCGGAAGACGGTTCAATGGTATCTCGACCACGAGCGGTGGATCGATTCGATCGAAAGCGGCCGCTATCGCGGTGAACGTTTGGGAACCCTCGCCAGATAGTTTTTATGTCCGATATCGAAAGGAACCGAATGAAGTTAGGGGCCGGGGAACAGAATCTCCGGAAAGGAATCATCCTGGCCGGAGGGACGGGAAGCCGGCTGTGGCCGATGACCCACGCCGTCAGCAAGCAATTGATTCCGGTTTATGACAAACCGATGATCTACTATCCTCTGACGGTGTTGATGCTGGCCGGGGTGCGCGAGATTCTGGTGATTTCCACGCCTCACGACTTGCCGAATTTCGAGCTCTTGCTGGGTGACGGATCACAGTGGGGGCTTGGGATTTCCTATGCCGCGCAACCGAAGCCAGAGGGGCTGGCGCAGGCATTTCTGATAGGCGAGGAGTTCATTGCCGGTGAACCGGTGTGTCTCGCACTCGGGGACAACCTGTTTTATGGCCACGACTTGGGCGTCTCGCTGATG
>JANOZJ010000109.1:0-19963 GCA_031429315.1 Akkermansiaceae bacterium
CGACCAGCGGTTAGGCCGTTTCACCGGCAAGGCCGGCAAGGCCCGCCTCAGCCACCAGATTGCCTCCGCCCTCAACACCGACATGGGCGTGACCACCGCGATTTTCCCCAATCCCGACGGCGCCACCACCGGCGGGACGCCCGAGCTCGCCGCCGCCGACCTCGACAAAATGACCCGCTACACCGCCCTTCTCGGCGTCAGCGCCCGCCGCGACCTCACCGACGCGCAAGCCCTCCGTGGCGAGCAACTCTTCACCACCGCCCAATGCGTCAAGTGTCATGCCCCCGATCTAACGACCGGCCCGTATCATCCCATGACCGAGCTCCGCAACCAGGCCATCCATCCCTACACCGATTTGCTATTGCACGACATGGGTCCGGGGCTCGCCGACAACATGGGCGAAAACGGCGCGGCCGGTTCCGAATGGCGCACCCCGCCGCTGTGGAGCATCGGTCTAACCGCCGGCGTCAGCGGTGGCGAAGCCTACCTCCACGACGGCCGCGCCCGCAGCCTGGAAGAGGCCATCCTCTGGCACGGCGGCGAAGCCGAGGCCTCCAAGGAAGCCTTCCGCACGATGCCCACCGCGGATCGCGCGGCGATCATCCGGTTCCTGAAATCCTTGTGAGGCTTTGGACTGCGGCAGCTCGCTGCCGCTCTCCCTAGCCAGCTCGCTGGCCAGGCATTTGCCGAGTCCAAGGCTTGTCCTTGCCCGCACCGGGAAATTGGGCCAGTTTCCCCGCGCCTCACCGTCACCATCCGTCCATCCCGCTCATGTCAGAACCACCGCAACTTCCCGCCCGGCTCTCGGCCCCGCGTTGGTATTCCGCGCCGCGCTTGTGGCAAACCTTGCGCAAGGCGACTGTTAGTGCCGGCCGCAAAACCCTGCTCACCGCGCTCACGCTTTTCTACTGCCTGCAAGACCGGGACACCCCGACCTGGGCCAAGGGAGTGATCATCGGAGCCCTCGGCTATCTGGTTTTACCCACCGACTTGATCCCCGACATCATTCCGGGTGCCGGCTATGGCGATGATTGGGGCGCGCTTGTCGCTGCCCTCGGCACCGTCGCCGCCTACATCAAGGATGAGCACAAATCCAAGGCTGCGGCCCAGTTAGAAAGGCTGTTCGGTTCGACCAATCCACCGCCGCCAGCGGAATTCTTCGAATAAATTCCGCGCCATTCCAGTATCACCGCGCGGCATCCCGCCATTCCCGTCATGAAACCAACATTCCTTCTGCTCGCCGCCCTGTTAGTCTCGGCTTTGCATTCCTTCGCCGCAGTGTCGATCGATGAAACCGCATTCGGCACCAGTCTCGGCGGCTGGAAAAAGCGCGACAAGGCGGTGGCCGAGTATCCTCTATCAGGATCCGACTACCGCACCTACAAGCCCGAGGTCAGCCCCACGCCCGACGGCGGGATCTTCATTTCCGTGCGGATCGATCACGTCCGCGGCTGGCTCGCGTCCGACGACCATGCCGTTTTGGAAATCACCGTGAGTTCCAAAGGCGCAATCGCCTCCGCCCAATCGACCATCGCCATCCAGGGCCAGTCGATCAAAAGCGACGTCATCCTCGGCGGCACAGAAGCGGGCAAGGCGATCCTCAGTCCGGAAAACGCCGTGCAAATCGGCAGCGAACTCGTCGCCAATCTATCTGCCAAATTGCTGCGGGAAAACATCGTCGAAGCCGGTCGGGTGTCATTGCCCTCGGTGTTGCGCCACAACTACAACCGCCTGTTCCAATCGATCCGCGTCGATGGCGAGCCTGTCGCGCCAGCCACTACTGCACCCGTGACTCTAGCCACGCCAACGGCGACTCCAACGACACCAACGACTCCTGCGTCACCACCGGTCGGCACTCCAACTCCGGGGTCACCCGCCGCGCCAGGCTCCGCGCCCGCGGCTCCTGCATCCTCGCCTCCTGCCGCTCCGGCACCGGCAACTCCAGCGCCGGGCTCCGTGCCGTTGGAAATCAAGCCCTACAACTGACCACTAAGGGGCAATGCCTTTAGGGATTGGAATTTTGAGGTGATGCGGCTGCTCCGCATTTCTTTATCCCGGAGGGATTTAAGAAATTAGCCCCGGGTCTAGGAGCGGTAGCGACGACCACCCGTGGACCATGACTCTTGATTTCGCACCCCGGAGGGCGTGCCGGAAAGGTCGAACGCGTCACGGAAATCCACCCCTTCCTCGACCCGCTGCCGGGGTCTAATCCCTCTGAAATCATGGATCCCCGGGTTTTCGTCGCGATCGCTCCTCCACCCGGGGCTAATCTCCACGATCCCTGCCGGGATCAAGAATGGAACGCTGGGGATCCAATCCCTAAAGGAATTGCACCCAGGGGCGAGTGGGCGCCTCGTCCATTCATCTTCAACCTCTGGTTTCTGGTCTCTGGCATCTGGTCTCTAACCCCGCGGATGAAACTGCTTGTGCACCGCCTTCAGCCGCTGCCTATCGACATGTGTGTAAATTTGGGTCGTGGAAATGTCCGAATGGCCTAGCAGCTCCTGGATCACCCGCAGGTCCGCGCCGCCTTCCAGCAGATGCGTCGCGAACGAATGCCGCAACAAGTGCGGATAGACGTTCTGGTCGATGCCCGCGAACTTCGCCCGCTCCTTCACGATCTGCCGCACCCGGTCGGGCGACAACGCCCCGCCCCGCACGCTGAGGAAAATGTGCGACGATGTTTTCTTGGTGACCAGTCCCGGACGCTCGTTAGCCAGATAGTTTGAAATCGCCTCCAGTGCCTTGTGGCCCACCCGGACGATGCGGGTTTTTCCACCCTTGCCGGTGATGCGCAGGAATCCTTCCTCGAAGTCCATCCACTCCAGCCGCGCCTTGCACAACTCGGACAAGCGCAGCCCGGACGAGTAGAACAATTCGAGGATCGCCAGATCCCGGCGTCCTAACGGCAACGACGGATCGATCGATTCCAACAATTTCACCAGCTCGGAGGCATGCAAGGTTTCCGGCAGCGTCAGGTCCGGCCGCGGGGCTAACAACGGCTCCGCCGGATCCATCTCCAGCTTGCCCTTGATCACCAGCCAGCGGAAAAAAACTTTGAGATGCACCGTTGTGATCCGGAGAGAGGCCGCGTTGAGGCCGGCCATTTTCCGATCGCTGAGAAACGCCGCGAGCTCGTCCGTGCCGAGGTCGCGCAGCGGCGTCTTCATCCATTTGGCCAGCGCGTCGAGCGACTGGCGCACCGACAATTGATACGCCTCGGACAGTCCGCGTTCGGTCGCGAGATAGCGGATGAATTGATCGCAGCTGGGTTCCATGGCTCTGGCGGATCATCGCGTCCGGCTCCCTCCGAGTAAAGCCCCCATGGACTGCGGCGGGAAGCGATAGCGCCACGCCGCTTTGGATGAACCGATGTGATATAGGCATTCTTGCCTGTTCTTCCCGGCTCAGTACGAATCCGAAGAACAGGCAAGAATGCCTATATCACTTTACCCGCCGCAGCATCCAAAGCGCTGTCGCCGCTGCGCTTTGCCAGCGCACTCCATAAAAAATCTCAGACAAGACGCTTTCCGGGCTTCGTTGTTTGACTGTCTCCCGCTAGGTAGCTCCCGCCATGCTGTCATTTCCCAAGTTCGCCCTCGCCCTCACCCTGGCGATTCCTCTTTCTCCTCAAGTCTTTGCCAAGGCGGACCCACAAATCGAAGCCGCCGTGCAGGCGGTCTATCCGGCGCTTGTCCGGATCCACGTCGTCGCCGAAGAGGGCGGTGCCGGGCGCATGCAAAAAGGCCGGGGCAGCGGTTCGGGCACGATCATTTCTCCGGATGGCTACATTCTAACCAACCACCACGTCGCCGGTCACGCGACCCGGATCACCGTGCGTCTGGCAGATCGGCAGGAGCTCAAGGCCACGTTGGTCGGCACCGACGCGCTGGCGGATCTGGCGATTTTGAAGATCGACAAGAAAGACCTCCGCAACCCGGAAGTGGCGTTGCCGGTGGCGAAATTCGGCGACAGCTCGGCGCTCGAAGTCGGTGATCCGGTCCTGGCGATGGGCAGTCCGGCCGGTCTCTCGCAGTCGGTCACCCAAGGCATCGTCGCTAACACCGAGATGATCGCCCCCGGCGGCGCGATGCGGCTCGACGGTGAATCGGTGGGCGAACTGTCCGCTGGATCGGCCACGACGCGGTCATCTTCCCGGGAAACTCCGGTGGTCCGTTAGTGAACTTGAAGGGCGAAATCATCGGCGTGAACGAAGTCGGCATCGGCAGCCTCGGCGGGGCGATCCCATCGAATCTCGCCCGCAAGATCGCGGATGAATTGATCGCCAGCGGTCGTGTGGAACGCAGTTGGCTCGGCCTCAACGCCCAGCCCTTGCTAAAGTCGTCGGATGCCAAAGCCGGCATCCTTGTCGGCGGGGTGATCAGCGGATCTCCCGCGGAGAAGGCCGGATTGAAAGCGGGCGATATCATCATCCGTTGCAATGGCAGTGACATCGCCGCGTCCCGCGCTCCCGAGGATGTTCCGGTGTTCAACCGGATTCTGTTGGAATCGCCGGTCGGAGGGGAAATCTCGATGGAGGGTATCCGCGATGGCGCGCCCATCACCTGGAAAGTCACCAGCTCGCAGCGCGAGCCGGCGGAACCCCGCGAAAAGGAATTGCTGTCCTGGGGCATCACCGCCCGCGATCTAACCGAGCTCAACGCCAAGCAAATGCTCCGCGCCGACAACAACGCGGTGCTCGTCCAAAGCATCCGCCCCGGTGGCGGTGCCGCCACTTCCAAACCCGCGATTTCACCCGGCGACCTGCTGCTCGAAGTCGCGGGCAAGCCCACCCCTAACATTGCGGAACTCATCCGCGTGAGCCACGAAATCACCGAGGGCAAAACCGAACCCGTCCCGGTCCTGGTCTCCTACGAGCACGATCGCCGCAACTATCTAACCGTCGTAAAGATCGGCCCGGACGCGGATGTGGACAAACCGGGTCTGGTGAAAAAGGCCTGGATCGGCATCGCCACCCAGGTGATCTCCAGCGACCTGGCAGGCGCGTTGGGCATCACCGGATCGAAGGGCGTGCGGGTCACCCAGGTGCATCCCGGCAGCAGCGCCGAGAAGGCCGGGTTGAAAACCGGCGACCTGTTATTGAAACTCGACGGCACGGTCATCCCGACCTCGCGCCCCGAAGAATCTGATATTTTCCCCGCGCTCATCCGCCAATACAAGATCGGCACCGAGGCCGCGCTTTCCGTCCGCCGGGGCAAGGAGGATCTGGTGATCAAAGTGCCGCTCGACGCCAGCCCGGAAGGCACCTCCGAACTCGATTCCCACGAATGCGAGACGCTTGAATTCAACTCACGCGATCTCGGCCAGGATGACCGCGTCAGCGAGAAACTGCCGGAAGATTTCAAAGGTGTCGTCATCACCGCCGTCACGCCCGCCGGGTGGGCCGCGCTCGGTGGCCTCTTCGCCAGCGATATCCTAGTCTCGCTCGACGGCAAACCGGTCGATTCCATCGAAACCCTGAAACCAATCCTTGCCGAACTCGAAAAAAACCGCCGGAGTCCCATCGTCCTGTTCGTCCGCCGCGGAATCACCACCCGCTACATCGAACTCGAACCGACCTGGTAGAGGAAGAAGTTGATAGTGGATGGTTGATAGTTGATGGAAAGATGAAGAACCGGACTGGTTTTCCATCACTTTTCAGCGCTCATTCATCTCCATCAACTTTAGGGTTTTATTCTTCTTCACTATCAACCATCAACGATCCCATGAAATCCTGCCTTCTCATCTTCGCCACCCTCGTCGCCGCTCCGTTAGCTTTTTCCGCTGAGGGACCCCTCAAGGACAAAGCGCTCGCCCTTTCCGCTTCCAACAAGGACTCCGTGCTGTTCCTCAGTGCGGTGGTGGAAATCGAAGTCACTGCCGGCGACAATCCCGCGAAGAAGGAAGAGCGGAAAGTCGAGATGCTCGGCACCGTGATCGGCAAGGACGGGCTGATCGTGGTGCCGCTTTCCACGCTCGATGTCGCATCCACCATCGACGGCCGGATGGTCAACGGACCACAGGGACCGATGAAGCTTTCCGCCAAGGGCAGCACCAAGGAAGTCAAAATCCTGATGCCGGATGGATCGGAAGTTGCTGCGAAAGTCGCCTTCAAGGACACCGACCTCGACCTTGCCTTCATCCGCCCGGAGAAACCCGAAGATGTGAAACTCACTGCGGTGGATACCGCTAACTCGGCAACCATGGCGGTGCTTGATGACGTGATCATCCTCGGTCGGCTGGCCAAGGATCTCAATCGCGAACCCGTCGTCATGACCAATGAAATCATCTCGATCGTGACCAAGCCGCGGACCTTCGCCAAGGTCGCCACCCAATCGCTCGGCATGCCGGTTTTCAACAAAGACGGCAAGTTCCTCGGCATTGGCATCAACCGCTTCAGCCCGAAAGGCGACAGCGACAGCCAAGGCCCGGCACCATCCAACGTCGTCCTGCCCGCCGCCGACTTGCTAGAGTCCGCCGCGCAGGCGAAGTGAACGTGGTTGCTGCGTCTCGCAGCAATTTCAGAGGTGCGGGGAGTTGCTGCGAGACGCAGCAACCACCTCCGCCGGCGACATGCCACGGTCCCGCAGTGTCCTGATGGAAAGAGCATCATTTCGTTTCGCGAGGCGTTGCCCGGCTTCATTCAGCAGCAGCGCGTGATGGAGATACTCCGGCTCGGGAAGTCCTAGCAGCACTTGCAACAGGCGGTGGACGTGGGTCGAGGACAACAGGTCCTCGCCGCGGGTGACGTGGGTGATTTGCTGGAACGCGTCATCCACGACCACCGCCAGATGATAGGCCGTGCCGATGTCTTTCCGCGCGAGCACCACGTCGCCTAACAATCCCGGGTCTGCGGAAATTTCGCCGAAGCGCAAGTCGCGGAAGGTGAGGGGACCGGCGAGTTGCCCGGCCCTGCGGGAGTCCAGCCGCCAAGCGTGGGGAATGCCTGCGGCGAGTTTTGCGCGCCGTTCGTCGGCGGTTAGTTTCAGACAGGTTCCGGGATAGACCGGTGCTTGCGGGCCTTGGGGAGCCGCGCCCATCCGCGCCCATTCGTCCTGAATGTCGCGGCGGGTGCAGAAACAAGGATACACCAGGCCGCGTTCGCGCAGCGAATCCAAAACGGCGTCATACGCCTCGATCCGTGAGGTTTGGCGCAGCGGTTCACCATCCCAGGTGAGCCCGAGCCAAGTGAGATCCTCCTCGATGCCCTGATAGAATTCCTCGCGCACGCGGGGACCGTCGATGTCTTCATGCCGCAGCAGGAAAACTCCGCCGGCATCGCGCGCGAGCGAATGCGCGACCCGCGCCGCGAGCACGTGGCCGAGGTGCAGCCGTCCCGTGGGACTGGGGGCGAAACGGGTGCGGATGGTCATGGTGGAAATGAAGAACGGACTGAAGTCCTGGACTACTATTTGAAAAGCACATCCACGCCCATCGCCGATTCGCGCATGAACGCGGGCAACGCCTGCGGCGCGCGGGCGCGGAAGATCCGATAGACAAACCCTAACAAGCTGAGCGTGAAGAGATGGTCGAACAGCCGGTAGCCGCGTTTTTTCCGCACCATCAGGCGCACCGCCCAGGCGATGGTCCGGCGCTTCAGCTTGAAGGGTTCGAACGAAACCTTCACCCGGTAGCGCTGGCGGATTTCCTTGGGCCAACGTTGCTTGTAGTGCTTCTTGGCGACGCGGATCTGTTCCGCCATCGTTTCATCGAACGGCAGGAAATAGTACCTGCGGGCTAACAGAATCATCCCGAACGCGTCGCGCATGTGCTCGATGTCGTCCACCGGCAGATCTGCTTCCCGCGCCAGTTCGATCATCCGCGGAAACAACCCCGCCGCGGCTTCGCCGGCACGCAGCGCGCGTTCGGGATCGCTGATGAAATGCGAGACGATCTTGCGCACGCCGTGGTTGATGAAGATGCAGTCCCAATACATGTGGAGCATCGGCGGGACTCTAACACGCCGGAAGAACAGCTTCTGGCGGGCGAATTCCTCGATGTACAACAGTTCGAGGATCACCGTGTCCGCGTGGCGCAACAGTTCGAGAACCGCCGGCGCGTTGGCGGTGAAGTCCCCGATGACGGCTTCCACCGACTTTCCATATTTGAAAACCCCGATGGCCACCGCCGTGTTGAGGCGGATCCAGACGTCGCGGTTTCCCTCTTCCAGAAATGCCAGCCGCCGGAATCGGTGCCAGCCGCCGGTCTGGCACCACACCGAGATGCCGACCATGTTCTCCGCCGCTGTTAGTTCGCGGGCGAATTTCTCGCAATCGCGGCCGATGAATGACGGGTATTCGCCCGCGCCCTCGTATTCGCGGCGTGCCTGCATCTCGATGATCTTCTTGTGCGGGATGCGGAAAAACGCCCGGTTTAGCGGCAGGTAGCGGAAGAAGTCGCTCTCGCCATGTTTCATCGAGACGATGAGATTGGGCGAAGCCACGTCTTCGAGCGTTTCCGCCAGGGTGCCCTCATGCCAGATCAGATCGCCGATCCGGTGCGCGCCCACGGTCCAGGTCCGGAGAATCAGATTGCGCCCGCGTTTTTCGAACTCCGGCAGTAACAGTTGGAGCAGGCGGTTGGTTTCCTTCGCGCTTCTCAGGTGGAGCTGGGTGCGGATCGGGTCGCTCACGTCGTTGCCGTCGCTCTCGCCGATCCGTAAGATGAGTCCAGCCAGCTGCGGGAAATCATCGAGCACGCCGCAGACCAGCGCTTTGTAGTAGTTTTCCAAGACCTCAAGATGGTGGCCAAGTCCCGCCTCCACCGCCGGGGTCATCGGCAGCACGTCGGTGGTTAGATAGATTTTCAGCCCGAACTCGTCGCGGAGGATGTCGAAAAAACGCCGGAATTTCTCCCTGAAAAGCCCGATCTGTGCGGCCACCTCCGGTTCATGCAACGGGTGGGGAGCGAGATGGGCGAGATCGTCCAAAGTTACGGCGTTGTAGCCTTGGGCCGAAACTTCGCGGGCGAATTGCCGGAGGTCCGACTCGATCCGGGACCACTGCCGTTCGTCCGCCCCGGCCAGATGCGCGAAGGGGATTTTCGACCAGTTGACCCGCTGTTGGCCGTAGCCCCGGAAAAACGGGCCGATCGCATCGATTAGAAATAGCTCCATGTGGACGGCGGAGAAATAGTCATTTCGGACCGCGGCGGCGACCAGATTCGTTCGCTGACGGAATTGTCACAATCCGCAAGATTGTGAAAATTTTCACAAACGGCTTGAGGGGATGGGGGCGCAAGGGCAGTCTGCCGCGAACCCGCAAACCACCATGGTCAGTCCCTCTCCCAGCACCCTCCACACGGCCTACGATTCGAAGATCGAGGGCAACGTGATCATCACCCGCGTGGATGCCGCCATCAACTGGATGCGCAAAAACTCGCTGTGGCCGATGCCGATGGGCTTGGCCTGTTGCGCGATCGAGTTGATGGCGACGGCGTCGAGCCGCTTCGACATTTCCCGCTTCGGCATGGAAGTGATGCGGTTTTCGCCCCGTCAGGCTGACGTTTTGATCGTTTCCGGGACGGTGACTTACAAGATGGCGCTGGCGGTGAAGCGGGTCTGGGACCAGATGCCGGAGCCCAAATGGTGCATTGCGATGGGTGCCTGTGCGTCGAGCGGCGGGATGTATCGCAGCTACGCGGTGCTTCAGGGGATCGACAAGTTGATCCCGGTGGACGTCTATATTTCCGGCTGCCCGCCGCGGCCCGAGGCTTTGATCGAGGGGCTGATGAAGCTTCAGACGAAGATCGAGGGCGAGGAATCCACGAAGGACCAGAAGCGGACTTTCCTCGAAGAGAACGCCTGAACCCTCCAACCGAATTTAAGAAATGTCAGCAGCAGCCGATGCCACCACGCTCCGCGAATCGTTCGGAGCCAAGATTTGGGAAACCCTGGAATTCCGCGGGGAACACACCGTGCGGGTGGAACTCGGCTCCTTGCACGACGTGCTTGCGAAATGCAAAAGCGACCTCGGCTACGAAATGATCCTGGATATTTCCAGCCTCGATCACTTCGGCGACGATCCGCGATTCGAGATGGTTTATGAAATCGCCTTGCTCGACGATTCGAAGCATCTGCGGATCAAGGCGAAGGTCAGCGAGGATGAGTCGGTGCCGTCAGTGACCGATCTTTGGTTGGGTGCGGATTGGCATGAGCGCGAGGTTTGGGACATGATGGGAATTCCTTTCACCGGCCATCCTAACATGAAGCGGATCCTGATGTGGGAGGGCTATCCGTATTTCCCGCTGCGCAAGGATTTCCCGTTAGCCGGCCGGCCGACGGACATGCCGGATGTGGCGTTCACCGGCGTGGCTCCGCTGGAAGGCGGACCGTTCGTGACGAGCGCCGACGGCGGCGACGTGATCCACCGCGAGCCACGCGCGCGGGTTGTGAAGTGATCCGGGCGGGATTCTCTAACATTGAGTGCCGTCATGACCTCCAGCGGCGCGCCATTTTCCAATGCCGCGCGGAACCTCCGCCAGCTCGGCAGCTCGCCCATGACGTGGAGTTTCGCGTTGATCATCCTGGCCATCGAGTTGCTGATCACTCTGGTCGGAGGTCGGGACCGGCAGCCGGCATGGTCGTGGTATGAAACATTTGGTCTGTCCCGCGGGGAGTTTCTAACGGGAAAAATCTGGCAGATCCTCACTTACGGATTCCTCCACGGCGGCTGGTGGCACGTTGGACTCAATGCGATTTTGATCCTGCTCATCGGCTCGCGGATCGAACGCATGGCGGGGCGGAAAGTCATGATGAACACCGCACTGGCGGGCGTGATCGGCGGTGGCGCCGGCCACCTGGTCTTCGCCCCCGGATTGCTGGTTGGCATTTCCGGAGGATGCATGGCCCTGATACTTCTTTTAACCACCTTGTCGCCCCAGTCCCGGATGATGCCGCTGCCTGTATCAGGCCGGAGCCTCGGGTTGGGGATTATGATGGCGGCCCTGATCCTCGCCCTGATAGATCCCAACTTGGGGATTCCCGGGCTTTCAACGCCGGGAAAATGGCTCGTCGATCACGGCCAGAGGAGCTTGTTCAAACTGGGCCACGCCTGTCACTTCGGCGGCGGCCTGGCGGGGTGGATGCTCGGGAAATGGCTATTGCGTCCCCGCATTACGCTAGAACGCCTCCGCCGCGACAGGGAGCGGCGAGAGGCGAGCGAGGACAGGCGGACGGGATGACCCGATTCAGTTAGCGATAGTTGCGATCGCGCTTCATCTCGTCGTCGGATTGCTTTTCCTTTTGAGTGCGGTCGCCCTTTTGCGGTTTACCCTGCGCTTGCTGACGCTGGTTTTTGTTAGGCTGGGCGGCGCGTTGCCCTTGGCGGGCTTGCTCCTGGGGTGAGGCCACCGGGGTGTTGTAGCGGGACGGCAGGCGACCGTTGCTTTGTGTGCGGGTGTCGGTTCGGGTGCTGCCCCGCACCGCCTGTCCGCCTTGATACCTGGACTGGCTGTCACGGGAATAGGTGGACGGTGTGCGCGAAGACGTGTTGGGACTCGAGTATGAGTTTTGGGAACTCCTCCTGTCATAGGTGCTCTGCGCCGGGCGGGTGTCCGTTTGCCTGCCGCCCGAACGAACCTGCTTGGCCCAGCCGTAGTTCGAGTTGCGATAACGGTATTCCCGGTCCTGATAGTTCGTCAGAGTCACATTGGTGACACGGACCGGCGGGCGGATGTAACCGCCACCGGGACGCCAGCCATAAGGATGGGGAACCCCATAAACCACGGGTGGACGGTAGCCGATCGGATAGTAACCGTAGGAATAGGGATCGTAGTAGCGGCGGCTGCGATAGTCGTAATAGCTGTAAGAGTAGGGATCATAGCCCCAGCTCGGATCGCCGGTACCGATGAAGACGGAAGTGGAAAACCCGCTGCCGCCGTAGCCGTAACCATGACCATAGCCAGTGCTGTAGGATGCCCCGACCGAAGGCGAGCCATAATACGGGTCATAAGCGCAGGAGTTGAAACCCAAGGCAACCACGGCTCCCACCGTGGCACCGACCAGAGATCGAAGATTTTTAGTCATGCGCATAGGACAGCACAGCCCGGAGATCTATTCGAACGGTTTTTCTGGGAATTTGCGACCTCGGACTGCCTTGGGTTGACAGGGGAGTGGTTTCTCCGGTTTCCTCCCGGGCGTCACCCTATGACTGAATCCAATGCTCCGATCCTTGTCACTGGAGGTGCCGGTTACATCGGCTCCCACACCGTCCGCCTGCTTGCCGGACAAGGGCGCAAAATCGTGGTGCTGGACAACCTCGTGTTCGGTCATGACCAAGCCATCATCGATCCGCAGGTCGAGCTGGTCGTTGGCGACGTGGGCGATCAGGATCTCGTCCGCGCGTTGTTTGAAAAGCACCGCTTCGGTGCGGTGATTCACTTTGCTGCCTACGCCTACGTTGGGGAATCGGTGACCAACCCGCTGAAGTATTACCAAAACAACACCGCCGAGCCGATCAAATTGCTCCAGGTGATGCAGGAGTGTGGTTGCAAGGTGTTCGTTTTTTCCTCAACCTGCGCCACTTACGGGGTTCCGGACAAGCTCCCGATCACTGAGACCAACCGCCAAGCGCCGATCAATCCCTACGGCATGAGCAAGCTGATGGTCGAAAAAATCCTCGAGGACTGTGGCACCGCCTGGGGCCTGCGCTTTGCCTGCCTTCGCTATTTCAATGCCAGCGGTTGCTCGCCGGACGGGCGGATCGGCGAAGATCACAATCCCGAAACCCATCTTATCCCGCGGGTGATGATGGCGGTGACCGGAGAAATCGATCACCTCGAGGTTTTCGGCACCGACTACGACACGCCGGACGGCACTTGCATCCGTGACTACATCCACGTCGAAGATCTGGCCGATGCCCACGCCCGCGCGCTCGACCATCTGGCGACTGGCGGCGAGTCCGTGTGCTGCAATCTCGGCACCGGCGTCGGCGTCTCGGTGAAGGAGATCATTTCCGCCGTCGAGGAGATCACCGGCAAGACTGTCCCAGTCAAATATGGCCTGCGGCGCGAAGGCGACCCGCCCTCGCTGGTGGCTGATCCAGCGCTCGCCAAGGAGCTTTTCGGCTGGGTGGCCAGCCGCAAGGATATCCGCGACATGATTGGGCCCGCGTGGCTCTGGACCAGCGGTCCAAATGGCGGCCGATACCCTGCAAATAAAATCCCCTGCGTAAATGCGATGTATTGACATTTGCGCTTGCGGCACCCGCGAAACCACTCCAATTTCACCCGAACCTCGTCCCCAAACCCATGAATCCCATATTGAAATCTGAATCCCGGCGGAGCAACCCCGGCTTCACCTTGGTGGAAATGCTCGTCGTCATCGCCATCATGTCCATCTTGATGACCGCCGGAGCCATTGGCTTGGGCGGCATGGGTGGCAAGGGCGTGACCAGCGGCGTGGCTTCCGCCGAGTCCTTGTTCGACGAGGCGCGCTCGACGGCAGTCGGCAAGAACCTGCGGGCCTGCATTCTGGTGTCGAAAACCCTCTCGAGCACAGGTGACGATCTAAAAAGAATCGTCGTGGCCTACGAGGAAATCGAGAGATCCACTACCAGTCCGAACTTCGGGCGGGCGAAGGATCCCACCAATGCCACTCCCAACTGGGAGATTTCGAGCCGGGGTGTGATGCTTCCGGATCAGACGTTTTTCAGCGTGAAGTATAGCAAGAGCGATCATGCGGGCGGCACTGGAGTTATCAGCGAGGTCAGCGACTCGAAGCTCAAGGACTCGAATGGCACTGCCCTGAAAACCACTTCACCTTTTAAAGGCACCTACTATATCTATGAATTCAACGGCGAGGGGATTTGCAAAACTCCGGGGGCTAGCTTTGTGATCGGTTCCGGCGCAAGAAGCCTGACCACGCCCGCTTCTGCTAGCCCGCCGAAAGTGACCTCCGCCGGCAAGCGCGACTTCGGCGGATTTGTGGTCTGGCGGAATGGCCGGACCTCGGTATTCCGCAGCCCCGCTCAGATTTCGAGTGAAATCGTGAGTCTTACTCCCGGAAAAGATTTCTAAGCCTATGAAACCCTCCCTCATCGCCCGCAAACGCGGCTTTACTCTACTTGAAACGGTCATCGCCATTGGCGTGCTGGCCGTGCTTCTCACCGGCTTCATGGTGGTGTTCGCCCCGGCCGCCGACGGCATCCGCAAGTCCATCAACGTCCAACAGGCCGACCGCATGGCGTCCACGCTGGAGCAGGAATTGGTGACCTTGCGCAAAGGCGAGGGTTCTTCTAAGTTTGCCACCGGCTTTGATAAGGCCCATCAAATGATCGAGGATTCCATGAAGAAACCCTCTCCCGAGCTGATCTTTGTCTATCAGTACCGCGGTAACCTCCAAGCGGCACTGCGGGATGATGGGACATACACCCCCTACAAATTAAGGACGGGCGTCCCAGGGAGGGATTATACAGTGGTGCCCATGGCCCGGCGGCGGGTCCAACTCGACGGCAGCTCGGATGGCGATTTCGAAATGGATCTTGAAGCATTGGAAGGACGAGTCTTTGCCGTGAAGGCCAACCAACTCGTGTTCACCAACGGTCAATTGACGTTGAGTACCAAGGATTTGATAGAACCTCCTTCTCCGGGCGCACAACTGCTCACAGGAACAACCGCTTCAGGCAAATATCCGGAAGCTGTCATTGCATTCTCTGCTGAATTCTACGGTCTATCGAGTTCATCATACAGCTACCTGAAGACTGGTGGAGCATTCAATCCATCCAAGCTCAAGAACCCGATGTTCACCCGCAATCTAGCCGTTCGTCGTTAAACCTTTGTTCCCAACTCATTTATGAAAACCCAACGGACTTCTGCTATCAAACGCGGCTTCACCTTGATGGAGTTGATGGTAGCCATGGCCATCACCACGATCATCGTCACCGTCCTGGTGTCGATCACCTCGATCGCGCTCGACACTTGGAACCGCAGTCGCTCCGAGCTGCGGGCCTCCCGCCAGGCAAAGTCGATGATCGACACCATGGCCCGCGACTTCGAGTCCCTGGTCACCCGCAAGGGCAACACCAATGAATGGCTCTCGGCGATTGTGGATCCGGATCTGAGTAGCTTGGGCAATAGTAAAATCAAGAGTGAGAACGCTTCAAGATTGGTCTTCTTCACCGCCGCCACTGATCGGTATGCGGGGCAGATCGGCTCATCCTCGGACCTCGGCGGCGACGTTTCCTGCGTGGCCTATCAGCTCAAATACCGGGATCCGATCAACCCGGCTGGAAGCTCCAAATTCGAGACCTTCGTTTTGAACCGCGTACTCGTGAATCCGGACGAAACCTTCAGAGATCTGCTCGGGAAAACAGACTCGACTAATACCGCAAAGAGCTTGGATAAAGTATTTGCCGCCTCGACTCATGCCACGGAGCTCGACAAACCCGAGAACTTCGTCTGCGAGAATATCTACCAGTTCACGGTCACGTTTCATGTCCAAGTCACCACGCCTGCGACTACGACTACTCCAGCCACCGTTGTCAGCGTGCCGGTGACGATCGGCCACACCGCCGATATCTTCAATATCGGAGGAACTAAAATCACCAATGATTTCTCGGGAACAGGAGCGACCGCCGTGCAAATGGAGTCAGGTAGAGTTACTGCGGTCGAGATTTCGGCAACCGTGCTATCCGATTTCGGGGTGGAGCAATCCAAGAACCGGACGTTTGCGGATGCTGCCGCGAAGGCGAAATTCTTTTCGCAGAATTCCTACGAATACACCAAGTTGGTCCAGCTCCCGGGCATGTGAGGAGGGGGCGGTTGATGTATGTAGTCTAACCCTTTAGGGTGTCTTCAGAGTGTGATGAAAACACCCTAAAGGGTTGGACTACCCACTTCACAGAGCTCCAAACCGCCGGTTGCGGCGCTTGTATTCCTCGACCACCTCGAACAGGTCGCCCTGGCGGAAATCCGGCCAGTATTTTTTGACGATCACCATCTCGGCATAACTGATTTGCCACAGCAGAAAATTCGAAACGCGCATCTCCCCGGAAGTGCGGACCAGCAAATCCGGATCGGGGATGCCTGCGGTTTGCAGTCGCGAGGCGAACAGCTCGCCATCGATGTCCGCCGGTGAAATCTTTCCCGCGACGGCATCCGTCGCGAGCGAGCGCGCCGCGGAAACGATTTCCTCGCGGCCGCCGTAAGACAGCGCTAGCACCAGCGTCATGGTCGTGTGACCGGCGGTGCGGGCTTTGATTCGCTCCACCAGGGCGCGGGTTTTTGTCGGCAGTCGGTCGAGTTGGCCAATGGCGAGCAACCGGACGTTCTGGCGGTCGAGATCCTTGGCTTTCTCGTCGAGGAAGCGGTCTAGCAGGCTCATCAACGCCGTCACCTCGGTGGCAGGCCGGCTCCAGTTTTCCGAGGAAAACGCGTAGAGCGTTAGATACTCCACCCCGAGTTCGATGCACGCTTCCATCACCTCGCGCACCGATTCCGCGCCGGCGCGGTGGCCCTCTAACCGGGGAAGCCCGCGCTCTTTTGCCCAGCGGCCATTGCCATCCATGATGATGGCGATGTGGCGGGGGATTTCAGGATGGGAGGGCATGGAAGAGATAGGACCTATAAGACTTATACGACCTATGAAACGACCAGCGTCTGCACCCGATCCGGTCCCACTCCCACGAATGCGATCGGCGCTCCGCACAGCTCGGACAACCGCGTTAGATAGGCTTTCGCCTCGGCGGGGAGCTCGTCGTAGCGGGTGCAAGCGGTGGTGTCGGATTTCCAGCCGGGGAGCGTTTCATAGACCGGCACCGCGCGGTCCCACGCCTTGCGGTCGGCGGGCGGCAGGGTGTGGAGGATGCCGTCGATGTCATAGCTGGTGCAGATTTGCAGCGTCTCGTATTTGTCCAGGCCGTCCACATTGGTGACTGCCAAACCGGTAACGCCATTGACCATGCAGGCGAAACGGAGGAGCACCGTATCGAGCCAACCGCAGCCGCGCGGGCGGCCGGAGACGACGCCGAATTCGCGCCCGAGGCCGTGGAGGTATTCGGAGAGACCTTCATCGACGGTGGGGAAGGGCCCTGAGCCGACGCGAGTGGTGTAGGCTTTGCAAACGCCAATCACCCGCCCGATGGCGTTAGGTGGAAGTCCGGAACCGGTGCAGGAGCCACCGGAGGTGGTGTTCGACGAGGTGACAAACGGATAGGTGCCGTAGTCGATGTCGAGCAGGGTTCCCTGGGCACCTTCAAAGAGGATGGATTTCCCCGATTTCCAGGCAGCGTGGAGCACGGGAATCGTGTTGGTGACGTGGGGACGGAGGCGGGCGAATGCGGTGTAAACTTCCTTGAGGACTTCGTCGGTGGTGAACTGCGGCAGGTCGTATTTCGCGAGGATTTCGTTGACCTCAACGAGGCGCCGGGTGACTTGCTCGCGGGTGAATTCCTTGTCCAACAGGTCGGCGATGCGGATGCCGCAACGGTTCACCTTGTCGGAGTAGGTCGGGCCGATGCCACGCTTGGTGGTGCCGATTTTCTGATCGCCGAGGGCGAGTTCGCGGGCGGCATCGAGTTCCTTGTGGAAGGGGAATACGACGTGGGCGCGGTCCGAGATGAGAAGTTTTTCGGGGGTGACGGAGACGCCAAGTGCTTCGTTGCGCTCGATTTCGGCGACGAGTCCTGAGGGATCGACGACGACGCCGTTGCCGATGACGTTGATTTTCCCATCCCAGATGATGCCGGATGGAAGCAGGTTCAAAATGTAGCGGACGCCCTTGGCGATGACCGTGTGACCGGCATTGTTGCCGCCTTGGCCGCGCACGACGATGTCCGCGCCTTCCGTTAGATAATCGACGATTTTGCCTTTGCCTTCATCGCCCCATTGGAGGCCAACAATAATGGTATTCATGAAATTTTGGAATTGATAGGTCGGATCGGACCGATCAGACGGATGACTTCGATTGGGCGATCAGCGTTGCGAACTCCTCGAAGAAGTAAGCGGCGTCGTTAGGCCCTGGAGCGGCCTCCGGGTGGTATTGCACGCTGAAGACCGGCAACTCGCGGTGGCGCATTCCTTCCACGGTGCCGTCGTTCAAATTCACGTGGGTCACTTCGATTTCCGGCGGCAGCGAGTCCGGGTCCACCGCGAAACCGTGGTTCTGCGAGGTGATCGAGATTTTTCCGGTGCGGAGATCCTTGACCGGCTGGTTGCCGCCGCGGTGGCCGAATTTCAGTTTGAAAGTCGTGCCGCCGAAGGCATGGGCAAGGATCTGGTTGCCCAGGCAAATCCCGAACACCGGCAGCTTGCCGATGAGCGCCTTGATTTCCCCGTGGATGTAGCCGAGCGCCGCCGGATCGCCGGGTCCGTTAGAAAGGAACAGCCCGTCCGGATTTTTCGCCATCACCTCGGCCGCCGTGGTGCGGGAGTTCACCACCTCCACCTCGAAGCCGGCCTGACGCAGGCGGCGCAGGATGTTGTATTTCAGGCCGAAATCATAGGCGACGATCCGGTGGCGGACGGGCGGCAGGCTGGCGTAGTAGCCGGTTTTTCCGGTCATCACGTTTGGTAAAGTCCACTCGCGGGATTCCTCGCTCCACAGGTAGGATTCCGAAGTGGAAACTTCCTGCACGTAGTCCATTCCTTCCATCGACGGCGACGCCTTGGCTGCGGCGATGGCGGCATCCGCAGCCAACTCGGTCGTCACGCAAGCCCGCATCGCCCCGCGCGAACGCAGGTGCTTGGTCAGCGCTCGAGTGTCGATGCCTTCGATCCCCAAAATCTCATTCTCCGCCAAATACGCCGACAGCGGCTGGCTGGAGCGCCAATTTGACGGCACCTCGCACAACTCGCCGATCACGAATGCCCGGATGTGCGGCGCGGCGGACTCGGCGTCCTCGGGGTTGACCCCGTAATTCCCGATCTGCGGGTAGGTCATCGCGACGATTTGGCCGCGGTAGGAGGGATCCGTGATCACCTCCTGGTAGCCTGTCATCGAGGTGTTGAAACAAATTTCTCCGGTGGTGGTTCCGGTGGCTCCGAAGGCGATTCCTTCGAAACAGCGTCCATCTTCAAGGGCTAGAATGGCAGTTATCGGCACGGCGGCGGAAAGCTAGGCAGCCGATTCCGGCGATGCAAGAGAATGTCACAAGGGCGTCACTCCATAAGGAGCGTGGACGTCTCGTCCACGAAGCCGATGCGGGGAGAAAGCACCGCGCGAAGCTCTTCTCTTTCTCGACTCATCGGCCGGGCGGGCCGAAGTCCCACCCTCCATAAGTCTTACTCCCGCGCCCGGCTATCGATCACGATCGTCACCGGGCCGTCATTCACCAGCGCCACTTTCATTTCAGCTCCGAATACTCCCCGCCCCACCGGCTTGCCCAATTCCATTTCCATCACTTCACAAAACGCCTCGTAAAGTGGCTCCGAAATCTCCGGCACCGCCGCCCGCAGGAACGACGGCCGGTTGCCCTTCTTGGTCGAGGCATGAAGCGTGAACTGGCTGACCACGATGATCTCGCCGCCAGCCTCGCTCACCGATTGGTTCATCTTCCCCGCCGCGTCGGGAAAAATCCGCAATCTCGCCGCCTTGCCGCTCAGCCACGCCACGTCCTCCGGCGCATCCCCATCCTCCACGCCTAACAGGATCAGCAGTCCGTGACCGATCTTGGAAACGGTTTCGCCGTCGATTCGCACCGAAGCTTCAAGAACGCGTTGGATCACTGCCCGCATGGGTGGATTTACTCAAATGATTGTAGGCGACGCTTCCAGTAGTCTGGATGCCTGCTTCCGTGGGCGACCGCCGCAATCACGATCGTGCGGCCTCGGACATAGTAAGCGATGTAGTAGGGGAACACCGGGCAGTTCACCCGCCGGAAGCCATCTTCACGCTCCCGCCATAGGAGTGGATGATCCAGAATCGTCGCGCACGCCTCCTGGATCTCGGCTTTGAATCTCTTCCCAAGCCCACTCTCCTTGTCTTCGTAGTATGCGGTCGCCTCGTAAAATTCGGTCCGCGCCTCGG
>JANOZJ010000110.1:0-4733 GCA_031429315.1 Akkermansiaceae bacterium
ACTTGTTGTGTACGGATTCGAGGATTCGTTGACGATCCTTGGCCTGCCTTCCACCCGGATTGAGAAGTCATGGTGTCTCGCCCCCCCCCCGCAGAACCTAACGGAAGTCTTGTTGGAATCATTCTAAGAACACAACTGGCAGGATGCCCGCTCCACAGTGGCCCGGGCATCCTGCCCGGAGCCTTCTGCTACTTCAGTTTTGGAATCTGGTATCAGTCACAAAAAAAGCCGACCCGGATCACTCCGAGCCGGCCATTTGAAATCAGCGGATCAATCAGGCCAGCGCCTGCAGCTTCGCCTTGAGCTGGTCCTTGGTCACGCTCGCGCCGACGATCTGATCCTTCACCTCGCCGTTCTTGAAGAACAGCAGCAGCGGGATCGAGCGCACGTTGTATTTCACCGCGAGTTCGCGGGCGTCGTCCACGTTGACCTTGCCGACTTTGGCCACGCCATCCAGCTCGGTGGCGACCTGGTCGATGATGGGGCCGATCATTTTGCAAGGGCCGCACCATTCCGCCCAGAAGTCCACGAGGACGGGCAGATCGGAGTCGATTACTTCAGATTGAAAATTTACGTCGGTTAGTTTCAAAGCCATGGGCAGACCTTGGAGCGAGAATCCCGACACGTCAAGAGCCGCCCTGCGGATCGCAAGGCGGCTCTTTTCGAGGAATCCTTGATGACCTGAAGTCAGCCGACTGGCAGACCGCCGGCGATCATGGCGAAGTACAGGACGACGCCGGAAAGCAGGATATTGATGATGGGAAGAGCCATGGTGATGGGGTGGTTAGATTGTTATTCCAAGAGTTGCATCCAGTCGCCCTTCTTCGCGTTGTCCTCCGCGCTGATCCAAGCGTTGGCGGTCATCAGTTGGAAAGTCAGCACGACCAGGGCCGCGGCGAGTCCAACGCCCGAAAGGATTTTCGCGAGGCCTTCACCGGCATCCTGATCGTCATCATCGTCCCCTTGCAACGTCGCCATTTGGGATGGCGAGGAAAAGGAAGTGCCGAGCGGTTGGGTCGGGGCTTGGAGTTGCACGGTGGCTTTTGGCAGCGCCATCGTCGGTGGCGCACCAGCGCCACCGGGGCGGACCGCTCCGGTCGGCGCGGATGTCGCCAGGCGGATCGTCGGCGCGGGCGCCATGCCAGGGGCACCCGCCGTGCGGAGAGGAATGGTCGGCGCTGGAGCCGGTGGCCGCGGAGGTCCGCCGGTAGCTGTCGGCGGTCCACCTGGTACGGGCGGTCTAACCGGTGGGGCCATCGGCACGGTGGCCGAAGGGACTGCTGGAGGAGCGTCGGACGCCTTCAAGGTGACACGGACTGTTTCCTTTTTAAGAGGCACGCTGGATGTCTGCTTGCCAAGAGGCACGCTCGACGTCTGCTTGGACGGAGATGTTGGTTGGTTATCGTTTTCGCTCATGCGCTCACAGGGTTTTGTTACCTTCGGAACGGAGTAAGACCACTTGATTCCCCTCTGTCAAACCCCCAACTCGGGATTTCTTGGAAATCGACGTGCGATCATACGGTCGCGCTGAAATTTTCCGCGCTGAGAGATTTTTGATGCTCTTTTGCCCGCTCCATGTTTCCTCTATCCGCAACCACATGTCCGCCGAAAAGACCGCCATCACCCCGACCCGCGCCCAGGATTTTCCTGAGTGGTACCAGCAAGTCATCAAAGCCGCCGACCTCGCCGAGAACTCGGAAACCCGTGGCTGCATGGTGATCAAGCCGTGGGGCTACGGGATTTGGGAACTCATCCAGCAGCAGCTTGACCGCCGCTTCAAGGCGACCGGCCACCAGAACGCCTATTTCCCGCTACTCATTCCGCTGTCCTTTTTGGAAAAAGAAGCCGAGCACGCGGAAGGATTCGCCACCGAATGCGCGGTGGTCACCCACCACCGCCTGGAAGTCGTCAAAGACCCGGTCACTGGCAAATCCAAAATGATCCCCGCCGGCGAACTCGCCGAACCCTACGTCATCCGGCCGACCTCCGAGACCATCATCGGGGCAGCCTTCGCCCGCTGGATCGAGTCTTATCGCGACCTCCCGCTGCTGATCAACCAGTGGGCCAACGTCATGCGTTGGGAAATGCGCCCGCGCCTTTTCCTGCGCACCGCCGAGTTTCTCTGGCAGGAAGGCCACACCGCCCACGAGACCAAAGAGGAAGCCATCGTCGAAACCCGGATGATCCACGGCCAGTATGAGGAATTTCTCCGCGACCACCTCGCCATCCCGGTGGTCCCCGGCGAAAAAACCGAGAACGAGCGCTTCCCCGGTGCCGATATAACTCTAACAGTGGAAGCCATGGTCCAGGATTGCAAAGCCATCCAGGCCGGCACCTCCCACCACCTCGGCCAGAATTTCTCCAAGGCGCAGAACATTTCCTTCACCGGTCGCGACGGCACCGTCCAGCACGCCCACACCACCTCGTGGGGCGTCTCCACCCGCCTCATCGGCACGCTGATCATGGCCCACTCCGACGACGACGGCCTGGTCCTGCCGCCGCGCGTCGCCACCCAGCAGATCGTCATCCTCCCCATCACGCCGAAGGAAGACACTCGCGAGGCCGTGCTCGCCTCCTGCCAGGCGCTCGCCGAAACCCTCCGCCATCAGACATTCCACGGCGATCCGCTCCGCGTCCACGTCGATACCCGCGATCTATCAGGCGGCGTCAAAAAGTGGGAATGGATCAAGAAAGGCGTACCGATCCGCATCGAGATCGGCCCGCGCGACATCGAGACCCGCAAAATCTGCGTCCAGCGTCGCGACCAGCCGATTGCCGAGAAGGAATTCGCCGACAAGGAAGAATTCATCCAACGCGCCACCGAGATCCTCGGGGAAATCCACAACTCGCTGCTCGCCCGCGCCACCGCTTTCCGCAACGCCAACATCACCTTCTGCACCCGCCTCGACGTGTTCCACGCGCACTGGGCCACGGAAAACCCCGGCTGGCTCTACACCCCGTGGGCCGGCACCCGCGAGCAGGAGGAGGAACTCTCCAAGCAGCACAAAATCACCATCCGCTGCCTGCCCATCGCCGAAGCCAAACTCCCAGAAAGCCTCGCCGCCACCGGCGGCAAGTGTTTCCTCACCGGCCAGGAAACCGCCACTTTCGCGATCTGGGGCCGCAGTTATTAATTCCGGATACTTCAAACGGCTCGCCGCCGAACTGAATCAGAAAGCCAAATCCTTCCTCTTCCGCGAGCTTGGCCCCGACTGCGCTCGGTTTTCCCGACGGCAGGAGGCTATTGATTTCATGTTAGTTCTTTCTTGGTAGTGTCGGCAGACGGCAAACTGAAGCAAAATGTGGCACCCTTGCCCGGTAAGCCTTCGGCCTTCATGACGCCGCCATGGCGTTGCACGATGCGGGATACGGTGGCTAGACCGATCCCGGTTCCCGGAAACTCCTCTTGCCCGTGGAGCCGCTGGAAAGGCTGAAACAACTTGGCCGCATGCGCCATGTCGAAGCCCGCGCCATTATCGGCCACGCAAAAGAAGTGGTTTCCGGGTTCGGCATAGACGCGAATCGAGGGTTGTGGCGTGTGCAGCGTGTATTTCCAGGCATTCTCGAGCAAGTTGCGCAGCACCGTGTCGATCATGCGGGCATCGCCGCGGGCAGTCAGGCCCGGTTCTATTTCGCAGGCGATTTTCCGCTGCGGGTCGGCCTGCGCCAGCTCAGCCAATATGCCGTTAGCCATGGCCGAGAGGTCGATCGTATCGTGGCGCAGTTCGACACGGGTGGAGCGCGACAAGACCAGCAGGCCGTCGATTAGTTCGCCCATGCGCAGGCTGGCAAGGTTGATCTGATCGAGATCAACGCGGGCGTCGCCCGACAAGTGCTCGCCCAAGTCTTCCGTGAGCGCACGACTAAAGCCGTTAATGGCGCGCAACGGCGCACGCAAGTCATGCGCGACGGCATAGGCGAAGCTATCCAGCTCCAAGTTGGCGGCCTTGAGCTCAGAAGTGCGCTCTTCCACCCGCTGCGCCAGTTTCTCGTTTTCTTCCTTGATCAGGATCTTGGCGGCTGCCAGGTCACACAGCCGGTCCCGCAGGGAGACCCGCATGGCCTCGAAACTGCGCGCCAGTGAAGTGATCTCGTCGTTGCCGACGATCTCAATGGGTTGATCGAGTTTGCCGGAGGTGAGTAATACGCTCGATTTTTCCAACCGCCCGATCGGGCGGATGACTCTGCGGTACAAAACTTGTTGCAAGCCCGCGATTGCACCTGCGAGGATCGTGAAAAATGCCACAGTCGTGACACGCAGCCATTGCTTTTGACCGAAGAAGCGAACGGTCATGATATCATTCATCGCCAGTATGTCGGTAACCATGGATGTGGTTCTGACCTCGAGCTGGGCTGCGATTATGACCGCAGATTCTATTGCCGACGCGTCTTGACTCATGTTTGACAGGTTATCAAACAAGGCACCAACCGCCGCGTTCTCATCGAGAATCCTGGACTTGAGTGAGCGCGATTTCCCATCGATAGAGGGAAGGGTCATGAGGATCGGTGCCAGTTCCGCATATTGAATCCGCCACTGCAACGCCGCCCGTTGACGCGAAGCGCCCGACAATTCGGCAGGCAAACCGCGCATCAGGGAGATCTTGCGCGCCGCCGCATGCATCTGTGTCGTTGTCGCAACATGATGTGTATCCATGATCTGCAAAACAGTGACCGCCGCAGCCAATAACACAACGCTGCCAATACTGACGGCGGTGGAGATCTGCAAGGTTCGG
>JANOZJ010000111.1:0-39268 GCA_031429315.1 Akkermansiaceae bacterium
ACGGTGGCAGGATTTCACGCGGGAGTCCTGATCGAGTCGCTGGAAGCCGCCGGTTTTCGCCCCACGCTCCACACGGTACCGGCAGGCGAGGCATCCAAGTCGATGAGCCAGGCCGAGACGCTGTGCCGCGAAATGATCCGCGCCGGGCATGACCGGAAGTCGCTGGTGGTCGCCTTGGGCGGCGGCGTGGTGGGCGACCTGGCCGGGTTCGTCGCCTCGATTTTCTATCGGGGAATTCCCTTCGTGCAGGTGCCCACGACCATCGTCGCGCAGGTCGATTCCTCGGTCGGCGGCAAGACCGGAGTGAACGTCGGCGAAGGAAAAAATTTGTTAGGTGCGTTCCATCAGCCGCGGTTGGTCATCGTCGATCCGGAAACCCTGCGGACGCTGCCGGACCGGGAATTCCGCGAAGGCTTCGCGGAGGCGATCAAGCACGCGGCGATCCGCGACGCGGCGATGCTCGACGATCTCGCGGCGTTCGATCCTAACGGCCGCGACGTCCCGCCCGAGTTGATCGCGCGCAACATCGCCATCAAGGCCCGCGTGGTGGAGGCCGACGAGCACGAGACGCGCGACATCCGGGCGCTGCTGAATTTCGGCCACACCATCGGCCACGGCATCGAGGCGGCGGTGCCCTACGGCGAGATGTTACACGGCGAGGCGATCTCGCTGGGCATCCGCGCGGCGTTGTTTTTATCCGAACGCCGCGCCGGACTTTCGCCCGCCGCAAGTGCGAAGGTGATCGGGCTGTTGGAGAAATATCACCTGCCGTTGGTGCTGCCGCCGGAAATCACGACGGACACGGTCATGGAAAAACTCGCCCGCGACAAAAAGTTTTCCGCCGGGGCGATCCGCTTCGTGGTGCTCGACGCGCTCGGCAGCGCGAAGGTGATCAACACGGTCACTGCAGAGGATCTGCGGGAAGTGATCGGGCAGTTGAGGTGAGCAGTCCAACTGGTGGTTTCTCCACGAGACTCAGCGTTTCCCCGTCGGCAAACTTGGTGCGCATGAGGTCGCCGGGTTTGAGTGTGTTAGCCGAGGTGACGATCCTGCCATCCGCCGCGAGGGTGATAGAAAAACCGCGTTGGAACGCGGACTCCGGCCCGAGTGTCCGCAGCAGTCCGCGCAGGCGGGCGAGTCGCTCGGTGCCCTCGTTGAGGATGTCCCTGCCCGCCCGCTCGAAGCGCTGGCGCAGGTTTTTCACGGTGTCCAGCCGCCGCTCTAACACACGGGCCGGATGACAGGACTTGTGGCGGGCGCGGGCCTCGTTCAGGCGCGTTGCCAATGAGTCCAACGACGCCCGCGTGGCTTGGGAAAGCTGGCTGCGGGCGGAATCCAGGCGCATCACGGATTCGCGCAAGAGCCTCTCGCCATCGCGTTGCAGCGCGCTGCGGCGGAGCGCGTCCACCGCCAATTGGGAGCGAGCCAGCCGCTCGCTGACGACCCGCGACAGCCGCCGCCGGATCTGCGCGAGCCGGGCTAACAACTCCGCGCCGTCGGCCACCGCCAGCTCGGCAGCGGCGCTCGGCGTGGGTGCCCGCAGATCGGCCACGAAGTCGGCGATGGTGAAATCGATTTCATGACCGACTGCGGAGATGATCGGAATCGGGCAGGCGGCGATCGCCCGCGCCACGACTTCCTCGTTGAAGTTCCACAAGTCCTCGATCGAACCGCCGCCACGGCCGACGATGAGCACATCACAGCGCGGATACCCGAAGGCCTCCGGCCGCCCCATTTTCGCAATCGCTTGGGCGATCTCCATCTCCGCGCCCCGGCCCTGCACCCGCACCGGAAACAGCACCGGCCGCACCCACGGCGCGCGGCGTGTTAGAACGTTGAGGATGTCTTGGAGTGCCGCGCCGCTGGCGGATGTGATGATCCCGATCACCCGCGGAAATGACGGGATCGCCTGCTTGCGGGCGGCATCGAACAAGCCCTCGCCATGGAGCTTCCGCTTGAGCGCTTCGAACTTCGCCTGCAAGTCCCCCGCGCCCGCGCGCTCGGCTTTCAGGACGACGAGCTGGAGTTGGCCGCGCGCCTCGTAAACCGTCGCCTCGGAGAAAACCCGGACCTTCGCGCCGTCCTCGAGCGCTTCCGAGCCCTGGCGATTCTTCGCGCCGAAGATCGCGCACGAGATCTGCGCACCCTCATCTTTCAGCGAGAAATACCAATGGCCGCTGCCCTGTTTCCGCAAGTTTGACACCTCGCCCTCGACCCAAGTCTCGCCGATCTGGACTTCCAACAGATTTTTCATCCGCCGCAGCAACTGCGTCACAGAAAGCGCTTTTTTCTCGGAGGTCTTGGGTTTCGAAAACAAATCCACGCCGCAATCTGCCAAGTGCGGGAAATTTTTCGAGCGGGAAAATCCGCTCATTGCGAGTCCTGTCCATGGCGGAGTGGACGCTCGCGCATCTTGAACTCCCGTTTGCTTGGACCTCTCGCATCATCTGCCCCGCAGCACGCCGATCCGGTCTTGCTTGGGTCGCGTCAAATGTGTTCGCTCCCGGCGGCACGTCCCGTGCTCCTTGCCCATCCCTTCACACCCGCTCCATGTCGCGCAAATCCAAGATCATCATCACCCTGGGCCCTGCTACCGAATCCGAAGACATGATCGGCCGCCTCATCGACGCGGGCACCAACGTTTTCCGGCTCAATATGAGCCACGCCAAACATGAATGGGCCTCCGAAATGACCAAGCGGGTCCGCCGCCAATCCGACGCGCGGGATGCCCACATCGCCGTGTTGTTCGATCTAACCGGACCCTCGATCCGCACCGGCGATTTGGAAAAACTCTTCACGCTCATCGAAGGCGACATCGTGGAATTCCGCAAACTCGGCACCGACCCGACCGTCCCGCTCTCCACCACCGTCAACTACGACGGCCTGATGGGCGACGTCGCGGTGGGCAACACCCTGGTCGTGGACAACGGCGCAATGCTGATGCGCATCGACGTGGTCGAAGCCGACCGCATCCTCTGTTATGTGAAAACGCAGGGCGCCATGGGCTCGCGCCGCCACATCAATCTTCCCGGCGTGCGGTTGAATTTGCCCGCCCTAACGGCTAAGGACCACGCCGACCTGTCGCTCGCCGTCGAGTGCGGGGCCGACTACATCGCCGGCTCGTTTGTCCGGGACTCCGCCCACGTCCGCGAGCTGCGCGAGGCGATGGAAGCGCTCGAAGGCGAAGCCCAGATCGTTGCCAAGGTCGAGGACCAGGAAGCCATCCGCAATATCGACGCCATCATCATCGCCGCCGATGTGATCATGATCGCCCGCGGCGATCTCGGCACCGAAGTCGAGTTCGAGGAACTGCCGATTCTCCAGCGCCGCATCGTCAAGCGCTGCCACGAACTCGGCACCCGCGTCATCGTCGCCACCCAGTTGCTGGAGTCGATGATCACCAACCCCACGCCCACCCGCGCGGAAGTGACCGATGTCATGAATGCCGCCTACGAGGAAGCCGACTGCCTGATGCTGTCCGGCGAAACTTCGGTCGGCCGCTATCCTGAGCGCTGCGTCGATGCTCTCGTTAGAATTTCCTCGCGCATCGAGCGCTCCGGCGGCCATGGCTTCGGCCAGAGCGCGCTGCTCCGCGACGAACGCCAGAAAACCGCCCGCGCGGCCGTCTCCCTCGCCGACTCCCTGCCGGATGCCCGGTTGGTGGTGCTCACCCGCCGCGGCGTGCTTGCCAACCACGTGGCGATGCTGCGTCCCCGGACTTCGGGGTTCTTCGCCTTCACCCCCACCGAGCGCGTCTGCCGCCAGCTCTCGCTCACCCGCGGCGTGCGGGCCTTCAAATTGCCGTTCGCATCTAACATTGAGGAAACCATCCAGCGCCTCAGCGAACTGTTGCGCAAGGAGGATCTCGTCCGCGCGGGCACCCCGATCGTGATCGTATCCGACATTCTATCCGATCACTTCGCCGCGAACTCGATCCTGCTGCACCATGCGTGAGTTGCAGAGGACAAGCCGAGATCCGAAATCTTACTCACCCGCCGCTAAATTGCCTCTTGGCAAAAAATCAGCGCCCATGCACCATCCTTCAGGCTCTGAAATATTCCTGCGCTTATGCCCACACTCGACTACCCGCACATTACCCGAGCGCCGAATGACGTGGCGCGTCTTGATCGTTTGCCGCGGATCCGCGTGGCACAGATAGCCGCCGATCACATCGGCAACGGATGGTCTGCTGAGGAAATCATCCGTCAATATCCGCACCTGACTGCCGCCGAGGTCCACGCCGCTCTCGGCTATTATTTCGACCACCGCCAGGAAGTGGAGTCCGAACTGTGTTCAGAAGTCACCGCGTTCGACGCCGATGATTTGAAGACACCTTCCGCCCTGCGCTTGCGCCTCCTCGCCGTCCGCCGTGGCGCATCCGCATGACCGCGCTGTATCTCGACGTCCATGTCCCTTCCTCCATTGCAATGGAATTGCGGCGGCGGGGCGTGGATGTAATCACGGCACGGGAGGACGAAACTGCTGAACTCACCGACGATGCCTTGCTGGAAAGAGCTGGCCAACTTGGCCGCGTCATTTTCACCCAAGACATCCGGTTCAAGGCTCTGGCAGAATCGTGGCAGCGGGAGGGACGTCGCTTCGCGGGCCTGCTTTTCGGACACCAGCTCCACGGCTCCGTCGGCCAATACATCCGCGATCTCGACCTCATTGCTCAAGCAACCGAACCGGCCGACTGGGATCGGCCAGGTCGAGCAACTGCCACTCCGCTAAGCACCCGCATGAAGATCGTGCGGGCAATGCCATAACTAATATTCTCCACATGAACCTTCTCCACGGCGACTGCCTCCCAACCCTCGCGACGCTCGAAGCGTCCTCCTTCGATCTCGTCGTCACATCGCCGCCTTACAACCTCGGCATCGCCTACAAGAGCTTCAAGGACACTTCACCCCGCGAAGAGTTCATCACGTGGTGCTGGGTTTGGGCAGCGGCGGTGAAACGGGTGATGACAGATGACGCGTCGTTCTTCCTCAACGTCGGCGCCGCCCCGGCGAATCCGCTGCTGCCCCACCAGTTGATCCTCGCCCTAACCGATGGCCCGGAGCCGCTGTTCACGCTCCAGAACACCTTCCACTGGATCAAATCCATCACCATCGAGACCCGCGCCAACGAGCAGATCAGCGCCGGCCATTTCAAGCCGATCAACTCGAAGCGCTTCGTCAACGACTGCCACGAATACATCTTCCACCTAACCAAAGCCGGCGATGTCCCGCTCGACCGCCGCGCCGCCGGCGTTCCCTATCAGGACAAATCGAACATCGCCCGCTGGGGCCACACCGGCGGTGCGGATCTCCGCTGCCGCGGCAACACCTGGTTCATCCCCTACGAGACCATCAACTCCCGCGACAAGGACCGCCCCCATCCCGCGACCTTTCCCGTCTCGCTCGTCGAGCAATGCATCCGCCTCCACGGCAAGGGTCCGGCGACCCGGCTGCTAGACCCGTTTCTCGGCATCGGCACCTCCGCCATCGCCGCGCACCGCCAGCAGATCGGAAACTTCACCGGCATCGAGCTGGACGCCCATTATCTGGACACCGCCCGCGAGCGGCTGCGGGATGAAACCACCCGACTGCCGGAGGAGCTGCCGTTCGGTTAGGCCGGGTTGGCGTGTCTTCCTGCCCGGGCGACGGCGGCCCTGAAAACGGGGTCGAGAACCGGTCCTTGGATTTAAATATCATGAACAGTTGGATTGCCTAGTCGAAGTTGGTAAACAGGGTCCCGGTAATCGAGTTCAAGCATTCATTAGGGGTTTTGTCTGGGGCGCGTCGATAGGGTCAGTGGTTTCCGGTGACGCGGGATGCTTTTCAAAGCGCCGGGCAGGACTGGATTTTCGCGAGGGCGGCCTGCATGAATTCCTTGGCGAGTTGTTGGTCGTGGTGCGATTGGAGGTTGAGCCTAACGTCGGCGGGCCAGCCGAAGTGGCGTGCGAAGTGTCTGATAGAGTTACATGCCTTTAAACTGCCGCGCATCAGGATTTGTGATTTTGCCGGGTAAGGAGTGGCGACCTTATTGTCGCCTCTCTTCTTTAACCATAGGGAATATGGGGACAATAAGGTTCCTACTCCTTATTTCAGAAATCCTCATGCGCGGCAGTATAACAGACATTGACGGAAGCCTTTGTTCGGCAGGGCGGCCCCGTGAGATAATCGGCCCGCGGCCGATGCGAGGTTTTTGAGCGTGTGGGTGGCAGAGGCATCTAAAATGCGCGAGAGGCGGGCGTGCCCTTGCTCGATCACCTGATCCACGGCCAGGATTTCCTCGACGCGGAGATCTATCTGGACCTCGTGCCAAAAGGTGGCGATTGACGGATGCTTTTAAGAGTGGATCTTCGCGGGGCAACGATGACTTCAGACGCCAACACGCCGCCGCTCACTGAACCGGAAGAGGATTGGGTCCATGTCGGACACTATCCGACCTTGCAGGATGCGTATGACCACGGCCTGGTGATCCTTGCGATGGGCGAGGCGTGCCAAGTCACGGAAGCGGCCATGCCGGGGGAATTCGACCTGCACGCGGAAGCACTGCCGGCGGCGAAGATTTCCGAAGAACTGGATGCCTATGGTCAGGAACTGGCGCCGCCGGGCGAGCGACCGGCGGCGGCGGGCGAGTGGCCGCAGCATTCGCCGGGTTGGGGATTGTGTGCGCTCTGGATGCTCACGCTGATGGCGGTTTTTTACTGGCAGGGCCAGGACTCAACGCTGGTGGAAAGGGCGGCATCGTCGAGCGTCGGACTGATCGGACGAGGCGAGTGGTGGCGGCCCTTCACCGCACTGTTTCTGCACGGGGACTTGGGGCATCTGGCCGGCAATCTGGCAAGCGGGATGGTGTTCGCGACGCTGGTGGCGCGATTGACCGGCCCCTTGTTAGGATGGGCGCTGATCCTCGGCTGCGGCACGCTCGGCAACGTGATCACCTCGCGGCTGACCTATCCGGAAGCGTTCGTTTCGCTGGGTGCCTCGACCGCGGTGTTTGCCGCGCTCGGGATTCTATCCGGTCTTGGGGTGGCGGAAACGCTGCGCGACCACGCGCGCATGCCATGGCTCAGGATCTCGGCGCCGTTTCTAGCAGGCCTGGTCCTGCTAGGCTGGCTTGGTGGCGGCGGCGGACACGGCTCGAACACCGACGTACTCGGCCATGTCTTTGGATTCAGCTCGGGGTTGGTTGCCGGGGTGGCCACGGGAGCGCTGGAAGGAAAGCGCGCGGCCGCGGCATGAAGCATTTGCCAACTCCCGCGCCGGAGTGTTTGGTAGCGCCCCAACCGCATGGAAGTTCACCGAATTTTTTCAGACTCGCCGCTGAGCGCAAACGCCGCCCGTATTTTAGAGGATGGCGTCGCGCCGCATGAAATCATCGTGCCGCGGAAACGCTTGTCGTCGATCCTCGCCCAGCCGGAATCGGACCCGGCGTTTCCGCTGGCCGATATCGCGTTTGGCCAGCCGGATCTGGGGAGCATCTCGAAGTCCGATCGGCTCAAGTGGATCCAGATCAGCTCGGCGGGGTTCACGCGCTACGACACGCCGGAGTTCCGCGCGCTGGTCGCGGCGCGCGGGCTGGTCGTGACTAACAGCTCAAGCGTCTATGCGGCGGCGTGCGCGGAGCATGTGTTCGCGTTCATGTTAGCCCACTCGCGGATGCTGCCACAGGCGCTGCGCAGTCACGCGGCGAATGGCTCGCCGGAATATTTCCAGCTTCGTGCCGACTCGGTTTCGCTGCGTGGACAGAGCCTGGTCATCCTCGGGTTCGGCGGGATCGCTGCCGTTTTGGTGAAATTGCTCGCGCCCTTTGACATGAAAATCACCGGGATGCGCCGCCAACCGCTGGGCGACGAAGGATTCCCGACCGTGACTGCGGAAGGCCTGCCCGCCGCGCTCGCCACCGCCGACCATGTTATCAACCTCCTGCCCGACAATGCGGCTTCGCGGGATTTCATCAATGCCGAACGCCTAGCCGAAATGAAGCCGGGCGCGGCGTTCTATAACATCGGCCGCGGCACGACGGTGGACCAGGATGCACTGTTAGCCGCGCTGCGGTGCGGCCACCTCGCGGCGGCGTGGCTGGATGTCACCGAGCCCGAACCGCTGCCGGACGATCATCCGTTGCGGGCCGAGGGGAATTGTTTCATCACTCCGCACATCGCGGGTGGCCACGCCAATGAGTCGGAAACGCTGGTGCGCCATTTCGTGGAGAATTTCAAACGCTATCAGACCGGCGCACCGCTGCTAGACCGGGTGATGTGAGAGCGCCGGACCATGGGAGGACAATGAAGGGCGGTTTCCTCAAATCATTGGCGGCTCATGGGCATGGCGGATCGGAGTCCGCCACTCCTTGATTCATCCGCAGCACCCAGGACCGCCGCCGCGTGCCCGCTCACTCCGACTCCAGGATGAGATTGCCATACGGCGTCGCGTCGCCGGTGCGGATCAGCCCGATCGCATGAGGCACTCGCTTTTTGAAATCGACGTGGGCCTCGCGGGTCAGCGGGATTTGGCCGAAGGATTTCGCGAAGCGGGCGACAGCTTCTTCGGTGTTAGATGTTACGAACTCGTTGGCCTGCCAGATCCGGCCGATCTTGAAAACGGGCGTGAGCAGATCCAGCACGTCGAGCACGGTGGGAATTCCCCGGGTCAGGGCCAGATCGACCGTTTCGATTTCCGGCCAATAGGGGAACGCCCAGTCGGCGATCACCAGCGTGTTGGTGTGGCGGACGCGGGCTAACAAATCAAGCAGCGCGGGATTGAGAATGGAGGTTTGGAGCATGGCGCGATTTTCCCGCTTCCGGGCGATTCGTCAATCTGCATTCAGGAATGCCCCCACTGCCCATGCGCGTCAAGTTAAGGGCGACCGGCCCTGATTCGTGGCCCAAGGAGCGGCGAAACGTGTTCGCCGATGTCCATGAGCTGGCAATGAGATGAGCGGATGCACGGGACATTGGCTTTCCATGGGCGTCGGCGGACGCGTTCCGCCGCTCCTTGATCTGCTAGCCACGGCAACCACTCCACCCTCACTTGTAAGCCACCGCCGCGCTGGATGCGCCTGCTAGGTGAATCACCTGGCTTCCTGCAGGCGGAATCTTCCGCGAAGGGGCGGCCCCCATTGTCACAAGGCGTGCTGTTCTGAAACCCAAGGTCTCCAGTTGAGCCGACGCTTGATCAATGCTTCGCCCAATTGGCCGAGTATCGTTTGGCTTCGGCTTGAATCACGTTTTGCGGGATTCCGAAGTGAGCGCCAACCTTGGAAACGCGGTCACGCGGGGAGCCATGGGACTTCGTCCGGTGATTCGGCTCGGTGAGAACCCATCCCAAAAAGGCTTCAAGCCGATAGCCGGCGGCCATCGCATAGCGGGCCCCGGCGATATCGGCTTTCAGTTCGTTGGACGGGTTGTTCTGCGAGTGGTTTCCCAGGTTTTCGACAAGATGGGCGAATTCGTGGCCAAAGATGAACGCCCAAGTGTTAGGCGGCAATTTCCGGGCGCCGATCGGATGGATGGTGATCGTACAATCGTCCAAGCCGCCACGGACTCTGGCCAGGGGTCCGGGATCTTCTCCGAGGACCAAGCGCCAGCGGATTTCCCGACCGCTGGCCTTGGCCACCCGGCTGGCGATCGCCTGGAGTTCGGAAACATTGAGCGGTGGCCGATAGCGCGGATCCGGGTAGCGCGCCTTCGCCGGACGGATGGTGCCAGCAGGTGTTGCTCGTGGGACCTTCGGAGCCGACATGCAGGACGGGCTGGCCACGAGTGCGGTGGTGGCCAGCACCAGAAGCTTGAGTCGCAGACCGTGGGGAAATGAAAATATCGTCATCGTGAGGCGACACAGGTAGTCTGAATCTCTTCGCGAGCAAGGGAAGTTTGCACCCTTTGGCGGCCTCACTTTGGGTTCGTCATCACTCCACGCGCTCGATGCCGTCGGGAAGCTTGACGGTGGACTTGGTGGAGCCGTCCGACTGCTTGTCGTGGCGGACGTGGATCGGGCCTTTCGCAGTGGGATAAGTTCCTTCCGCCCATGCGAGGTGGCCGAGATTCGGGGTGATTTTCACTTTCGCGCAACCGGGCGCGACCGGGGTGATGCCGAGGACGTTCTTGCTCAGCCAGGCCGTGGGTCCGCCGGCCCAACCGTGGCAGAAGCTGTGGCGGAAACCGACATAACAATAAGCTCCGAAGTCGCCGTGAAGGTCCTTTTTGCCGGGAGCAACGAGCTGGTCGATGCGACCGGCGTCCTTCGTCCACGCGAGATCGAAATCCTCCCAGAAAGTGGTGGCACCCTGGTCTAACATGCCGCCCCAGTATTGGCTGATGAAGTCGAGGCCGGTGTCGATGTCGTTGGATTTCGCTAGGGCGTTGAGGACGTAGAAGCCGTAGAACGTGCTGAGGTCGGTGGGACCGCCTTTCTTTAGGACGCTGTTAGAAACATCGGCAGGATCACGGAGTCCGGCGATGGCGAGCAAGGCGGCGGGCGACTTGCGGCCGCTGGAATCGGGGACGTGTTTGCGGAGAAGCTTGGCGGCGGCGGTGCAGAGCTTGGCCGTCTCCTGGTCGCCGAGGATTTCAGTTAGCCTCACGCCGCTTTCCATGGTGAGGGTCATCATCGCCTGGAGGCCTTCGTGGACGGCGACCTTGTTGTCGGCGGTGGGCCAGTCGAGGAAACGCATGCCATCGAGTTTTTCCCGGCCGTCGGCCCCGACGTAGGTGGCGAGGCGCTTGAGCAGGGCGGTTAGATAGGGCTGTTGTTGCTTGAGGTAGCTGAGGTTTCCATGCTGGAGATACCATTCCTCGTGGATGAGAATCCACCACATCGAGTAGGAGCTGATGCCGTTCATCCACGCGGTGACGGGCGTGACATCGCGAGTCATGTCGAGGCTTTTGGGGACAACCTCGTTGTAGCCGAAGACGCAGTTGATCACGCTGACTTCCGGGTGCATGTCGCCGAGCCAGACGAGGCGGTCGCGCTTGACGCCGTCCCACAGGTATTCCTGCATGTTGAGGTGGACGGTGTAGGCGCCGGTTTGCCAAATCCGGTTGAGTCGCTCGTCGGCGCATTTGAAGGATCCGACGTAGGGGATGTCGCGGATGGTTAGAATCGCGCGGACCTGGCTGAGTGCGAGATCGATCTTCGGGTCGGCGTTGTCGAGCCGGACGAAACGAAAGCCGCTGGGTCCCACCGTGGTTTTGCCAAGCCACGGCACTTTCACCGTTAGATCGCGCAGGGCGTGGTCATTTTGTGCGCCACGTGCACCGATTTCCGCCATGGTCTCGGCAACGGACTCACCGAAGCGGACGCGGACGGTTGGCATGTCCTTGCTGTCGGTGATGGGCGTGAACAACTCGAGCGAGCCGGTGATTTCCACCCCGAAGTCGATGACGATTCCGCCGCCCGGCTTGATGACTAACGGCGGCACCGGCTCAATCAGCACGGCTTGGCCGCTGTGGGGCTTGAGCAGGTTTTCGGAATTCGCGACGCCTTGGTCCGACTTCCAGACGATGCGCTTCGGCTGGATGACGAAGCCTGTTAGCGGGCTTTTCTCCGCCACCGCGACGAGATCGGGAGGCAGCGCGCTGCAAGGAAGGACCGCAGCCAGGGTGACTGCGGCGAGAAGGAATGACGGACTCATGGAAACCGGCGGTGGCGGTTAGAAATCGAAGTTGTCGATGTTCTCCTTGGTGAAAACGAAGGGTTTGCCGAGGATGATGTTGTCGCCTTCGACGGCCTTGGCACCGAGCTTGCCGGCCTTGAACTCCTTGGCACCCGCAACCAACTCGCCCTTGGCGACGGCGGCACCGGCCATGACGGACAAGTAGCCTAACTCCTCAACGTTCCACAGGATCACGGCCTGGGTGACGCCTTCCTTGACGTAGGCTTTGTTCTCGCTCGGCAAGCCGAGACCTACGACTTTCACCGCGCCGGTTTTGCCGGCTTGTTTCACCGCCTCGGCGGCACCGGGAACGGAGGGCGAGCAAACGCCGATGATCGCCTTCAAATTCGGATAGGCACTGAGGAGATTGGTGGCTTCCTGCTGGGCTTTGTCCTTCTGGTCATCGCAGGGCTTGGTGTCCACCAACTTCATGTTGGGATACTTTGCTGCCTGGCGCTCCTTGATGTATTTGATCCACTCGTTGAGGTTGGCGGCGGTTAGAGTTCCGGTGATGATGGCGAACTCGCCTTCGCCGCCGGTTAGAGAGGCGGCGGTGTCGATGAGCTGCTCGCCGATGCCCTGCGCGGTGGCCTGGTTGACGAAGAACGATCGGGCGTCGGTTTGGGCGTCAGCATCGTAAGTGACGACCTTGATGCCGGCGGACTGGGCCTTTTTCAGCGCGGTGGAAATCGAGTCCTTGTTCTCGCAGGCGGCGACGATCACGTCCACGCCGTCGGTGATCCAGTTTTCGACGATCTCGTTTTGCTTGGCGGGATCGGAGTTGATAGGGCCGTCGAATTTGAGCTCGGCACCAAGTTCGGCAGCGGCGGTGCGGGCGCCTTTCTCACAGGTGACGAAGTATTGGTTGCCCTTGCTCTTCGGGAGCAGGGCGATGGTGAGCTTGCTTTTCGATTCCGACTTGCTGCAGGAAATGAAAGGAAGCGTGGCGAAGAGGGCCAGTGCGGCGACGATGGTTTTACGTTTCATGAGGTGGCTGGATTTGGGGTAGGTTTTGAGAGAGATTGCCTGCGCGCGCGGCGGACGGCGAGCGTTTTTGTCGAGGCCCCGATGGCTAGGGCGGCGAGCAGCAACAGGCCGGTGAGCAGGCCGGACAATTCGCGGGCGACGCTGGCCACCGGCTGGTCCATGATCCGGTAGTCGGAAATGCGGGTGAGGCCGTTGTTGAGGATAGCGAGCGCGACCCAGCCTAACAAGGTGCCGGCCACGGTGCCGGAGCCGCCGAAAATGCTGACGCCGCCGAGCACGACGGCGGTGATCGCGAGCAACTCATAGCCGATCCCCGCGTTCGCGCGGGCTTCGCCTAACCGGGAAACGAGGATCACGGCGGCCAGACCCGCGACGGCACCGGCGATGATGTAGGCGAGGCTGGTGTTGCGGGCGACCGGGATGCCGGCGTAGCGGGCGCCTTCCGGCGAAAAACCGATGGCACGGAACGAGCGGCCGAAGGTCGTGTGATGCACTAACACCCAGATCCCCGCAGCGATCGCGAAGAACACCCAGATCTGCGCGGGAAGTCCGGCGATATCGGAATTTCCCAAGGCGAGGAACGATGAGGAAAACCCGGAGTAGGATTCCGCGCCCTTGGTGAGAGCCTCCGCGAGCCCGCGGAAAAGTGAGAAGGTGCCGAGCGTGACGATCAACGGCGGCAGGTTCAGGCGCGTGATCAACACGGCATTGACGCCGCCACCCAGTGCCCCGAAGGCGATTGCCGCGAGACCGGCGACCCATGGATCGAGGCCCAGGCTGTTGACCATCATGCCGAACAAAACCGCGCACAGGCCCATCATCGAGCCGACTGATAGATCGATCCCGCCCGTCAGGATCACCGGCGTCATCGCGACGGCGAGCAGGCCGATTTCCACCGAGTGGCGGAAGACGTTGGAGATGTTCCGGCCGATGAGGAAATTTTTCCCCAGCACCTGGAAGAGAACCACCTCGACGAGGATCACCAGCACCAGCACCGCCTCATGGCGGGCGAGCAGGGACTTGATGGGAAATGACCTTGGAGTGGACATGGCGGTTAGGTTCTGTTTTTCCGGCTGCGGAGTCCGTCGGCCACGACCGCGAGCAGGATCACGAGGCCTTGGATGGCTTTTTCCCAGTAAGGCGGCTGGTGGAAATGGGTGAGGGCCGGGTTCACGTTGGCGAGCAGCAGCATTCCTAGCAGGACGCCCCACAGCGTACCGCGGCCGCCGCTGATCGCCACGCCGCCGACCACGGCGGCGGCGATCGCCTTGAGGTCGAGGCCGTCACCCGCATTCGGCTGGACTTGCGGCGACTGCACCATGTTGAACACGGCGGCGAGTCCCGCGAGGATTCCCATCAGGACGAAAACGCCGAAGGTCGTGCGCCTTGGATCGATACCAGCGAGACGCGCGGCCTCGGCATCGGTGCCGGTCGCGTAAACGAAGCGTCCGGCGGATAGATTTTTCATCGCCCATGCCGCGCCTATCAGGAGGATGAATGTCAGCGAGATAACAAGTGCTTGGCCGGCCGGCTGGCTGAGGCCGAACCATTGGATGCCCGCGGGAAGCGGCAACAGTCGGCCTTGCTGCCAGAGCCGCAGGGCTTCTTGCCAGGTGACCATGGTCGCCAGCGTGACCACGATGCTGGGCAGCCCGAGCCAGGCGACGAGCACGCCATTGAGCGCGCCCATCAGCGCACCCGCGCCGAGCGCCGCGAAAATGGCCACGCCGAGCGGCAGCCCCGACGCCGCCGTGACGCCGGCGACGATGGCGCACATGCTGAATTGCGCGCCGATAGAGATATCGATTTGCCGCGAAATGATGACGAGCGCGACGCCAATGGCCAGGATCAGCGCTGGCATCTGCGAGGTGAGCCGCGAAATGAGCGGCTGGATCTGGAAGAAGTGCGGCGCGATGACCGCGAGTCCTAACATCAGCAGGAGCAGCGCGGCCGCCACCGTGAGTTCGCGGAAATACTTGTTCATCAGGCGGCGTCCTTTCCGTTAGTCCCGAGCGCGGCGACCATGACCGTGTGCGCGTCGGCGTGTTCCCTGTCGATTAGCTCCACCAGCTTGCCACCGCGCATGACGGCGACGCGGTCGCTCATGCCTAACACTTCAGGGAGGTCGCTGGAAATCATCAGCACGGCCAGCCCGTCCTTGGCCAGCCCGCGGATGATCTTGTGAATTTCCGCCTTTGCCCCGACATCGACGCCTTGCGTCGGCTCGTCGAGAATCAGCAATTTCGGTTTCGTCGCCAGCCAACGGGCCACGCTGACCTTCTGTTGGTTGCCACCGCTCAGGCTGCCGCCGGGGGCGTCCGGGCCGTAGGCCTTGATGCCGAGATCGCGGATGAAGTCCATCGCTAACAGGCTTTCCGCCTTGAAGCGCAGGATCGAACCGGGGAAAAATTTCGGATGGATCGCCATGGTCATGTTGTGGGCGATTGGCATCTCCAGGATCACCCCGTGGCGGCGGCGATCTTCCGGCACATAGGCGATGCCCCGGGCGATCGCCTCGCGCGGGCTACTGATAGAAAACTTTTCGCCGTTGAGGGAAATCCCGCCGGAATCGGCCGGGGTGATGCCGAAGAGGATCCGGGCCAACTCGGTACGCCCCGCGCCGACCAGGCCGGCCATCCCGACGATCTCGCCGGCCCTAACATCGAGCGTCACCCCGCTTACGCCACTGGCGGCGCAGCCGAGGTTGTTCAGCGACAGCACCACCTTGCCAGCCTCGCCCTCCGACGGCGGATAGATCGATGAGACCTCGCGGCCGACCATCAGCTTGATCATCGCCGACTCGGTTAGAGTGTCGACGGCGTTGGTGCCCACGCTCTCGCCGTCGCGCAGAACCGTCACGCGGTCGGCGAGCGCGAAGATTTCCTCAAGCCGGTGGGAGATGTAAACCACCCCCACCCCGCTGGCGCGCAGGTCGCGGACGACTTTGAATAACAGGTGCTGTTCCTTCTGGGTCAGCGAAGCGGTCGGCTCATCCATCACGACGATGCGTGCGCCGGAGCCGAGGGCACAGGCGATTTCCACGAGCTGCTGCTCGGGCATGGAGAGCGAGCGGACTTCCGCGTCCGGTGAGATTTCCGCGCCCATGCGCTGGAGCAACTCGACGGCTTGCACGCGCTGGTTTGCCCAACGGACGCGGCTGAACAGCCCGGTCTTTTTCAAACGCAGGCCGATGTTCTCGGCTACGGTTAAATCGGGAAACAGCGCGGGCTGCTGGTAGATACAAGCGATCCCCAACTCGCGCGCCTTGGAGGGAGTCAGGTGGGAAACTTCCTCACCAGCGACGACGAGCGTGCCGCCGTCCGGTTGGTGGGCCCCCGTGATGACCTTGATGAGGGTGGATTTCCCCGCGCCGTTCTCGCCTAACAAGGCGTGAACTTCGCCGGGCAGGAGTTCGAACGAGACGCCCTTGAGCGCGCGGACGGCGCCGAAGGATTTCCGGATATCGGTGAGTTGTAAGAGAGTTTTCAAACCGCTGGGCTTGGTTTATCAGGCTCTCTTGCTCAAAACAGCATTTTCGTAGCTCTTCACTTCATCGAGCCAAGCCGTGCCTGCGGGGACGTTTTGCTGCTCGCAATAGGCATCCCAAACGGCAGCCCACGGCAAGCTCTTGGCCTCTTCCATCAGCGCGAGCCGGGACGTGAGATCGCCGGATTTCTCCGCGTCGCGGAGGGCGGCCGGCTCCAGCAGAGCCATCAGCAGCGCCTTAAGCGTGTTGCGGGTGCCGATCGTCCAGGCGGCGATGCGGTTGATGCTGGCATCGAAGAAATCGAGGCCGATGTGGGTGCGGGCTAGCAGTTTGTTGCGGACCAGTTCGGCGGCGATGGATTGCAGCGCGTCGTCCAGGATGACAACATGGTCGCTGTCCCAACGCACGCCGCGGCTGACGTGCAGCAGGATCTCCGGCACATACATCAGGACCGAGCTCAGCTTGTCGGCGATGCCTTCCGTCGGATGGAAATGGCCGGCATCGAGACATAACAGTTTCTGATTTTTGATCGCATAGCCCATGTAGAATTCGTGCGAGCCGACGACATAACTCTCGCTGCCGATCCCGAACAGCTTGCACTCGACCGCGTCGAGGTGGTGTTTTGGATTCAGTTTTTTCGCGAAAACCTGGTCGAGAGAATGCGATAGACGCTGGCGCGGAGCGAGCCGGTCCACCGGCGTGTCCTTGTAGCCATCGGGAATCCAGACGTTCGTCACGGTGGGCGAGCCGAGCGCCTTGCCCATCGCCGCGCCGATCTCGCGGGAGGCGATGCAATGCTCGATCCAGAAATCGCGGATCGCCTTTTTCGGGTGGGAAAGCGTGAAGCCATCGGCCGCCTTCGGGTGAGCGAAACAGGTGGGGTTGAAATCCATGCCCAAACCGTTAGTTTTCGCCCAGTCGATCCAGTTGGCGAAATGCTCCGGCTGGATTTCGTTGCGATCGACCTTTTTCCCGCCGAACTCGCCGTAGAAGGCGTGGAGATTGAGCCTGTGCTTGCCGGGGATGAGCGAGAGCGCTTTTTCCAAATCCGCGCGGAGTTCATCCGGCGTGCGGGCCTTGCCCGGATAGTTGCCGGTCACCGCGATCCCGCCGCTGAGGCCTTCGCCGGAGTTTTCAAAGCCACCGACGTCGTCGCCTTGCCAGCAGTGCAGGGAAATCGGGATGCCCGAGAGCTTGGCCATCGCGGCGTCGGTATCGACACCGAGTTCGGCGTATTGGGCTTGGGCGAGCTTGTAGGACTGGGAGATGGATTTCGAAGATTTAGCCATGGCAGAGGGTTCTTTCAAAGAAGCGTGGCCAGTCTGGGTGGGAATCCGCAGAAAAACCTCTACTGTTTGGCCAAAAACAAGCACGATCCAGCCAGTGAAGCGCATCCTCAGAATCGACGAATGGTTCCACCCCGACGGCTTCCCGATCAGCGTGGAACGGAGGGAGCCACAGGAACTCTTCGAACCCCACGCCCACGAGTTTGAAGAGCTGGTGATCGTCACCGGCGGAAAATGCCTGCACGTGACCGGCCAGGATTCGTGGGAACTAACGGCAGGCGACGTGTTCGTCATCGCCGGCCCCCGGGAACACGAATACCGCGATCTCGAAAACCTGCGGCTGGTGAACATCCTCTATCAGCCCAGCCGGCTCAAGATGGGGCTGCTCGATTTGCCGTCCGTGGCGGGCTATCACGCGCTTTTCACGCTGGAACCCTCGCTCAGTAACCGGCAGCCCACCAAAGGCAGGCTGCATTTAAGCGGCAAGGAAATGGCCCAGATCATCGAGCTAACAGACCGGCTGGAGTTCGAGCTGAAAGCCCGCGAACCCGGCTTCGGCTTTATGGCGATGGCGGCGTTCATGCAGATCATCGGGCAACTTTCGCGCTGTTATAGCGGCAGTCCGTCACCGGACGACAAGGCGTTGCTGCGGATCGGCGAGGCGCTTTCCCACCTGGAACGCAACATCCACCGCGAGGTCAATCTGGAGGAATTGGCCAGCATCGCCCACATGTCCCAGCGCAGCTTTCTGCGGGTTTTCCAGTCGGCCACCGGTACCTCCCCGCTCGCCTGGGTGATCGGCCAGCGGATCAACCGCGCGTGCAGCCTGCTGCGCCACAGCGACCGCCGGGTCACCGAGATCGCCTTCGACGTCGGCTTCAACGACAGCAACTATTTCACCCGGCAGTTCACCAAAGTCACCGGACTGTCCCCGCGGAATTACCGGCTGCGGCAAGTGGCCGGTTAGTTTTTAGCGGTTGATAGCCTTGCGCATCCTCCGCCTGGGAATTACGGATTGGCCATGGACCTTGCCGAATTCCGCAAAGAATATTCCGACCGTGGCTTGAAGCGCGAGGAAATGGCCGCCGACCCCGTCGCCCAGTTTTCGCAGTGGTTTTCCCAAGCCTCCGAATTCGGCTTACACGAGCCAAATGCCATGACGCTCGCCACCGTGGATGAAGGCGGCATGCCCTATCAACGCACCGTGCTGTTGAAATACTACGACAGCGACGGCTTCGTGTTCTTCACCAACTACGGCAGCCGCAAGGCCAGGCAGATGGCGCAAAACCCGCGCGTCAGCCTGCTTTTCCCGTGGATCACACTGGAACGGCAGGTGATCATCCAGGGCATGGTCGAGAAAATCAGCACGGCGGAGTCGTTGAAATATTTCGCATCCCGCCCGCGTGAATCGCAGATCGGTGCGTGGGTATCCAACCAGAGCGAAATGATCACCTCGCGGAAATTCCTGATGCAGAAACTCGCCGAAATTCAGGAAAAGTTCGCCCACGGCGAGATTCCGCTGCCTTCATTCTGGGGCGGCTACCGGGTCGTCCCGCAGATGATCGAGTTCTGGCAAGGCGGCCCGGCGCGGCTGCACGACCGGTTTCTCTACCGCCGTCGGGAGGCTGCGTGGGAAATCGAGCGGCTGTCACCGTGATGCATGTTTCCGTCCCCGCGTTCGAAGGCCGATCATCTCGGGGAAATAACGAAAGACTTCGCATCGGCTGCCGTATCCGGCGGCGTCACATGACCATCCACGCTCTCAAATCCAGCTCACTTGTTGCGACATTCGCATCCCTAACTCTCGGATGCCTGCCCGCTGCGGCCGCCGACGACACCCAACGCCACGCGCCGCACGCCGAGCCGGCCACCGCCACGGGCGTTAGACCGCAGGCCGTCGCGCCGCCGTCGCCCGGCGAGCGACTCGTCTTCATCGGCAATGGCCTCGCGGAACGAGACGTTTACTACAGCCGCCTCGAAACGGAATTCTACCTGCGCAACCCGGACAAGCAGCTCGTCATCCGCAACATGGGTCGCCCGGGAGACACCCCGGGCTTCCGCCCCCACCCGGCCCGCAAATCCCAATGGGCCTTCCCCGGCGCGGACAAATTCCATCCCGAATACTCCAAACACAGTGGCGATGGATTTTTCCCCACGCCCGACCAATGGCTCACCCATCTGAAGGCGGATACCATCCTCGCCTTTTTCGGTTACAATGATTCGTTTGACGGCCCGAAAGGCGTGGCGAACTACGAGGCGGAGCTGGATGCCTTTTGCGCCCACACCCTCAGCAAGGCTTACAACGGCAGTGCCGCCCCAAGGTTGGTTCTCGTCTCGCCGATCGCTTATGAGAACCAGTCGAAAACCAAAGATCTCCCGGACGGCACCAAGGAAAACGCCAACCTGAAACTCTACACCGCCGCGATGGAGCGCGTGGCAAACAAGCATTCGCTCACTTTTGTCGATCTCTTCACGCCGACCGCGGCACTCTACGCCAAGGCCACGGTCCCACTCACCACCTCCGGCTTCATCCCCACCGAGGACGGCTATCAGCAGCTCGCCGGATTCCTCGCCGCCGGGGTTTACGGCCCACAGCCGCGCACCGCCAAGGCCGATCCCGCCAAGGTTCTCGCCGCCATCAAACAGAAAAACTGGTTCTGGCAGAATGACTATCACATCCTCAACGGCGTCCATTCCCACGGCGGACGCTACAACCCCTTCGGCCCGCAGAACTACCCGGACGAGGTCCAGAAGACCCGCGAAATGATGGCCCTGCGCGACAATCTCATCAATGCCGTCGCCTCCGGCAAAACCACCAACCTCAGTGTCGATGACTCGAAAACCCACGCCCTGCCGCCGGTTGCCTCGAACTACAAACCCACTACCAAAAACGGCAACCCGGAATACCTCTATGGCAAGGAGGCCGAGAAATCCCTAACCGTGCCCGAGGGCTACAAGGTCGCGCTGTTCGCCTCCGAGAAGGAATTCCCCAACCTAGCAAACCCGGTGCAGATGTCCTTCGACGATCGCGGACGTCTATGGGTCGCCACCATGCCGACCTATCCGGCCTATCGCCCCGGCGACGCTCTCCCTAACGACAAAATCCTCATTTACGAGGACACCAACCACGACGGCCGCGCCGACAAGGAAATCGTCTTCGCCGACAAACTCAACCTGCCCATCGGCCTCGAATTCGCTCCGGAGGGCGTTTACATCGCCCAGGAACCCAACCTCGTCCTGCTGCGCGACACCAATGGCGACGACAAGGCCGACGTCCGGGAAATCGTGTTAGGTGGCTTCGACACCCATGACACCCACCACGCGATCAGCGCCTTTTGCGCCGATCCTTCCGGCGCATTCCTGATGGGCGAGGGCGTGTTCCTCCACTCCAACGTGGAATCCGCCTACGGTCCCGTGCGCGCCATGAACGGCGGCTTCTTCCGCTACAACCCGCAGCGCAGCCACCTCGAACGCACCGCTCAGCTCAGCATCCCCAACCCGTGGGGCATCGCCTTCGACGACTGGGGTCAGGACTTCTTCCTCCACACCTCGGGGGCCAGCATCAACTGGATGCTCCCCGCATCGTCCCGGTCGACTTACGGTGCCCAGTCACCTTCATCCCCCGACCTCGCCCCGAAAGGCAATGCCGTGCGCCCGACTTCCGGCCTCGAGTTCGTTTCCTCCCGCCACTTCCCCGATGAGATCCAGGGCGACATGCTACTTTGCAACAACATCGGATTTCTCGGTATCAAACAGCATTCCATCGTCGATGACGGCACCGGCTACAAAACCGAATTCCGCCAAGACTTGTTGAAATCCTCCGATGGAAATTTCCGCCCGGTCGATCTCGAGTTCGCGCCCGATGGCTCGCTCTACGTCATCGACTGGCACAATGTCCTCATCGGCCACATGCAGCACAACGCGCGCGATCCGCTCCGCGACCACGTCCACGGCCGGATCTATCGGATCACCTATCCGTCGCGCCCGCTGGTCAAGCCCGCGCTGATAGAAAAAGCTCCGGTCGCCACCCTGTTGGAAAACCTCAAGCTCCCGGAATACCGCGCCCGCTACCGGACCCGCCGCGAACTCCGCGCCCACCCGCCCGCTGAAGTCCTGCCCGCCCTCAAGAGCTGGGTGACCAAACTTAATCCAAAGGATCCCCGCCACGAGCACCACCTGCTCGAAGCGCTGTGGACCACTTGGGGTCTCAACCAGGTCGATGAACCACTCCTCCGCGAACTCCTCGAAGCGCAGGACTACCACGTCCGCGCCGCCGCCGTTAGAGTGCTCCGTTACAACACGCAGCGCATCGCCGGCCACGCCGCCCTGCTGGAGAAAGCCGCCGCCGATCCGCATGGCCGCGTCCGCCTCGAAGCCATCATCGCCGCCTCCTGGATGAACAACTCCAGCGGCAGGAAAATCGTCGCCATCGCCGCCGCCCTGCCGCTTGACGCATGGAGCCAGAACGCCGCCAAGACCGCGATGTCGCGCCTTGAAGGCGCGGAGGATGAAGTCATCATTGAACACCCGCTGCCGCCCGTCCCCACCCACCTAACGGCGGCGGAGCAGAAGCAATTCATCGCCGGCCATGAGATCTATTTCCGCGATGCCCACTGCGCCACCTGCCACCAACCCGACGGCAAAGGCATCGACCCCGCCTTCCCGCCCCTCGCCGGCAGCCCGTGGGTCACCAGCGATCCAGAACGCCTCATCAAGCTCACCCTGCACGGGGTGATGGGTCCATTCGAACTCAACGGCAGGAAATACGACGGCCTGGTCCCGATGACTCCCTTCGGCGGCATGCTCAAGGATGACGAAGTCGCCGCCGTGCTCACCTACGTGCGCAATGATTTCGGTAACAAAGCCCCGGCCATCCAGCCGGCCCAAGTCAGCCAAGTCCGCGAAGCCACCAAGGCCCGCCAAAGCTTCTATCTAGCAGACGAACTGCTCAAGGAGCACCCGCTGAAATAGCCCGCTGGCCCGCTTCCTGATCTAGCAGATAAGATGAAGAAGTTAGGGCTGATAGGGAGAAGGGACGTCCATACCCCTTGGGACAAGCTTCGCGCACTTCCGCTTTTGTCTCGACCCTGCGCCGAAAACCTGTTCGTTCCCAATCACCCTTGAAAGCCACATCTCCCCTATTCCGCTTCCGCGTCGCCATGCTTTTGTTCATCGCCGGTTTGGTGATCAGCGGAGTGACCGCGTTTCCATTGCTGCTAGAGTTAAGGATTCTGTCGCAGGTATTGGGAGTCGGCTCGGCAACATCTCCCGAGGGATTTAGCGGTCTCCATTTTTGGATTCTCACCGTCCGGCACGGACTCGAAGCCACCTACGCAGATTATCCATGGCTCGCCTACGGCACCGATTGGTTGGCATTCGGTCACCTCGTGATTTCGGCGTTCTTCATCGGCCCTCTTATAAATCCCATTTCAAGTCGGCCCACGCTTTACACCGGCATCGCCGCATGCGTGGCAGTCATTCCCCTCGCCTTGATCTGCGGACCAATTCGCGGCATCCCGTTTTACTGGCGTTTGATCGACTGCTCGTTCGGCTTGATCGGAATTATCCCGTTGGTTTATTGCCTCAAGCAGATCAAGCGGATGGAGACGCCAAATCCTGTTGGATTCAAGGATAACACTCGCTAACCCACCCTCGCCGCCACCTTCATGACCAAGCGCACACGAAAGCGGCTCACATCATCGGCATGATCACGCTTCTGCTGGTGGCAGCCACCACAAGCCGGCTCCCTGCTATACTGCCGCGCATCAGGATTTGTGAAATAAGGAGTAGGGACCTTATTGTCCCTATCTTTAAATGCTACGCTACCGCTTCCCATGCCTGAGTTGGTCACCAAAGAGTGGCATATGTCACCACCCAAAGCTTCGACCTCACAGTTTTTTGGCGTAATCGAATGGGACAAAATGCCCATGATCAAGGTTGGATTATCAGAAAAGGAGCTTCGAAAAATTTCTCCAGGATTGACACCCTTCAAGAAGATGGACGTTTTGCTGTATTCAATAAGCCCACGCGGACTCAGATACGAAATCGGAATTCTTATGGCTGACGGCCGTGTTGCTGATCTAAGCTACAAAGCTGTTTCCGAGTCATTTGAGAACACGATGTTGGGTTCTGGATATTTGCATGCGCAGTCTAATACCGAAAGGAAGAAAGGCGAATCGGGTCTCTGTCGGTGCTCCCGTGATGATAGGGGCATGGAGTGCGGTGGCAGAGCGCTTTCAGGCTTCAGGGAAAAGCTTCAGCACTTTAGCCACGGCCATCTCCGCTGTTAGCCCGTGGAGTTCGCGGAGGGTTTCGGGTTTGCCGTGTTCGATGAACTGGTCCGGCCAGCCGATGCGTTCGACCGGGGTGTGGATACCGGCGTCGTGAAGATTTTCGATGACCGAGGCACCGAAGCCGTTGAGGAGCACGTGGTCCTCGAAGGTGCAGACGACCTTGCATTTCGCGGCGTAGGTCTGGAGCACGGCGGAGTCGAGCGGTTTGATGAAGCGTGGGTTGATCAGCGCGACGGACAGGCCCCGCGCTTCTAATAAATCCTTGGTGCGCTCGGCCATTTCGAACATCGTGCCGAGACCGATGAGGGCGACGTCGGTGCCGTCGGCGACGACTTCGGCCTTGCCTATTTCCAGCAGCGCGGGTTTGGCTTTGACCGGGGTGCCTTTGATCACGCCGCGCGGGAAGCGGATGGCGGTGGGGCCGGCATCGTACTGGGACATCGTGAACAGCATGTCCACGAACTCGTCCTCGTCCTTCGGCTGCATGTGGATGATGCCGGGGATGTGGCGGAGGTAGCCGATGTCGAACAGCCCGTGATGGGTCGGCCCGTCGTCGCCTGACAGGCCGCCGCGGTCCATGCACAATCTAACTGGCAGGCCTTGCAGCGCCATGTCGTGGATGATCATGTCATAGGCGCGCTGCATGAAGGTCGAGTAGATCGCGAGAAACGGGCGGAAGCCTTCGGTCGCGAGGCCGCAGGCGAACAGCGCGGCGTGTTCCTCGGCGATGCCGACATCGAAGTAGCGGTCGGGCAATTCCTGCTTGAAGATTTCCAGCTTGGTGCCGCCGGGCATGGCGGCGGTGATGGCGACGATCTTGGGGTCCTTTTTGGCGAAATCCGTGACCGCCCGACCGAACAGATCCGAGCAGGTCGGGGTGGCGGTGATGTCGGTGGAGCCGTCCTCGATCTTGTAGCTGCCGAGGCCGTGGAATTTCCCGGGGTTGTCGAGCGCCGGCTGATAGCCGCGGCCCTTTTCGGTGATGATGTGGAGGACGACCGGCTCGTGAAGCGTCTTCAGATGCTCGAAGGTACGCACTAACAGCGGCAGGTCGTGGCCATCGATCGGGCCGAAGTAACGCATCCCGAATTTCTCGAACAGGACGTTCTGGAACAATAAATTCTTCGCGCCTTCCTCGACCTTGTGGGCCAGGGTGCGCACGGCCTTGCCGGCGATTTTCTCGACGAAGTCCGCAGCCTGGCGGCGCACGGCGGCGTAGGTGTGGTGGGTCTGCAGCGCGTTGAAATAGCGGGCGATGGCACCGACGTTTTTGTCGATCGACCACTCGTTGTCGTTGAGGACGACGATGAATTTGCGGGTCGTTTCGGCGATGTTGTTGAGTGCCTCGAGCGTCGGACCACAGGTGAACGCGGCATCGCCGGCGACGGCGACGACGTGGTGGTCACCGCCGGCCAGGTCGCGGGCGGCGGCCATCCCGAGCGCGGCGGATAGAGCGGTGCCGGCGTGGCCCGCGCCGTAGGAATCGTGCTCGGACTCGCTGCGCAGCAGGAAGCCGTTGAGGCCATGATAGGTGCGGATCGTGTGGATCTGCGCCGCCCGCCCGGTGAGCATTTTGTGGACGTAGCCCTGGTGGGAAACGTCGAACACGAACTTGTCTTCCGGCGTGGAAAAAACCCGGTGCAGCGCCACGGTCAACTCGACCACGCCGAGATTGGGGCCGAGATGGCCGCCGGTTTTCGACAGCCGGTCGATCAGCGTGTGGCGGATCTCCTCGGCGAGTTTCGGCAAGTCCTCGTCGGCGAGCTTTTTGACATCGTCGGGTGAATGAATCGTGGTGAGCAGCGGGCCGAGGGCCGGGGGCTTAGAAGAGGCGGATGTCATTTGCGTCGGCGTCGGGATCCTCCGGAGGATCGGTCGGGGTAGGGAGTGCGTGATCGTCGGCGGATTTTGCAGCGGTATCCAGTGCAATTTCGTTTTGGTTGCGCAGTGTGATGAGTTCGATCCTGCCGCGGGCGGATTGGAGGATCGCCTCGCAGCGGGTCAGCAGCGCAGAGCCTTTTTCGTAATGCGCCACGAGATCTTCGAGCGCAAGGTGCTCGTGTTCCATGGACTCGATGATCGCCTCAAGGCTGCCAAGGGCGTCCTCGAAGGTGAGCGGCGGCGAGTCCGGTCCGTTATCGTTGGTTTTGCGGCGTGACATGGCTATTTCCCTTCCTCCGGGTTGTTCGCGTTGATCGCCCGTTCGCTGTAGAAAACCATGTCCAGGCCGACCAGTGACTTGCGGTAAGGGTAACGTTTGGCAATGCCTTCGATGTGCTGATCCTTGTCCACAATGGTGACCCACGACGGAAACTGGCTGGTGGGACGGGCGGGCATGGTCGCCAAGGACACCGGTCCATCCAGCACCATCGAGGTGAAATCCCGGTAATTCGCGGCCACCTCGGACAACGGGCCGGAGCCATGGGAGGCCGGGGAAATGACGATGCCCGCGACCGGTGTTTGCAGGTCAGCGGCGATGGTTTCGAGTTTTTCAAAGCCGGCGCGGGTCGGTGGCAGCCAGATGGCCACCCGGTCGGCGTACCAAGCGACGGCCCACGGTTGGTCGGAGAAAACGACCTGCTTTTTCGCGTCCACCCAGCCTTTGAGGCCGGCGGATTTGCTGTTCAGAGGATTGGCGTGGTACGGAGGCCAATTCGGAATCCCGCCATGGTCGCGGTATTGCAATCCCACCCGGACCTTCATCGGCAGGCTCAGCACCAGCGGCAGCGTGCAAATGCCGACGATCACCATGTGGTGGACATTGCGCAGCGGCGGCGTGCTCGCGACAAACTCGAGCCGGCTCCAGAGGATCGAGATAAACGCCAAGCCATAGGCCGTCATGATCGGCGCGAATAGCAGGTGAAGTTGGTTCGGGTCCAGCGCATCCTTGCCGATCCCGAAAAACGCCATCCCCAAGGCGGCGGTGACCCACATCAACAGGATCGCCCAGCGGAAATTGGCGATGGCGGCCCGTTTGAACGGGTGCAGCAGCGCGATGAAAAACAGCGGCGCGATCACGATCCCTCCCAGAAACGGGATGATGTCGGAAGCTTGCAGCAAGGTGGTCCGCAGGATTTTTGAAATGAGTCCCTCGAGCACCAGCGGCTCGGCCTGCAGGTCGGTGGTCCGCATGACCGCAGACTCCGAGCCGTTGCCGAGGCCCTTGTAGAGGGTGAGAAATGCGGTTCCGAATGGCGAACTTGAGACACTCTGGTTTCTAACCATCACCAGGCTGATAGGGATCAGGATCATCACCAGCACCGAGAGGCCGACGATGCCGCGCGGCCGGAAGGTAACCGCCGCGAAAATGATGTAACCCAGCGCGATCCACACCGCCATCCAGTGGGTGAGTGCCAGCAGCGTGAAAAACCCTCCGGCAATGATCGCCGGGGCAAAGGCGATCCGGCCCTCCGCCGCGGCCTCCACCGCGCGATACACGAAATAGATCGCGCAGGAAAACAGCAGCAGCATCAACATCTGCGGCAGCCCGCTTAGCGAGTAGTTCCAGAACATTTCGCAAAACAGCATCAGGATCGCGCAGACGCCCGCGATCTTGGCGTCGAATATCCGCGAGATCAGCAGATAGTTCACCCCGATCGCCATCAGGAAAAACAGGGTGGAAACCGTGGCGATCACCCGGTCGAGCGGGAACACCCACTCGCTGGTGGTCATCTGCCAGGTGTCCGATTCATCCGCGCCGATGAGCTTGAGCACCGCCGCGTTGAGCAGTGGGTTGAGCGGCGAGTGATAGGAATCCAGAAATCCGAAGAGCGGCACCGTGCTGCTCTGCCCCTTCTGCGCCTGATAGTAGGCGACCGGCCGGATCATTTTGGTGGTGAAGCCATTGCCGCGGGCGATTTCCCGCGATATCTGCGCCTGGTCCATCCCCTGCGGCGAGTTCAGGCCGCGGAACAGGACGAAGAGATTTCCCAAGGTGAGGATCAGCAGGAGGAGAAGAAACAAACTGCGGCGGATGATGATACCGGTGTCGATCTGGGAGGAATTGATACTCATGAAAAATCTGGAGGTGAAGGCAGGTTGATGTTTTAAAGGCCGAGTTCCTTCAGCTTGCGCTGGAGGGTTCGGCGGCTGACCCCAAGCAGATCCGCCGCGTGAGTGCGGTTACCTCCGGCGATGGAGAGTGCGGCGCGGATCGTCTTGGTTTCGAGCGCATGCAAGTTGAATTCCGCCGGACCATCAAGGGCCATTTTGGCGGATGCCGGGGAATCCGCCAGGGCGGCGTCTTGAAAATGCAGGAATTGCGGCAGATGACGGGCCTCGATGACGGGATCGTTGCTCATCACCACCCCGTGTTCGATGGCGGTGCGCAGTTCGCGGACGTTTCCCGGCCAGTTGTAGCCAAGCAGCAGTTCCATCGCCGCGTCCGACAGCGGCTTGACCGGTCGATCGTTTTCCTTGGCGAATTCCTGGAGAAAACTGTTCGCCAGCAACACGATGTCCTCCCGCCGGTGGCGCAGCGGCGGCATCTCGACCTTCACCACGTTCAGGCGGAAATACAGATCCTCGCGGAACGCTCCCTTCGCCACCAGCTCCTTGAGGTTCCTGTTGGTCGCGGCGATGACTCTAACATCCACCTTGATCGGCGAGTTCGAGCCGACCCGTTCCAAGGTCCGTTCCGACAGCACGCGCAGCAGTTTCACCTGGGTGGATGGGTCGATCTCGCCGATTTCATCGAGAAACAACGTGCCGCCGTCCGCTTGCTCGAAACGGCCGATCCGGCGCTGCGCGGCACCGGTGAACGCGCCCTTCTCATGGCCGAACAACTCGCTCTCCAACAGTTGCGGCGACAGCGCGGCGCAATGGACGATGACCATCTTCGCCGCCGGCCTGCCTGATAGATGGTGCAGCGAGTGCGCCACCACTTCCTTGCCGGTGCCCGACTCGCCTTCGATCAGCACGGTCGCCCGCGTCGGCGCGACCTGTTGGACCAGCTCGGACACCCGGCCGATGGCGGCGGACTTGCCGATCAGCCGATCGAGCTTGTGGCTCTTCTTGACCTGTTGGACGAGCTGTTGGTTTTCGGTTTCCAAGTTGCGACTGCGCAGCGCGCGCTTGAGCTGCATTTCCACCTCGTCGAGGTTGAGCGGCTTGGTCACGAAATGCCATGCCCCGCGGCGCATTGCTTCCACCGCCGTGTCCACCGAGCCGTAGGCGGTCATCATGATCGCCACCGGTGGCTCGGGCAGTGTTAGCGCCGCGTCCAGCACGTCCATCCCGGAATCCCCGCCCAGCCGAAGATCGGTTAGCAGCAGCTTGATCGGCTCGCTCTTCAAGATCGCCAGTGCCTCGGTCTTGCCGGCCGCCGTGTAAACGTCGAACTCCTCCTCCAACGCGCTGCGCAGCCCCTCGCGGGTGGCGCGTTCGTCTTCGACAATCAACAGCGTGGGTAGCATTGCGGGATTTAAAATTTGAAATTTGAGATCAATCTAGGTCGATCACCGGCTCCGGCGGGCCTAGCAGTCTAACCGGCCGGTCGGCGTGCGGCAGGTGGATCAACACCCGCGTCCCGTGGTCTTCCTCGCTCTCGATGGCGATCTCGCCGCCATGCTCGCGGATGATCCGGCGCACGATCAGCAACCCCAGCCCGGAGCCGGAAGATTTCGTGGTGCGGTAGGGCTCGAACAACGCCCCCATGTGCTCGGGGGAAATGCCGCTGCCATTGTCCTCGATGGAAATGATGTATTCAAAATCCGTGAAGCGCGTGCGGATCGTCACCCGGCCTTCGCCCGCACAAATCGACTGATAGGCATTGCGGATCAGGTTGTAGAAAACCTGTTGGAACTGCCCCGGATCGACCATCGCCGGCGGCAGCGTCGCGGCCAGGTCGAGTTGGACGGCGATTTTCCGCGCCGCCAGCTCCGGCTCTAACAAGCGAAGTGTTTCCTGTAACAGCGCGTGCAGATCCTCGCGCTCGCGGAGCGGTGTCGTCGGCCGGACGGCGTGAAGGAATTGCTTGAGGATCAGGTCCAGCCGTTGGATTTCCTGGCGGGCCGTGGCCAGGTTTTCCTCCAGCGGTTTCCGCTCGCCGGCCGCCAGCTTGCGCAGCTTGCGGCCGAGAAGTTGCAGGTGGATATCGAGCGAATTGAGCGGATTGCCGATCTCATGGGCGACGCCCGCCGCCAGCAGAGTGAGCGCGTTGAGCCGCTCCGTTTCGAGCGTTTCCTCCGCCTCGGCGCGGGTCGAGGTCAGGTCGCGGACCAGCATCACGTAGCCCAGCGATTCCTTGGAATTCTCCCCGCCATCGATCGGCGCGAGGTAGAAATTCAGATAGCGTTTTTCCGGATAGAAAACCTCCAGGTCGCGGCTGATCGTGCGGCCCGGCTTGCCCAGCGTCGGCCAATCCAGCCCGCGGATCTGGGTGGCGATGTGTTGGCCGGGTGCCCGCTCCGGATCGAGTCCGAAGAACTGGCAGGCCGCGGGGTTGAGGATGCCGATCACGCCCTGTGGATCGAGGATGATGACCCCTTCGTGTAGCGCGCCGAAGACCTTTTCCAAGAATCCCTTCTCGCGGATCAAGCGGGCGACGATCTGCTGCACATCGCCCGGAACCACCCGATCCAGCCGGGCGACAAGTTTTTCCAAGAAGCCGGATTTCACGGATGAAAGGTTGCCAGGTGGGAGTTTTCAGTGTTCAGGAAAGACATGGAAGCGTTGCTGTTGGTTCTTTGCACCTTTCCCGATACGGCGTCGGCGCGACAGATTGGCACGCTGCTGGTGGAAAGGCAACTAGCAGCTTGCGTCAATCTCGTCCCCGCCGTGGAGTCGATCTACCGCTGGCAGGGAAAGATCGAAACCGCCACCGAAACCCTCGCCATTTTCAAAACCACCGCCGCCGCGTTTCCCGCTTTCGAGCAGAAACTCGCGGAAATGCATCCCTACGAAGTCCCGGAAATCATCGCCCTCGCGCCGGAAAAAGTCGCCGCGCCTTACCGTGCGTGGGTGACCGCCGAGGTCGATAAATAGGGGGCGCGGAGACGAGACGCCCATACCCGTTAGGAAGAAAAATAAATCGACCTTTCCGCGTGGGGTTTCAGAATCCGGCCATGCCCGGTCGCGAAGATCTCAAGAATTTGTCCCTGCTCGGAAAAGCCGAGACCCGCCTGCCCGCCAATCCGGATGAGGCGAAGCTCGAGGTTTTTCCTAACCAACGCCCCGGCCGCCGGTATTGGATCACGCTCAATTGCCCGGAATTCTCCTCGCTGTGCCCGGTCACCGGCCAGCCGGACAGCGCGAAAATCGTGATCCGCTACGTGCCGGGCGACGTCTGCGTGGAGACCAAGAGTTTGAAATTCTACCTCGCCTCGTTCCGCAACCAGCCCGCGTTCAACGAGGAAATCGTCAACCGCATCCTCGACGATCTGGTGGCCATCATGAGGCCGCAGGAACTCGTCGTGCGCGGCGAATTCGCGCCGCGCGGTGGGATTCAGCTCACCACGGAAGCCACCTACCCGGATGCTCCGTAATGAAAGTTTGCGTGCTGTTGAGCGGCGGAATGGATTCGGTCGCGGCGTTTTACGAGGTGATCAGGCAGCACGAGGTGGTCGCTTGTCTGTCGTTCGACTACGGCGCGAAACACAACGCCAGGGAAATCCCGTTCGCAAAATTACATGCTGATAGAAACTGCGTGTTCCATCAAGTGATCCCGCTTGATTTCATCAACCGTCTGTTCAAGTCCGACCTCCTCCAGTCCGGCGGCGCGATCCCGGACGGTCATTACGCGGAGGAATCGATGAAGCAAACCGTCGTCCCGTTCCGCAACGGCATCATGTTAGCCATCGCCACCGGCGACGCCGAAAGCGTCGATGCCGAGGGCCTCGTGATCGCCGCGCACTCGGGCGACCACGCGATCTATCCGGACTGCCGCGAGCCGTTCATGCAGGCGATGGCCACCGCGATGAGCGAGGGGACTTACGCGGAAATCCAACTGCTGCGGCCGTTCATCGCCACCGACAAAGCCGGCATCGCCAGACGCGGAACCGAGCTCGGCATCGACTTTTCCGAAACCTGGTCCTGCTACAAAGGCGGCGAAATCCACTGCGGCACCTGCGGCACCTGCGTCGAACGGCGCGAGGCGTTCATCCTCGCCGGCTTGCCCGATCCCACCGTCTATGGGCAGACTCCGGAACTGCCCAAGTTGATGGTTGATAGTTGATAGTAAGAGCGAAGAAATTCGCTCGAACTCTTCCTCTTTCCATCAATCATCAACTCTCAACAATCAACCTCTTCCCATGCCCTATAGAATCTGCAAATCCCTCGAAGTGGAAAACGGCCACATGCTCACCAAACATCCCGACAAGTGCCGGTTTCCGCATGGCCATACCCGCAAGGTCGAGTTTGTGATCGAGGCGGACGAGCTCGATGACAACCAGATGGTCTGCGATTTCAAGATCATCAAGGAGGCCGTCGGTGAGTGGTTAGACACCTTCGACCACGCTCTGTGCATGAACACTGCGGACCCGGCTTACGACGAGTTCAAGGCGCGTTACGGCGACCGCGTGATCGGCTTCGAAAACCAGGATCCGACCACCGAGTTGATGGCCCGGACGATCTTCGATCACGCGGAAAATGCGCTTGCCGCTTACTCCAAGCGCGCCGATACCCGCTACCTCCTCAAGCCCGACGTCCGGCTCGTCCGCGTCCGCGTTTGGGAAACGTCCTCGTCGTGGGCGGAATACGAAAAGAACATCTAACTTATGCCCAGGAAATCCCCACTACCCGACATCCAAGCGACCGCGGACACCCGCGGCCTCGCCATTGACCAGGTCGGCGTCTCCGATTTGCGCTACCCGATCCAGGTTCTCGACCACGACGGCAAGCCATTCCCCACCGTCGCCAAGATCTCGATGTCGGTGCATCTGCCGCATCATTTCAAGGGCACGCACATGAGCCGCTTCCTCGAAGTGTTAAGCAAACACGAGGGCGAGGTGACCATGCGCACGCTCCCGGAAATCCTCCGCGATTTGAAGAAGCGCCTCGATGCCGAGGAGGCCCACATCGAGGTGGCGTTCACTTATTTCGTCACCAAGAAGGCACCGGTCTCCGGCTCACCCGCCAAGGTCGGCTGCGACGTGGTGTTCCAAGGCACATCGAACGGCACGGTCGATGACTTCGTTCTCTGTGTCACGGTGCCCGTCACCACGCTGTGCCCGTGCAGCAAGGAAATCAGCGAATACGGCGCACACAACCAGCGCGGCTACGTCACCTTGGAGGTCCGCCCGAAGGCGATCGAAGGCGGCTGGGAACTCATCCTGATAGAAGACTTGATCGCGGTCGCCGAGAAGTCCGGCTCCGCGCCGGTTTACGCCCTGCTCAAACGCACCGATGAGCGCTTCGTCACCATGCAGGCCTACGACAATCCGGTCTTCGTCGAGGACGTCGTTAGAAATGCCGCCGCCCTGTTGCGGGCTGACAAGCGCGTTCTATCTTTCACCGTCAAAGCCGTGAACCACGAGAGCATCCACGACCATAACGCATTCGCCACCATCGTCAGCAAATGAATCGAGACAGAAGATGGCAAGACACAGGACATAAGAAGAGAGCGCGCAACTATTCCCAGTCTTAAGTCTTGTGTCTTGATGTCTTACGTCTCTCTCCCATGAAAACCATCCCCCCGGAAGCGCTGCTAGAGGCCTATGCGCGTGGAGTCTTCCCCATGGCGGAGGATGGCGAGATCCTGTGGTTTTCCCCGGAGTTCCGCGGCTTGATTCCACTGGATGAGCGCTTCCACATCCCTCACGGACTGGCCAAAAGCCTCAAGCGTAAACCCTTCGAAGTCCGCTGGGACACCGCCTTCCGCGAGGTGATGTTAGGTTGCGCCGATCACGAGGAAACCTGGATCGACGAAGTCATCCTCGAAAGCTACTGCACCCTCCACGACCTCGGCCACGCCCACTCGGTCGAGTGCTGGGATGCCGAAGGCTTGCAAGGCGGGCTCTACGGCGTCGCACTGCCCGGCGCGTTCTTCGGTGAGAGCATGTTTTCCCGCAAGACCGACGCGTCAAAAATCGCGCTCGTCGCGCTGGTTGGGCGTTTGCGGGAGCTGGGATTCGTCCTGTTGGACACGCAATGGATGACTCCGCACCTCAAGCAATTCGGCGGGTATGAACTCGCGCGGAAGGATTACCTGGTGGCCCTGCGGAAGGCCCTCGGAGGAATCGGTGGCTAAAGATTTCATGGCGCGGCGGGGCGATTGAGTAAGTGAAGCCCTTCTGAATCTTGGCAAGTGTCGCCGTAGCATCGCACGACCGCCATCGGCGGAATAAATTCCGCGCTCCGGTTGCATTTACGCTTCCCGGCAGGGCCGGAATGGGAATACTCCGCCCGTCCGCAAGGATTCCGGCCGGCTTAGCTCAGTGGTAGAGCAACTGATTTGTAATCAGTAGGTCATCAGTTCGACTCTGATAGCCGGCTCCATGATTAACCCCTGCAAATCAAAAGTTTGCGGGGTTGTTTGTGTCCGAGTTGGCCGAGCTCAAATACCGCTGAATGCGCCAAAATGCGGGGTTTAACCCGTTCTATTGCAGGGTTCGTTGCACGGTGGATTTCTTCTCGAATGGGTTGGAAATGTTGTTCGAGGTAAATTCTGAATCCGAGGGAGTCCGATTTGTGTGAGCGAAAAAAGCGTGTCGCGTCCCTCCCGCGCCCGGCTGCGGGTGTGATGGATTCGGATGGCTTTTTGGGTATTCGTTCTTCCCCTTCTAAAATGGCTTGTTAGCGTGTGCGTGCATCTTGCTGCATTCACCTTGCATTTGAGAGTGTAAGACACCCCGGCCCATGAAGTCCCGCCCTGCCCTGAGCAGCAACTTCGCTCACTTGCAATCGCACGATGAGCAGCTTCTGCGTCTCGGCATGTTGGCGGAACGCTATTTTTCGGACGATCCGAATACCTGTCTCCTAAAACTCCGGCAGCTATCGGAAGTCCTCGCCCAGCTCGTCGCGTCTAACGTCGGCATTCTGGATCGGCCGGAAGATGGCCAATACGAACTCCTCAGCCGCCTGCGCGACCACGGCATCCTCCCTTCCGAGATCCACCAACTCCTCGGCGAAGTCCGCCGCACGGGAAATTCCGCCAACCACGCGCTCGCTGGCGACCACCGCACCGCCTTGGCGATGCTCAAGATCGTTTGGCAGATCGCCGAGCGCGACGACTCGCTCGACATCTCTTGGCTCAATGACGACAACGCCGAATCCAGCGCCGACCTCCCCGAACCCGCCGTTCTCGCCGCCAGCGCCATGGAGGAAATGGCCGCCATCGTGGAAGACCTGCGCGGCATCCTCGCGGAACTCGGTGAAGACGTGGAGGAAGTGGTGGGATGAATGCCAAAGAAACGCTTGTAGCGGCGGTCTGCGACCGTCGATGCCCATGAGATGCAAATGATGAATGCCGAATACCAAATGACGAATTACCCGCAGGCATTTCAACGCCAAATCTTCAGCCCCAACGGGGCGACATACGACAGCCCAGGGCAACGCCCTGGGTCCTGGCATGTGATGATATTCAGCCCTGAAGGGGCGGCACATCTTACGCCGTGCAACCCACACCATGAATCGCCCCTTCAGGGCTCCAAATCCTTTTCAACCCGCGTCCTAGGGCGATGCCCCAGGCTGGCATGGACCGGGCCCTTGGCCCTAAAGAATCGCAACAGGATCGCGGAGGTGATAGGATGAATGACGAAATTCGAATGATGAATGACGAACGGGCATATCAACGCCCAATCTCCACCCACAACGAAACCAGCGTCTCCAGCCCCAACGGGGCGACACACGACAGCAGCCTCGACGCTAAATCCGGCAAGCCGGTCTGGGACGAAAAACTGCCCGGAAATTTCTCCGCCTCGCCCATCCTCGCCGGCAAGACCCTCGACGCCGTCACCGAGGACGGTGTCTGTTATGTCGTCGAAATCTTGCCTGCCGTCGCCAGGATTGGCTTCGAAACCGACATGGCCGAGCGCACCCTCGCCTCACCCGTCCTGCTCGCCGGAGCGCTCTACCTGCGCACCGAGAAACACCTGTGGAAAATCACCGGCGAGTAATTTCCAATCCCCTCACCATGAAATCCTTCCTTTTTTCATTTGCCGCCGCCCTCGCCCTTTCCTCATGCGGGCCAAATTCCTACACCCGCAGTTTCGTCAAGGCGTCCGCCGCACTTCCCCGCCCGCCCGTCAACGCGGAAGGTCCGTGGCTGGGCACTTGGAAAAGCCAGGTCAACGGCCACACCGGACCGCTGTGGTGCATCGTCCAGCCGACTCCGGACCGCCCCGGCGACTACGATTTCCGCTACAGCGCCGGCTGGGGTGCCTTGCGGTTTGGCGATTACACTCACACGACGCCCGCCAAGCTTGCAGGCGATGGGTCGATCGCACTTTCCGGCGAGATGAAACTTCCCGGAGGTTTCGGGACCTATCAGGTCAAAGGCAGGCTCACCCGCGAGACATTCACCGCCACCTATCAGGGCGCGGGCGACCGCGGCACCATGACCTTGAGACGCCCCGCACGCTGAAAGCGATCCGCGATTTTCTCAAAGCACGGGACCGCATTCCCGGAAAGATTCAGGCACCGGATCCCTGTATGGCACTTGTCCGGCCACCGGGGCGGTGCTTTCACAACAACAATCCCACTTCTTCCCATGCCCGCTCCCAAACTCACCCCCACCCAATGGCTGATCTGCATCATCGCTTCGTTAGGTTTCGCCTTCGACATTTATGAACTGCTGATGCTGCCGCTGATCGTGGGGCCCGCATTGCAGGAGCTCATCGGCGCGGCCCCGGGGTCACCGGAGTTCAACAGTTGGGTCGGGAAACTGTTTTACATCCCCGCCATCGCCGGCGGGATCTTCGGGCTGTTAGGCGGGTATCTCACGGACCGTCTCGGCCGTCGCCGGGTGCTGACGTGGAGCATTTTATTGTATGCCTTCTCAGCTTTTGCGGCCGGTTATTCGACGAGTGTGGAGATGCTGCTGTTCTTCCGCTGCCTGGTGTTCATCGGCGTGTGTGTGGAGTTCGTGGCGGCGGTGGCGTGGCTTGCGGAGCTTTTTCCCGATCCGAAACAGCGGGAGAAAGTGCTCGGCTACACGCAGGCGTTCTCATCCATCGGCGGCCTGCTGGTGGCGGTGGCCTACGGGGTTTGCGTCAAATATTCCGGAAGCTTTCCGGCGATCCATTTCCCTGAGTTCCTCACGGGGCTGTTCGGAGGAGGAACGGTCGGGGACGAACATGCCGCGTGGCGCTACACCCTGATGTCCGGGCTGATTCCAGCCATTCCGCTGATCCTCATCCGGCCCTTCCTGCCCGAGTCGCCCGCTTGGGCGCAAAAGAAAGCTGCGGGCACGCTCAAGCGTCCCAGCATCCGCGAGCTGTTCACTCCGGAACTCCGCCGCACCACCCTGGTGACGACGGCGATGTTCGCCATGGCGTATGGTGCCGCATTCGGGGCCATCCAGCATATCCCGCGCATCATTCCGGGGCTGCCGGAAGTGAAAGCCGCCACACAAGCCGCTTCGGCCGCCGCCGCCACCGCCAATGCCGGTAAACCCGCCGAGGTGGTGAAGAAAGCCTCCATCATCGCCGGGAAAAAAGCCGAGCAGTCGATCGCGGCGAACACGACCAAGATTCAGGAAGTCGGCGGGTTGGTCGGTCGTTTCATGCTGGCCTATCTGGCGGTCATCATCATCAGCCGCCGCAAACTGCTGCGGTTGTTCATCGTTCCCGGCCTTGTGGTCATGCCGCTGGTCTTCGCCTACTGCGCCGTCACCGGCCTGATGTCGTTGCAAATCGGCATCTTCTTCGCGGGATTGCTCACCGTGGCACAGTTCAGTTTCTGGGGAAATTATCTGCCACGGGTGTATCCCATGCACCTCCGCGGCACGGGAGAAAGCTTCGCCGCGAACATCGGCGGCCGGCTGATCGGCACCTCCTTCGCCTGGATCACCACCACCCTGGCCACCAACACGAACCTGGCTGCGGCCCCTGCCAAACTGGCCTACACGGCGGCGGCGGTGGGTTTTGGCGTCTATCTGGTCAGCCTGATTCTTTCCTTTTTCCTGCCCGAACCCAAGGAAGAGCTGCTGGACTGATTGGGGATTGAGGGAAGCCACGACTCATCCTAGTGTGCCGTATGATTCAAAGTGACGGACTGCTTGCCTGGCCGTGGTTGCTGCGTCTCGCCGCAACCACGCTCAGCCGCTCATTGGTTCGACTTGTCGAACGCCGCGTCAAAGGCAATCCGGCTGGTCGGAAAATCCACCGCCCTAACAAACGCCGCGGCTTCTTCCCCGCCGTGGACGCGGTCCATCCGGATGTCTTCCCACTCGACGGATAGAGGGCCGTTGTAGCCCACGTCGTTGAGCGCGACAATGATGTCCTCGAACTCGATGTCGCCGTGACCCAGCGAGCGGAAGTCCCAGAACCGCCGGGCATCGCCGAAATTGGTGTGCCCGCCGAAGACGCCCACGCTGCCGTCGCCGTGATTCCACCAGACATCCTTCATGTGGACGTGATAGATGCGGCTGCCGAGATCGCGGATGAACTTCACATAGTCCACGCCCTGATAGCCGAGGTGCGACGGATCGTAGTTGAAGCCGAAACGCTTGTGGTTCCCCACAGCGGCCAGCGCCCGTTGTGCGGATGCGATGTCGAAGGCGATTTCCGTCGGATGGACTTCGAGCGCGAAGTTCACATCGAGCTTGTCGTAGGCGTCGAGGATCGGCAGCCAGCGCTTGGCGAAGTCCTTGAAGCCCTTGTCATAATACTCCTGCGAGGTCGGCGGGAAGGCGTAGAGCGAGTGCCAGATCGAGGAGCCGGTGAAACCGTTGACGACGGCCGGAAACTCGTCCTTGTCGTTGCGGCCGGGCTTGGCGTTGAAAAACGCGCGCGCGGCCTTGCCGGTGGCGATCATTTGCTTGGCCGCCCGCTTGCGGACGCCTTCCGGATCGCCGTCGCCCCAGACCTCCGGCGAGAGGATGGCCTTGTGGCGCTCGTCGATGAGATCGCAGACGGCTTGGCCGACGAGGTGGTTGGAAACGGCGTAACAGCTCAGGCCGTGGTCCGCTAACAGCTCCCACTTCTCCTTCACGTAGGCCTTGGTGGAAAGCGCGGCATCCACGTCGAAGTGGTCGCCCCAGCAGGCGAGTTCGAGGCCGTCGTAGCCCATTTCATAGGCCAGCGGGGCGAGTTCGGCGAGTGGGAGGTCGGCCCATTGGCCGGTGAAGAGTGTGACGGGGCGTGACATGGTGTTAGGTGTGGTTTGTCCGGGTCAGAATGGATGAATCCGCTCCAAGAAATAAAGGAAAAACGCCGGATGATCGCCCGCGATGATTTGTGAGCCGTCAGGCCCGGTTCCGCCCCCCTCCTGTCCCACCGACTCAGAAACGGTCGCTTCCTAAGGACCACGCGCCTGGTTCGCGGCGGGGAAGTAGCCTCACAAGGGCTCGAACCTTGAATAACAGAATCAAAATCTGCGGTGTTACCATTACACTATGAGGCTTTTTTGCCTGCGGCGGGCGCAAGCTAACCCGGCTTGTTTGGATTTGGCAACTGGGAAAATGAATCATT
>JANOZJ010000112.1:0-20043 GCA_031429315.1 Akkermansiaceae bacterium
GAAATGGCCGATCTCATGGGCGAGCACGCCGAGCAGTTCCGGCGTGCTGCTTTTCTCCACCAGCGTGTCGAAGAGGGCGATCTTCTTGCGCTTGCCGAGGCCGGTGAAGAAGGCGTTGGCCTTGGTCGAGCGCTTCGAGCCGTCCATCACGAACACGCCGGTTAGAGGGAATCCGCATTTCACGCCGAGCGCTTCGATGTCCTGTTTCAGCCCGCCGTCGGGCATCGGCGTGAACTTGTTGAACAGCGGCATGATCAGCGACGGCGCGAGATACGTCAGGACGAGTTGGAAGGCGGTGACGACGAGCCACGCCCACAGCCAGGCGTGGGCGACGTTGCCGAAAATCCACAGCACCGCGGCCATCAGCGGCAGGCCGATGACGGCGGCGAGGCCGAGACCCTTGAGCCGGTCGAGGATGAAAGTCCTGGGCGTCGAGCGGTTGAAGCCGAATTTCTGCTCGATCACGAAGGTGTCATAAATGGAGAACGGCAGGGAGATCAGGCTCTGGCCGAGAAACAGCAGCGACAGGAAAATCAAACCCGCGACCAGCACCGATTGCGTGAACGAGCGCGCCAAATCGTCGAGCCAGGCGAAGCCGCCGATCGACCAAAACACCAGCAGCACCATCAGGGAGACCGTGGATTGGAGGATTCCGAAACGGGCGTTCACTCGCAGATAGTCGCGGGCTTGGTCCAGTTTTGCCTCATCCATCAGGCCTTCCAAGGCTTTCGGGACTGCGGAGGGGAAGGCTTTGAGATTGAGCAAAGTCGCGGCGAATTCCAGCTTCCAAAGCAAGAACACCCCCACCAGAATGATCACCGACATGAAATTCCAATCGCTCATTGCGGCCATCATGCACGGCTCCCGGCTTGCGACAAGTGCGGCTCTTGAGAGTCCATGAAAAGCCAATGCGTGGAGTGCGGTGGCAGAGTGAGGAACGAACGCCGACACTGCTTTGAATTCTTGCCTGCCGCGACGGAGACCCACACCGGTTCATCTAAAGCGGTGTCAGCGCTGCGCTTTGCCACCGCAGTCCATGCTGATTGAGCGTTGCCTTGGGCGGAATCCGCGCTAGCCTCCACGAACCCACATGTTGAGCCCATCGTCCTTCCGCCGACTTTCGCTGGTCTCCTGTTTCGCGACTCTGCCAGTCTGTGCCCAGGTTTCGCCCGCTCCGGTCATCGCCTCGAACAACGCCCCGGTGCAAACTCAGGTGGCGGTACCCCCGGCCCGCAATGCCGCAGACGGCGCCATCATCACCCGCAAGGACGCCCGCGCCATCACCCTGAAAATCCCCGCGCCCCGCGGCCAGATCGTCGATCGGGAAGGGGAGCCCCTCGCACAAAACCAGGTCGCCTATCAGGTCGCCCTGCAGTTCCGCCAATTTGAAAATGCCGACCGGGATTTCGTCGTCAACTGGGCTCGCGCCCGCCTTGACGCGCTTCAGCGCCTAGTCAAAAACCAGGTGCCGAAGTCGGACGACGAGCTCTACGATCACTACCGCCACCGGCGCTGGCTGCCGTTGCTCGTCACCGGCCAGATCGGCGAGAAGGAGGCCCGCGACATCGAATCCAAGCTCACCTCCGGGCTAGTCCTGCATCCCATTTACAGCCGGTTCTATCCGCAGGGGGAGCTCGCCGCGCACATCGTCGGCTACTCCGGCAGTGTCGGGAAACTGCCCACTGGCCCGATCAATTTCAACGAGCCGCTGTGGGAGGAATCCGAAGGCCGCGCCGGCTTGGAAAAAATCTTCAACACCCAGCTCACCGGCGAGTCCGGCATGAAACGCCTGCTCTTCGATGAGAGCGGCAACAAGCTGCTCGAGGAACAAGTCAAACGCCCCCGCCCCGGCGGTACCGTCGTCACCACCCTCAATCGATCCTGGCAGCGACTCGCCGAAGACACCTTGCGCAACGGTTGCCGCCGCGGTGCCTTCGTCATGATCGACGTGGTCACCGGCGAGGTCCTCGTGATGGCTTCCCGACCATCGTTCGATCTCAACAATTTCATTCCCGGCATCAATGAGACGGATTTCAAGGCCTTGAATGAAGATCCGTCGGCACCGTTGTATGGCCGCGCCTTCCAGTCCGTCTATCCGCCGGCCTCGTCCTTCAAGCCGGTCGTCGCGCTCGCCGCCCTCAACAATGGCACGGTCACAGAAACCTCCACCATCTACTGCCCGGCCGCCCTCAACGTCGGCAACGCGGTCTTCCACAACTGGAACAAAACCCCCGAAGGCTCGATCGACGTCAAACGCGCGCTGGCCCGCTCCTGCAACACCTGGTTCTATCAGGTCGGCATCGATGTCGGACCCACCGCCTTCCTGAATCTTTCCCGCCGGCTCGGTTTCGGCCGGCTCACCGGACTTCCACTGATCGGCGAGAACCCGGGACTGGTGCCCAGCGACGACTGGATGCTCCGAAACGAAAGGCGGCGGATTCTTAACGGCGACACGGCAAACCTTTCCATCGGCCAAGGCAGTTTGCTCGCCTCGCCACTGCAAGTCGCCCAAGCGATGGCCGGCATCGCCAACGGCAATATCCTGCCGAAACTCCAACTCATCAAACAGGTCCAGGATACCCGCGGGCGGGTCGTCCAAGCCACGCTTCCCCAGCGCAAGGATTGGCTAGGCGTCGATTCGAAGGCGGTGGAAGTCGTCCACGACGGCATGCGCGACGTGGTCAGCTCCGGCGGTGGCACCGGTCACGCCGGGGGACTCAGCTACACCGAACTGTGCGGCAAAACCGGCACCGCCCAATGGGGGCCACCCTCCAAAAACCAACGCCTCGCCTGGTTCGCCGGCTACCTGCCCCACGACAACCCGCGTTACGCGTTCGCAGTCCTCTACGAAGGACGCCCCGGCGAAAAGGTCTCCGGCGGGCGCATGGCGGCACCGATGGTGAGAAAATTTTTCGAAGGCATCAAGGACGACATCAAGGACGACATCGCCCCGCCGAAAAAAGCCCTGATCGTCATCGATGAAAGCGCCACGCCCAAGGTGGAGGGTGAGCCCGATGTCGTGCCAACCGATCTGGATGGAACCACGCCACCGGCCGCGCGGAAAGTTGATCAGCCATTGAAAGCACTTCCTGTCGAGCCTCCCAATACCGGCCGGGATGAAATGCTTGACGGTCCGCCCGACGAGATTCTGCCCGAAAAGCCGCGCGCCATCCGCGCCATTCCGGTGAAGGATGACGAGGTGATCGAGGAAGGCGTGGAGGAGCCTTGATTTTACAGGGGGTGCCTTCCAGAAATGCCTGTGGTGGAGACCTTGCCCATAGACACACCCGGTGACTCCGTAGTATGCTCCACGCCGGATCATGTTTTTGCGTGCGAACAAACGATTCAAGGACGGCAAGGAGCATCGCTACAGGAGCGTTGTGGAAAACCGCCGGGTAGCAGTTGGCCGATCCGTTCAGAAAACCCTGCTCTATCTCGGCGAGTTCAACGACAGTGATCGCGTCGGCTGGACCCGGGCCATCGAAGCCGTCGATGAGCGGGAACAAGCCCGCCAGATCCATCTTTTCCCAGAGGATCGCACGCCTGACCCGCTACTCAAACATCCAACACTCCAATTCCGCCTTTCGCATATCGAACTGGCCCGTCCACGCCAATGGGGCAGCTGCTGGCTCGCCATGGAACTCTGGAACCGCCTCAAAACCTTCGGCTACAGCCGCGACAAGCGGCCCGACTTCGTGCAAATCGTCATCGCGCTCATCCGGGCATTTGTAAATCACCCCTCCGCACCCTGCAATGCCATTGACCCGCCACTTCCGGCGGCTAACAAAGTCATTTCATCTGAGAGAGGCGTGAGCGGCTGGCCCGCACGGGATGGCGCGGCCTGGCAGCAACCCTCAAATCCTCAGCCCCATGACCCGCGATGGAATTGCATGGCTCGTCCTGGCATCCATGCGCTGGCGAAGCTCTATCCGCAGGCGGCGTTGATCCCGTGCATCTGGAAAACCTCAACCGCATCCTGCCCAATGGCGAGTTTCTGATGGTGCCCCTGATGGGAAACGCGATCTTCGGCCCTCCCTGCGAGTGCCTCCGTGAGGGTGAATCCAGGCACGATTTCCTCGCGAGAAAACGCGAATCCCTGCTCGCTCTATCAGCCAACCCCCACCCTGATGAACCTTGATCCCGAACTTCTCTACCTCGCCGGCGGGGTGGTTCCGCCACATCCTTAAATTCTGGCAATAGGATCCTTTTCGTAGCTCCCGACCTGCGTGGCTATGGTGCCTCGCAGCAGTCTCGTCGCGACGCATCTGGTCCGTGATCAAGTTGTGCTGAAGAGTTCCTGAAAGTAGGGTTTCCCCCCATTGTCGGCCCGCTTGGGAAAATGGCTTCTTCCCCAGTGTCAAATGCTCGGACGGTAGGCCGGTTGAGATTCACATCTATCGCTCGAGTGGCATTCCAAAAAATCACTGCTCATGAACCATTCCACGAACTCCAATGTCATCATCGGCTCGAAACTCGCTCTGGCGATGTCCATGGCAATTGGTTCTCCCGTTCCTCGATCCTTCGGGATCGCATCCAATCGCAAGAGCGCGGAGCTTACGAAAATGTACAGGCGCTGCGAGGCGCTCAAAAACAGGAGCCTGAAGTTGCTGGACGGGATAAAGGCGGAGCATACCCGGATCGCGTTCGACGCCGCCAGAATAAGAAACTCGGCGGACCGCGAGGCGACCAAGCGCATTGGCAAGGTGATGGCCAAAATGATGGAACAGCAGATCGCGCTGCATTCCAAAATGGAAAACTTGCTCGACGCGATGATGCTGCAAATCGGTGGCGACAACGATTTCAATTCTTAGGGCGTGTCTGACGAAGAGACACAGCAGAGCGGATCACTTTGCGAAAGTAGGGTTACACCCCATGGGAAGACGCCAGAGATCGGCTAGAATTTTCCACCATGAATAGAAGCTCCCCGGCGGAGTCCTTGGCAACGATTTCCAATGTCCTTCTCAGCGCGTTCATTGTTGCTTCACTGTATTTTGGGCGTGACCTGCTGGTCCCGCTGGCGTTGGCGGTGCTGTTGACGTTCATACTCGCGCCGCTGGTCACGCGCCTCCAACGCTGGCTCGGGCGGATCGCAGCGGTGCTGTTTGTGGTGGCGATGATGTTCGCAGCTACGGGTGCCGTTGGTTGGGTGCTAACACGCCAGGCCATCGACCTCGCTAACAAACTGCCGAGTTACACGGAAAACATTCAGGAAAAACTTCGTTCGATCCCGACAACAAACCGGGGTCCGTTTTCAAAGATCACCAAAGCCATCGAAGAGCTGAAGAAGGATCTTCCCGGCGGCGAACCGAGCGCCCCGGCCCCGGTCCCAGGCTCGGGGATCACTTGGGGGGGCACACCTAAGGTGACCCAGGTCGAGATCGTCAATAGCAGGGACCAGCGGCTTGAATTCATGCAGGTGGTCCTGACTCCGGTTCTCGGGCCGCTGGGCACCGCCGCGCTGGTTCTCCTCCTGTTGATTTTCATGCTCTTCCAGCGGGAGGACTTGCGGAATCGCATTATCAGACTCATTGGCCAGGGACATATCAGCACGACATCGCATGCCATGGACGACGCCGGGGCACGAATCTCGAAGTATCTGTTGATGCAGATCGTGGTCAATGTCACCTACGGCATTCCAGTGGCGATTGGCTTGTATTTCATCGGCGTGCCCAACGCGATCCTTTGGGGAGCCCTGGCGACCGTGTTGCGTTTCATCCCATATGTCGGGCCATGGATCGCCGCCTCGTTTCCCATCCTGCTCTCGCTCGCCTCCTCGCCGGGATGGATGGCCCCGCTCCTGACCATCGGCCTTTTCATCGTGCTTGAACTGATCAGCAACAACGTGATGGAACCATGGCTCTACGGTTCCAGCACCGGAGTGACACCGATCGCCTTGATTCTAGCGGCGTTGGTCTGGACATGGTTGTGGGGGCCGGTGGGCCTCGTGCTGGCAACTCCTCTAACGGTCTGCCTGGTGGTCATGGGACGGCACATTCCGAAGCTGGCGTTTCTCAGCATCGCACTCAGCGACGAAGAAGCCCTCACGCCAGCGGAGGACTGTTACCAACGGCTGCTCCGCGCGGGGGAACATGATGAAATGGAACTGGTGGATCAATATCTGAAAACGAGTCCGTTGGTGACATTGTTCGATAGTGTCCTGCTTCCCGTAATCACCGCCGCCGGGACCGATCACCGGTTGGGTTTTCTCGAACGAGAGAGGCTGGATTTCGTCGAGCAGGGATTGAGCGACATCCTGATTGCTGTTTCCACTGATAGTCCAACTGTCGATGAAACCGTTACCCGCGTCTGTTGTGTTCCAGCAAAGGCATACCGCGATCAACTGGCCGGTGACATGTTGCAGCAATTGCTAAGCCAAGAGGGATACCTGGTGCGGAGTGCCGAGCCCAGAATGGCAATCGGTGACCTGATCGCTTGGATCAAAGACGCCGAAGCGGATGTGGCCTGCATTTCAGTGGTGCCCCCCACCACCCTGATCCATGCGCGCCATCTCTGCTCGAAACTGCGGCAGAATTTCGCCGGGTTGAAGATCGTTGTCGGCCTGTGGGGGAGGTCCGGGGTACCCCCGGAGACTGTCGGTCCGTTGCGTGACTCCGGCGCGGATGACGTCATCACGACACTGGCCGATGCGGTTCAGTGGGTGACAGACCATACTACCGGTCCGGTTGCCGTGGATAGGTAGGGTTTTCCCCCATGGCCACCGCATGAATATGAGTTAAGTTGGGATGTCCCTCAACGCGGGCGACAACTCCAAAACGGGACATGATTCGGCGCTGATGCGCCAATGGTGAGTCGTCCGCGCAACAAAAATAACACTATGTCACTCGGAACCATTCTACTCGTTATATTGATCCTAATGCTGGTCGGGGCGTTCCCGTCTTGGCCGCACAGCAAGGGTTGGGGCTACTTTCCCAGCGGACTGTTGGGCTTGGTGGTGGTGATATTAATCATCATGCTGCTGTTAGGAAGGATTTGATAGAAACGAACCATGACTCCCACTCGTTGCGACCCTTCCCGGCGTGTTGTGGCCATGGCGGCTTCGGTCGGCGGATTGAATGCGCTGTCAGTGATTTTGGCCGACTTGCCGGCGAATTTCAAGGCAGCCATCACCATTGTGATGCACATTTCGCCGGATCATAAAAGTCTCTTGGCGGAGATTTTGAAGAGCCGCACCCAACTTCAGGTGAAGCAGGCGGAACCCGGCGACGTGTTATGCAATTCTGGGGTTTTTGTGGCTCCTCCCAATCACCACCTAACAGCGATACAAGGGGGCATCCTCGCGCTGTCCTCGCCCTCGGCGGAAAAAGTTCATTACGCACGTCCGTCAGCCGAACCGTTGTTTGCCTCGGTGGCGCGGCTTTACCAGCAAAACGCAATTGCGGTGGTGCTCACGGGTGGCGACGGGGATGGCTCGATCGGCGTGCAAATCATCAAGGACGAGGGCGGCATGGTCATCGCGCAGGATCGTTCCACATCGCAGGACTTCAGTATGCCGGAAACCGCAATTGGGACCGGCGACGTGGATTTCATTCTACCTCTGGACAAGATTGCCGCCAAACTGATCGAACTGGTCGGAGACGGCGAAAACCTGCAAAAAGCCGGCTGATCGCGGTGTGCGGCATCACTCCAGCAGCCTGCTTTGGAAATGCGTCCCGGCACTCCGCCTTGCACTGTCCGGCCCGCTCTGATTTCCTCCGCCTTCCGCGTTCCCATTTTCTTCTCCCATGTTCTACCTCACCACCGCCATCGACTACACCAACGGCTCCCCGCACATCGGCCATGCCTATGAAAAGGTGCTAGCCGACGTGATTGCCCGCTACCGCCGACTGCGCGGCGACGAAGCCTATTTTCTAACGGGAGTCGATCAGCACGGCCAGAAGGTCCAGCAGACCGCCGAGAAGGAAGGGATTTCCCCCGAGGAATTCGTCGAGCGCACGACCCGCAAATTCTCCGCTCTCTGGGAGAAACTCGGGGTGAACTACGACGGCTGGGCCGAGACCACCGACGCTCGCCACAAAGCCTGCGTCCGCGCCATCCTCACCGAACTCAAGAACCAAGGCCAACTCTACAAGAAAGCCCACGCCGGCCACTACTCGGTTCGACAGGAGCAATTTCTCCAGGAACGCGACCGCGACGAGGCCGGCGACTTCGGTCCCGAGTGGGGCGAGGTCGTCGAGATCGAGGAGGAAAACTGGTATTTCAAACTCAGCGACCACACCGCCTGGCTCAAGGATTTCCTCGAAAGCCATCCCGAGCTCATCATCCCCGCCTTCCGCAAGGCCGAGCTGCTCAACGCGCTTGAGAAAAACTCCGGCATCGACCTCTGCATCTCCCGCCCGAAGGAGCGCCTGCAATGGGGCATCGAATTCCCTTTCGATGAGAATTTCGTCACCTATGTCTGGTTCGACGCGCTCATCAACTACATCTCGTTCGCCGGCTATCAGGCAGAACCCGGCGCCGGCCTGCCGGATTTCGAAAACCTCTGGCCGGCTAACAGCCGCCCGGTCCACATCATCGGCAAGGATATCCTGATCCCCGCCCACGGCATTTACTGGCTGTGCATGCTCCACGCCATGGGCTTCACGGATTCACAGATGCCGCGTCTGCTAGTCCACGGCTGGTGGAACATCCGCGGCGAAAAAATGGCCAAGTCCACCGGCAACGTCGTCGATCCCAACGAACTCGCCGACAAGTTCGGCGTCGAGGCCGTCCGCTACTATCTGGTGCGCGACATCGTCACCGGCAAGGATTCCGACTACGACATGGAGCGGCTGATCATGCTCTTCAACACCGAGCTCGCCAACGAACTCGGCAACCTCTGCAACCGCGCCCTCAACATGAGCCAGCGCTTCACCGGCGGCGTCCTCCAGCACGGCGGCCCGCTCACCGCGGACGACACCGCGCTGCAAACCTCCCTGACGGAATCCATCGCCGCCTATCAAACGGCGATGGATGAGTTCGACGTTTCCAAGGGCCTCGAAGCGCTCAACCGCCACGTCGTCCATTGCAACCAATACGCCGAACGCATGAAGCCGTGGGAGCTCAACAAGAACCCGGAGCACAAGGACCGCCTCGCCACCGTCCTCTATCATCTGGCGGAAAGCGTCGCCCACGCCTCGGTCCTGCTGTCCCCCATCCTGCCGGACGCCGCCGCCAAACTCGCCGGGCAGCTCGACCTGCCGGCCCTAACAAGCCTGAAGCTCGCCGACCTCCGCTGGGGTCTGTTAGCCGGTGGCCATGTCATCGGCAAGCCGCTGCCGGTCTTTCCGCGCATCGTGATGGAGGAAGCGCAAGCCTGAGACCCTTATTTCTAGGAAACGTTGAATGCCAACCGCGAAAATGCCGCTTGTGGCCGGTTTTGGGACCAGTTGGCCGAGAATGGGACACAAAACTGCTTCCAATCTCCTGATCATCAGGTAATTTGAATTCGTTCTGAGCGAGGTCCGCCTCCTCAAAACTCCAGCCACAAAAAGCCGGGCCGCTAGCTTCGAATTGATCTCCGGGGGGAAGTTAACCGAACAAGGCCAAGCCAAAGGCTGCGAAAAAAGCGCGCGTTGCGAGATCCGGGGGGATATCCAACGCGCGCTTTTCTTTTGGCTCCTACGGCGCATGGACGTCTTGTCCGTGTGCGGGGAGCTAACTGATGGAAGAGATCTTCCATCGCCGGAGTTTGAATCCAATCTTCCCATGAAGCGGCGGCACTCCATTCTCCTGACCATCGTGGCACTCTTGCTGGTAGTCCCGCTCATCTTGATGATGTGGCCCCAAGGACCGCTGGATTTGTCAAAGGACGAAGAGCCGTTCAAGTCGATGGTGTTGCCTCCGAAGTCGGTTTCCGGCATTACTTACATGGATCATGGAAGTGCGGCGATGCACTTGATCGACAAGTCCGGCATTGAATATCACATCACTTTCCCAATCGACTACGACGGGATCCTGGACTCCTACCCGAAAGCCTATTACGGCGAAATCAATGACCCGAAGATGGCCCTCTTAAAAGACCCCGCACGAGCCAAGGCAATCGTGGTGCGCCTTCTGCGGGACCATGGAAATGAAGATCAGGACAACTCGAGGGATAGAGTTCTCCGCGCTCTCACGCATCGCACGATCCCGTTCAGAGTTCGGCGCATCTTCGATTGAAATCACGATCCGGAGATCGGCACTTCGTGGGATTTGCGGTGAAATCTCCCGCGCGAGGATGCCTGAGGTTGAAATTGCCGCTGGAACAACCACGTCCGAACAGCCAGCCTCGTTCCCGGGACTTTGCTGATTTCGCATCCAACTTCCATTGACTAACAACCCTCATGTCCGACCAAACACCCCGAGACACCTCGGAATCCGACCGCTCCGACTATCAGAAAGACCGACGCAATGCCGGCAAGTTCAACATCGCCTTCGGCCTCATCTTCCTGACCTGGAGCACTTGCGATCTGGTAGCCGGGTTCGACGGCTGGTTTTCCTATGCGGACATTTGCTTCGGGCTGATGGCCATCGCATTCATCATCTACGGCGTTTCACAAATAAAAGCTGGAGAAAAAAAACAGCCCCGCCCCTGAAAAGAGGCGATTCGGAGATCGGCATCCATCGGAATTTGCGGCAGATCCCTGCGCGTGACGTTGCCGGTATTTGAAATCGAAGGGGCGCGGCTAGATGCAGGTGCGGGTGCTGTTGAAGGCGGCAGGGGTTTCCCCAAGTGCGGGATTTCAGGTGGTTCGATGCGCCGGCGGAGATGTCGCTGGCGCGATATGGGATGGAAGTGATCGATCACATAGGCAGTCAGACTGAGATCACTCTCCCAGTCCCTTTGCATAGACCTCGTTTTCCGTGAAAACGATGATCATCGGCCGACAGCAGATTTCGCAATCATAGTCCACCTCCGCCGGCATTTCATCCGGGTGCGGGACGGCGACTTCAAAGACTTCAAAGCAGGTCGGGCACGTGACTTCGGCTAGTTTCATGGCGGCAGAGTAGCGGCGATCCGCAGTCGTCGCAAAACCATTTCTTTGTTTGTAGTCCCGCCTTCAGGCGGTCTTTGGTTCCGCCAAAGACCGGTTGAAACCGGGACTACAAACGAAGATTCTGCACCCACATCCCGCTTGCAAGCTCACGCCACCCTGCCATCTTCCTTCCGCATGATCGGGAAGACGCTCTTCGAAAAAATTTGTGACCGGGAAATCCCCGCGACGATCGTGCACGAGGATGACCGCTGCGTGGCGTTCCGCGATATTTCGCCGCAGGCTCCGCTGCACATCCTGATCATTCCGCGCAAGGCGATTCCGCGGGTGGGGCTGGCCGGCGTGGATGACGGAAGTTTGTTAGGCCATCTGTTGCTAACCGCCGCCAAGGTGGCGCGCAGCGAGGGCGTGGCGGACAGCGGCTACCGGCTGGTGATCAACAACGGTCCCGATGGCGGCGAGGCGGTGCCGCACCTGCACGTCCATTTGTTAGGCGGACGGCAGTTGCAATGGCCGCCCGGTTAGATCTCCCTCCATGAAATTGAAACCTTCAGCATGGGCGGGCTCGTCAGCCGCCAGTATTTGCAGAACCTCGGCGGCGCGGCGCGTTGCGAAAACCTCATCACCATCTCCTCGCCCCATCGCGGCACCAGCGCTGCCTGGCTCTATCCGACGCTGGGAGCCGCGGATATGCGGCCCGGCAGCCGGTTTCTAGCGGGACTCAAGTGCACCGAGGACCGCCTCGGGAAAATACCGGTCACGTCCTGCCGCACGCCGATGGATCTGGTGATTCTGCCGCCGGCGAGTTCGCTCTGGGATCGCGCGGAAAACCTCGAATACCCGGTCATCCTGCATCCGTTCATGCTCAATTCGAACGCCGTGCTAACGGATGTCGAGCGGCGTCTGGTGAAAACGGAGCGCTGACTTCAGTCCGTTGGCTATAAGGATTGGGCTGAAGTCAGCGCTCCGTTGCAGGCGGGTGATTCACTCGCCTTCCGTATTGACTTTTCCAAGCACTTCGACACGCACGGTTGCGACACCGCGCTTTACAAATCCGAGTCGTTCAGCGGCACCGATGGTCAGGTCGATGATGCGGCCTTTCACAAAGGGGCCACGGTCGTTGATGGTCACCACTTCAGACTTGCCGTTCGCCTGGTTGATCACCCGCACTAGGGTTCCCATCGGCAGGGTCTTGTGGGCGGCGGTGGCGGCAGCGTTCGACAGGCGTTGGCCGCTTGCGGTCCGGGTGCCGGAATTGGTCCTCACGGAATACCACGAGGCTTTGCCGGTCTGCACGGACTTTACCGCGAACTGTGAATCGGTCGAGTTGCTTTGATGTTTGGTGTTGGCATTCCCGGTTGACGCGCAACTGGGAATAAGAATGACGCCGGCGATTGCCAGGGCCACGGATTTTAGGTTCCGGGTCATGTTCATCGTATTGAGTCCCCTTTGGGGCGGACTCCGCATAATCGCCTCGAAATGAGGATGCAAGACAAAACAACCCTGCCCAAAAACACCCGAAATCCTTGTGGCGACAGAGGATTTTTTGAAGTAATCCGTAAAACTTTAGTAATTTTCTAGCCAGATTGGCATGGGTATTGTTAAGGATCACGAAGTGCTAGAGCAAGGAATACCATCGAGTCGGAACCGCTACACCGGGGCGGATCTGGATTTTCTTGCCGCCGTGCTGGCAGCGGGCGAGCAGCGGCTGCACTTGGAAAAGCTCTGGAGCGATCCGGACGCGCTGCGCGAGATGCTCGATTTGAAGGAAGTCTTCTGCGGGCTTCTGGATTCCCCGTCGGCGATCCAAGTTTCACCGCAGTTTTACTTTTACGTGCTGGTCCGTCACGCCTTCCTGCAGGCCGACCTCAGCGACCCGGATTTGGCGGATTATGTGGCCGGAGTGATGACCAAGCGGATTTCCCCGTCGCCCGAGGATCCGCTGCAAGACGTCGCCCGCGGTTTCACCCACGCGTCGGACTTCATCGCGATCATTTCCAATGCCCATGGTCGGATGCGTTTCCACCTGCAAGTGGCGGCGGGCAACCAGTTTCTGGTGCTCACCGGCCTCTATCCGACGTTCCTCAAGCGCCGCAGCGAAAATCGTGGCGCACCCGATTTGGAGTTCTACGAATCCTTCGCCCGGCAGTCATTCCGCGGGGCCGCCGACAATCGTTCGGGACCGGGAAATGCCTCACGCCGACTGTTCGGAGCGCTGGCCGAAGCGATGCCCGCCGCCCGCCGCTCGCTTAACCGGGTGGCCGAGGAGTTTGTGTTTCTGGGGGATTGACCCAGCTCGGCTGATAGGACCGGTGCGGCCAGCGCCTCGCCGACGAGTCGCCGGACGTCTCCCGGACAATTGATCTTTATCCCTGCCTGGCTCTGCCCTAGTCAACCGCAGATGAATGGCCAGGTTTCTGGCGACGGTGAATTCATGGCGTCCTGATATTCCCGGGAGCCGAGCGAGATGAGGGTGAAGTGGTTGAGAACGGACTTCCGGATGAGTCGCCGAGAGAACGCCAGTCGGGTTCATGTAACTGGTGCGCCTGACTGGATTCGAACCAGTGACCGCCCGCTTAGAAGGCGGGTGCTCTATCCAACTGAGCTACAGGCGCTGTGGCGCAGGCTTGTAACCAGCCGGCGGGCCGAAGTCAAAATCCGCGTGGATTTGTTTTCACGGGGGAATTAAGGGTTCCGGTCGCAAGATTTCCCCGCTACGTTGTCTGCCATGCGCACTGCGGTCTATGCCGGCTCGTTTGATCCTCCGACGAATGGTCACCTCTGGATGATCGAACGGGGCTTGGAAATGTTCGACCGTCTGATCGTCGCCATTGGCACTAATCCGTCCAAGTCCTACTCGTTTTCCGTCGAGGAGCGCCTTGAACTGCTGCGCGCCTCGACCGGCCCATGTGACCGCCTGGTGATCGGCCATTTCGACAACCGCTACCTGGTGGACTACGCCAAAAAGATGGACGCCAAGTACATGCTGCGCGGCATCCGCTCGCCCAACGACTACGAGTACGAGCGGGTGATGCGCCATATTAATGCCGACATGGCTCCAGACATCACCACGGTTTTCCTGATGCCACCCCGCGACATTGCCGAGCTGTCATCGAACATGATCAAAGGTCTAACCGGGCCGACCGGCTGGGAGGAAACCGTGCGGCGCTACGTGCCGGAAGCGGTGTTCAACGCCCTCGCCGCACGCGGCGGAACGTTGTGAACCACCCAGGAATCCGCTGTGAGTTGCGTGGCGGTGGGGTCTCGCCGCATTTCTGCTCGAAGTGCTCTGCACCCGCACTGGGGGGCGCGTGGTGCGCTGGGTCCGCCATGCCAGCACTGGCTCTCCGGCGGCAAAAATCTCAGGGAGAAGGGACGCTACGCCATCAGCGCCGCCAGCAACTCATCCAGATCCACGCTGACGATCGCGGTGGCCAGGTCGCTCATGGCGTAGGGCAGGACCAGCTTGTTGTCGTGGATCAGCGAGCCGCAGCTATAAACGACGTTGGGGACGTAGCCTTCGCGTTCGTTGCCCTCGGCGGAGAGCAGCGGCTCCTTGAGGCGGCCGATGAGTTTGGTGGGATCATCCAGGTCTAGCAGGATCGCGCCGATGCAGTACTTGCGCATCGGGCCGACGCCGTGGGTGAGGACGAGCCAGCCGGCCTTGGTTTCGATGGGTGAGCCGCAGTTGCCGACTTTGACACATTCCCACGCTTCGACCGGGCGCATGACGATTTCCGGGTCGCTCCAGTAGTGGGGATTGTCGGAAAACATGATGAAGAGGTTTTCATCGTCCTGGCGGGAGAGCATGGCGTAGCGACCGTCGATGCGCCGCGGGAAGAGGGCCATGCCTTTGTTCTGGACGGCGGTGCCGTTGAGGGTGAGTACGCGGAAGTGCAGGAAATCCTCGGTCTCTAGCAGTTGGGGCAGGATGGCGCGGCCGTTGTAGGCGGTGTAGGTGGCGTAATACATGACGGTGCCGTCGTCTTCGGTGAAGCGGACGAAGCGGGCGTCCTCGATGCCGTTGCTTTCATTGGCTGAAACCGGGAAGATGATGCGCTCGCTGATGGCGAGCTTGGGCGAGAAGCGGAGTTCGTAGTTGGAGTCGGCAAGCCACTGGATGCACTCGAGGGTGTTGAGGTGCTCATGGTTGCAGGGCGGGTTGTCGTGGCTAACAGCCGCGACGCTGTTGTTGAGGTCGTGGCGGGTGAAGTTCTCGGCGAGCGGGGCCATGACCGCGTTGGCACAGTCGTTGTCGAAGCCCATTTCATGGAATTTGTGGATGAAGCTGCGTTTTCGATAGGTGGGATTGGTGACGATTTCGGGCAGCGTCACGAAGCGCGAGACAGGATCGAGGGAGATCTTGCCTGTGGCGGCAATCACGCCGGAGCGGAACTCGATCGAGGAGATATGTCCTTCCCCGGTCGCGCGCAGGCTCATGACGAAACGCAGGCCGCCTTTGGGCACCCCGCTCTGGTCGGGATGCGGGACGATGGAGGGATTGAACAAGGCGGCGGATTCCAGCGAGTATTCCCCGGAAAACATCGCGCCGATCAACAGTTCCCGCGCGTGGGAAGGAGGATTCGGGGTGACGATGTGCGCCTGCACTTTGAGGAAGTGCCGCCATAACAGGTCTTCGATGTCATAATGGCGGGAGTCGAACTCGTGATGGACGCTCCGCAGTTTTTCGATGACTTCCTCCTCGGTGAAGGCGAGCGTGCGGTCGAGAATCGCGGCGATGCGATGCTTTTCCGAGGGGATGAACGACCGGATGAGCACGCGGGAGCTTTCCGGAAGCAGCATGATTTCGTGACGATGGGGATGGATGGCATTCATACGGAGAAATGGGATGGTGGGATGACCAACTGGTCGGCGTTGCTCATTTCCGCTAGAGACAACTGGAAAGCGAGGGACGACTCGGCTCCTTGGTTGGCATTGACGCGGTCGGAATGGAGACCGTCGCCGCAACCACCGGTGGTCGAGTCGTAGAGCGGCAACCCGAGATCGTTGCGGCCGAGAAACCATTCGAATGCCCGCTTGGCCTCGACCGTCCAGGACGGCTCGCGGGTGTTGAGGAACGCTTCAAGACAAGCGGAGACCATGGCCTGGGCCTCGACCGGTTGCTGGTCGAAATCGGCGCGGGCACCGTCCTTGGAATAGAAGCCGTTGCTGCCGATGGGCCGGAAGTGACCGGCCTGGGTGCGCTGGATGGAGGCCAGCCAGTGCAGGGATTTGAGGCCGATTTCCAGCGCCACGGGATGCGGCATCCAGCGGCCGCTCATGATCAGGGCCTGGCACAGGCGGGCATTGTCGTAAGTCGCGGCGGGCTCGAACCACGGCCAGTCGTCGGTCGCGTGGGCGTGCCAGAGGGCCACCAGTTTCGCGGTCAGCACTTCGCGGGATGCCTTGGCGGCGGCATCGGAGGACGAGCGACTGCGGAGAAACTCGTGAATACCTAACAGCGCGAACGCCCATGCCCGCGGCGAGTTGAAGGAATCCACCGCAGGCAGACCGCGCTCGAAGAGTTGCACGCATAACAGTCGGTGCCCTTCATTGCGCGACCGTCCCGCGCCAACGCCCAGCGCCCACAACGCGCGGGCGTGGCTGTCCTCGCTGCCGGCCTCTTCGAGCCATTGTCGGCCATGACTCATGAAATTCCGGAAGCGGCCAGTCTGATAGTTCAAGGACGCCGCCAGGAAGGCGAGGTAGCTGGTGGCGTGGCGGTCGAGATCGCCGGGTTCCTCGACGAGGTAGCAGAGGATGAAGGCGCGTGCGTTGTCATCGGTGCAATAGCCTTCGTGGAAATTCGGCACGTTAAAAGTGGCGTGTTGGAAAATGCCGGTCCCGTCGCTCATCCGCAGGATGTGGTCGAGTCGCAGCGGCGGGAGGTTATAGGGGCGGCTGGTCAAAGCGCGACCGGTGGCGGTCACCAGCGATGCCGCCTTGCGCTCCGCCCGCGCCTGTTGGAACGACTCTAGGTAGCGCAGGGCCACGGAGGGCCAGATCATTTCCCGTCCGAGCTGATAGGCATCCATCCGGGTCCGTTCGAGCAGCGCCGGATCATCCAGGAAGGCGCACACCGCCTCGGCGATGCCCTGCGGATCGCGGAACGGCACCAGCATGCCGCGCTCTCCGGCCAGCAGTTCCTGTGCGTGCCAATACGGCGTGGAAACCACCGCTTTGCCGGCACCGAATACATACGCCAGTGTGCCCGAGGTGATCTGCGCCTCGTTCAGATAGGGTGTCAGATAGATGTCCGTCGCGCCGATGAACTCGGTGAGTTCGTCGAGCGAGACGAAGCGGTTGTAGAAAATGACGTGGTCCTTCACCCCGCGCTCTTCGGCCAGGCGCTCCAAACCCAGCCGGTAGCGCTCGCCATCGCGCGCCAACAGGTGCGGATGGGTCGCCCCCAATATCAGATAGACCGCCTCCGGATGCCGCCGGACGATTTCCGGCAACGCCTCGATAACATGCTCGATGCCCTTCCCCGGCCCTAGCAGGCCAAACGTCAGCAACACCGTACTCCCCTCCAACCCGAACTGCGCCTTGGAAGCCGCCGAATCCGCGAAGGGAATGTCCGGAATTCCATGCGGGATGACGTCGATCTTGGCGTCCGGCACGTCGTAGGTTTGCCGCAGGATTTCGGCACCCTTGCGGGCCATCACCACCAGCCGGTCGCTGCGCAAAATCAGTTCTTCCATCACCTTCCGCTGCGCGGGATCGGGTTCCTGCAAGATCGTGTGCAAGGTCGTCACCACCGGCATCCGCACCTCCTTGAGCAGGCCCAGCAAATGGCTGCCGGCCGATCCGCCGTAGATGCCGAACTCGTGCTGCACGCAGAGCACCTCGGTGTTGTTGAAATTCAAAAAATCCGCCGCGCGGCGGTAGGAGTCCAGATCCTTTTCTAACAGCTCGAAGCGCACCCGCGACGGATACTTGTAGCCCTGCACCCTGTCGTTCACCGCGCCGGCGATGCATTCCGCCTCTGGCACCGCCGCGGCCACCGCCTCGCAAACATCATGGGTGAACGTGGCAATCCCGCAGCGCCGCGGCTCATAGCCGCCCACAAAGGCAATCCGCCTTGGCAGTGCAAGCGGGTTCACCCCCGCCCTCCCCTTTGAACCGATTTCACCATGCCTAATCAGACCCGCTCAGGGCTGGAGTGCAACTCAAACTTTTCTATCAGTCTTCCATCGCCCGTGGCTGCGAGGCCATCTTGTCGCTGCTGGGGGGGGCTCCAAACGTCAGAGGATTTCGCCCAACCATCACGTGGTTGGGCTTGGCAAGAGATGGGTGACCGGGCCAGTTTGACGACATGTTTGATTCAGCGCGCTACGATGGTCGCATGCCTTACCGGCGTTGCGGGGATTCAGGAATCTTGCTGCCCGCCATTTCGCTGGGGTTCTGGCACAACTTCGGCCACGTCGATGATTTCGAGGAAGCCCGCCGGATCATGCACCGCGCGTTTGACCGGGGAGTGACTCATTTCGACCTCGCTAACAACTACGGCCCGCCTGCCGGATCCGCAGAGGAAAACGTCGGGCGCATCCTGGTGGAGGATTTTGCCTGCCACCGCGACGAGCTGATCATCACCACCAAGGCCGGCCACGACATGTGGGGCGGCCCCTACGGCCAGGCGGGATCGCGCAAGCACCTGCTGGCGTCGCTCGATCAATCGCTCAAGCGCCTGCGCCAGAACTATGTCGATGTTTTCTACTCCCACTGCCCGGACCCGGAGACGCGGCTGGAGGAAACCATGTCGGCGCTGGCCACCGCCGTGAACAGCGGCAAGGCCCTTTACGCCGGCCTTTCGAAGTATCCACTCAAGCGGTTAAAAAAGGCCACTAGGATACTCAAGGACATGGGCATCCGCTGTCTGGTCTATCAGCCGCCGTACTCGATCCTGAACCGCTGGCCAGAAAGCGAGGGCATCCTCGACTATCTGTTGGAAGAGGGAATCGGCTGCGTGGTGTTCAGCCCACTGGCACAGGGGATGCTCACGCCGAAATACGTGGACGGCATTCCGGAAGGCTCCCGCGCCGCTCGGGCCGAGGGATTTCTCAAGGTCGAGCAAGTCGCCGCGCAGCAGGAAAAAATCCGGGCGCTCGCTGATCTCGCCGCAGCCCACGGGATGCCGCTCAATCATCTCGCGATCCAGTGGTCGCTGCGCTCCCAGGCGGTCACCTCGTCGATCATCGGTGCCCGCACGGTGGCGCAGTTGGACGACTCGCTCGACGCGCTGCGCTCGCCGCTGCCGGATGACGCGTTGCTGGCGGCGATCGACGCAATCGCACCGCTCGAAAAGAAAAAGCATGCGGAGAACTGAATTTCTCGCTCTATTGCCGACATGATTTGGAACGACACCTTTCTCGCGCTCTTCGACCGCTGCCTCGCCGCCTATCAGTCCGGCGACACGGATTTCGAAAAATACTACACCAGCGAGGATTCGGCATTCCTCGCCAGAATCGGCTGCCAACCCCGCGAGTTTTTTGATTTAGTCGAGGACTTCGGCGGTGGGGGCGAGCCGTCGATTTCGACCGCGTTGCTGATCGCCGCGGTCCGCCGCGATTATTTCCACACCGTCCAAAAGGGCATTCCCAGCGCCACGGTGCTCACCGGCAACGATGTGCCCACCTTCGGCGACGAGTTGGAAGGGATGGCCTATCTGCCGCGCCTCCTCGCCAAGGGCCGGGCAAAACTCCGCGGCGAGCTGGACCCGGACCTGATGTTCGGCTGCGGCGGCGACCGGAATTTCCTGAAGAATCACGGCGACATCCACCCTGCGGATTTCCTCCGGCATCTTTGGGCATCCGGAGTCGATGATCAAAAGATCACGACTTGGATCAAGGAGCAGCAAGACTGAAGCGGCACTTCGCCATGTGCCGCGCGCATCCGCTTTTCAAACCACAACTCCGTGCTTGCCTCCCCACGCGGCGCGGCCTATCCCCCACCCACAAATCATGGCTAGCACACCGATCATCAACCTCCGCAAGGGACACGCCGTCCGCCACAACAACGAAGTCTGTCTCGTGATCGATCACGAACTCAAGACCCCACCGCGGATGGCGTC
>JANOZJ010000113.1:0-1741 GCA_031429315.1 Akkermansiaceae bacterium
CCGGGCGCCACGCCGTCGGGATGGAAACCCGATACTTCGGGTCCATCTTGTAGGGCGTGTAGCCCATGTAGCTATGATCGGTGGTGCTCACTGGCGGATCTGAACTTCGTGTCAGTGCAAAAAAATACACAGGAATACACCAAACCCGCAAGAACAAACTTTAACAGCTTAATTAAATTTACAAGCCTCTAATTTACAATGATTTAAAATCCAAGTCGGATCAGGATTTTTAACAATTTCCAGAGAACACTCCAAGGATCGCCTCTGATTCGGGGCTGAATCGACCTAAAAAATAGCGGCGATTGGTCAAATTTTAAATTATTTCGGTGCCAGTGTACTAGAGGGCCGGTTTTTGGATGAAAGTGTATTTGGAAGCCTGCCTTCTGAATCCGCCAGCGTTCCAATCCGCGCAAGCGTGCAGGAATGCCGCAATTCCACCCTGTGTTCCCGCTTGTCTTTAATAAGGGAATATAAAATGATTCCGACCGGTGACTCGCTTCAAGAAAATGTTAGCGGTTTGGCTGTGCTGCGGTGCCCTGGTTTCACCGGGGCGCGGCCAAGCCTTGCAGGATCTGTCGGCAGCCAATGGCATCCAGGCTCCGCCAGCCTTCGGTGTCCTCGACGCGGGAGGATTCTTCAATCGGAATCCCGGTGCCTTGAAGCGGATTTCCGAGCGGATCCGCAAGCTGGAACACGACCACGGTTACATGATCTATCTGGTGGTGGAGCCGGTGTTGATCGCCTCCACCGCAGCCGACAGGGCGGCGCAACTGCGCCAAGCCTGGGTTCCGGACGGCAACGGCCTGGTCGTGGTGTTTGAAACCGACAGTCGCAATCTGGCGGTCGGCCGCGAGTTGGTCGACAAACAACCCGCCTTCAAGGATCTGGCGCGGGTGCCGACCTATGAAACGGCGGCCATCCTCAGCCGGGCCTTGGAATCCACCGACCCGAGGCTCGCCCCCGAGCTCTATCTCGAAGGTCTCGTCGAACAACTCACCACCGAGTTCGGCGGCTATTTCAACCGCCGCGAAACCAAGCCACCGGCCGCGAGAACGATGAAAATCACGCTGCTGGTGATCGGCACGCTTTCGCTGCTCGGCCTGGGAGCGATCGGCTTGGGCGGGCTGATGCGGCACGCCAGGATGGCCGGCACTCTCAGTTTCCGCTTTCCGGCGGTGGCTCTCCCCGAGCGTCTGGGAGCCCCCAGCGGCGGCAGCGTCACGACCCGTCGCTTTGCGCCGCCGGGACCGCGGGCACCCTAACTGGCTTGCTGCCGTGCCGACGGACCGGCAGGTGGTGTGGCAACACGGCGGAAAACAAATGGACGAGCGGATAGGCGGACAGCGCGAGCAGCACGCCCATCGCCACAAAGCCGACGATGAAATTGCTCGCCGAGACGATGCCGACGATCGGCAGAGTGAGTTGCCCCGGCAGGACCGGCAGCGACAGGAAATTGATCAGCCACTGCCCCACGTGGATTTGCGCGTACCAGAACGGCACGTTGGTGAAAGGGTTGCTGACGAAACAGGCGGCCATCGCGAAGGGCACGTTGACCTTGGCGCGCATCGCGAGGATGGCCGCGAAGATCGACTGCGGAATAAACGGCATCATCGAGAAAAACAGGCCGATGGCGAGGCCTGACGCCACGGTATCCCGGCAAGGGACCCACAAGCTGCGGTGGAACAAGGGTTTCGAAATTTTCTGCCACCACGGGCGGTGGCGGAGCTTCTTGTGGCGCAGG
>JANOZJ010000114.1:0-7680 GCA_031429315.1 Akkermansiaceae bacterium
AGTTGCTTGCGCTGTAAGTAAAAAACGTCCTGGTCCTCGCGAACGATGAAACGGGTGAACGGTTGCGTGGCCAGCGTGTTTGGGGACACGCCCAGCATCCTGGCGGCGGTGACATTGGCCTCGAGGATCGTCCCCGCCTCGCTGACGGTGAGGTAGCCGACCGGGGCGAGGTCGTAGAGGTCGAAATAACGTGCCCGCGAGGCCTCCATTTCCAGATGCAGCCGCTGCATCTCCTCGTTCTGCATTTCCAGCTCGATCTGGTGGACTTGCAGCTCGTGGAGTAACTGCCGGGCCTTTTCGGGCGACAGCGTGTCGAGGGTCTGCGGTGAGCGTTCCAAGAACAAAGCCTCCGCCCGCTGGCGCAGGGCGGCAGCGGCAGCGGTTACGAAGGGGGGACTCTCGTCATTCATCATGCGCTGGCTCTAGGATAGGATAGTCTCGCCCGCTCGGTGGTGGCAATCCCATAGATCTGCCCGGCCTCGTTGAGCAGGGCGGTCGCGATCATCGAAATCTCCACGACCTTACCCGACTTGGTCAGGCGTTGGGTGTGATAGGGTTCCAGGATTTCCGCGCGGCAGAGCTGTTTCATTTTGTCGATCTCCTGCTCCCGCTGCGTTGCTGGAATGCGGTCGCGCACGTTCATTTGCAGCGCCTCGTCTTCCGTCCAGCCGTAGAGCCGCACCGCGCCCGGGTTCCAAGCGAGGGTCCGGCCTTCCAGATCTTTCACGGTGATGGCATCGCTCGCATCGCGCACCACCACTGCCAGCCGGAGTTGCTTGTTGGCGGTGTGCAGCGCTTCCCGCGTCCGGACCATTTCCGAAATGTCGAAAAACGAGATCACCGCACCCTCGATCACGTTATCGAGCGTGCGGTAGGGTATGATGTGCATGCTGAATGATTTGCCTTTGCGGGTTTTCACCTCCCGCGCGACGGGCACCAGAGTTTTCAGCACCGACTGCGCATCCTTCACCAACCGCTCGTAGCCGACCAGATTGGAAACGATGTGCTCCAAGGGCCGCCCCATGTCCGCCAGGATCAGGTTGGTGATCTCATTAGCGGCGGGGGTGAAGCGTATGATGCGCAGTTGGTGGTCCACAAATACGGTGCCGATGCCGGTGCCGCCCAGCAGGTTGTTCATGTCATTGTTCAGCCGTGACAGATCCGCCACCTTGGTTTGTAACTCGAAATTGACCGTGGCCAACTCCTCGTTCACCGACTGCATTTCCTCGTTGGAGGACTTGAGTTCCTCGCTGGAGGATTGCAGCTCCTCATGGGCGCTCTGGAGATATTCGTCCTTCGCCCGCAGCTCCTGCTGGAGCGCGATGATGCGTGCCTCGGCATCCGTCGGCCCGCCCTCGCCTGCGGCCGGGGCGGGCTGTGGCACCTCTTCCGGGTCCAGCGGCGGCGCTTCCTGGAGGACGACCAGATAGAGCGGTGCTTCAGGCGTCGCCGCCGGGCCGCGCGTCATCGCGCGGATGCTCAGGTTGACCCGGGTGAAGTGGCCGTTGGTTTTGATGTTCAGGCCGTGGCGGCGCACGGTGTCCCCCGTGGACGAGGCTTTGTGCAGGGCGACGGCCAAGGCAGGCAGCAGCCCTTCACGGGCCATTCGCAGGATATTGTTGATCCCCGCCTCACCCTGGGCCGGCTCCAAATACATCCCGGCGCGGCCGTGCAGGTAGAGGATGTCTCCCTGGCTGTTGACGAGTGCCCCCGCCGGGGCGATTTCCTGCAACAGCGACTGCTCCATCAGCTCGCGCAGTGGCAGCTTCGGCGGGAACGCCAGCGCGGCGGCCGGCTGACCCGGCAGGGACGCATCGATCGCCGACATGGTTTGGAAAAACCGGGCCTTGGTCGCGCGCTGGATGCCGTGAAAATCCTCGTTGCGCCGGTAAACCTTGGCTTTGCGGTCCAGCACCGCAAACAGGGCGCTGGACTTGCCCAAGCCTTCTGAAGTGCCCAGGAACATGAAACCGCCGGGCTTCAGCGCGTAGTGGAATAGGCTGATGAGCCTTTCCTGCAAATCGCCGCCCAGATAGATCAGGAGATTCCGGCAACTGATCAGGTCGAGCCTGGAAAACGGCGGATCCTCGATCACATCCTGCTCGGAAAAAACCAGCATGTCGCGGATGCTCTTGTGAATGCGGTAAGAACTGCCGTCGCCCTCGATGGTGAAAAAACGCGCCAAGCGCTCCGCTGTCACGTCCGTCGCGATGCTCGCCGGATAGACGCCGGCCCGCGCGGTGTCGATCGCCCGGCTGTCGATGTCGGTGGCGAAGATCTGCACCGTGAAGCTTTGCCGGAGGATCGCCATCCGCTCCTGTATCAGGATGGCGAGCGAGTAAGGCTCCTCGCCCGTGGAGCAGCCCACCGACCAGATGCGGATCACCCCGCCGGTCTTTTTGTCCGCAAACAGCTTGGGAATCACCTCGCTCTCCAGCACCCGAAAGACCTCCGGATCGCGGAAAAAGTTCGTCACGCCGATGAGCATGTCGCGAAACAGCGCTTCCACCTCCGGCGGTTTTTCCTGCAGATACCTGACGTAATCATGAAGCGTCTCGATCTGGTGGACGGCCATCCGCCGCTCGATGCGGCGCTGCACGGTGCCCGGCTTGTAGTGGGAAAAGTCGTGGCCGGTCTGGGCGCGCAGCAAGACGAAGATTTTTTGCATCGCGTTTTCGATCCCACGCGGCGGAGTGCCGGAGTCGTGAGCCAGCTTGCCGAAGGCGTGAGTGGCGTAAGCGATGAGCTGGCCGGGCATCTCGCCTGGCGGCAGTTCATAGTTCACCAATCCCGTCGCAATGGCACTGCGCGGCATGCCGTCGAACTCGGTGGTCGCACAGCTCTGCACCATCACCATGCCGCCCTCGCCTTTGATGGCACGCACCCCGAGGGTGCCGTCGCTGCCGGTGCCGGAGAGCACGATGCCGATCGCCCGCTCATGCTGGTCCTGCGCCAGCGTGCGGAAGAAAAAGTCGATTGGCATCCGCTGGCCGCGCGGTGCGATGGGTTCGAGCAATTGCAGCGCCCCATTGAGGAACGCCATGTCGCAGTTTGGCGGAACGACGTAAGTGCAGTTCGCCTGCACCACCATCCCGTCCTCCACCTCGAACACCTGCATCCGGGTGTAACGGCGGATCAGGTCGGTCAGGATGCTCTTGTGGTCCGGTGCCAGGTGCTGCACCAGCACGAAGGCCATCCCCGGCTCCTTGTCCGTCGGCATTCCGGCGAAAAATGCCTCGAACGCCGCCAACCCGCCCGCCGATGCGCCGATGCCGACGATGGGAAATCCGTCATGCCGCGTCTTCTCCAGTGCTGCGGGTGCAACATCCTCCGCAGGCGGTTTCTGTTTGCTGTCCTTCTTGTGATTCATGGCGCTTTTTCCCAGTGAATCCCGGGATTACTGACAGCTATCAGCCTTCCGGATTTCACCAAGATCAAAATTGTGCCAAAAATCAATCCGCGCCATTCTCGCGTGAGAATGGGAGGGGCGTCCGTGGTGAATCCGTTTGTGATGGGCAACTTGTCACGCGTTTACCGCCACGCCCTAATAAATCTGGGTGGCACTACGGCGTCGGCGTCACGAGCAGGCGGACGAACTGTTTGCCCAAGCCGGTTGGCACGGTGTCGCTCAGATTGCCACCCGTAGGCAGGGGCTTCGGAGTGACGTTGAAGAATTGGGGTTGATCGTTAATGAGATGCTCCGGGCGAGATGTCGTGGAGTGCTCTTGTGCAAGGAGCGGCTGAATGATTACGCCTTGCCCGGCACCGGCGGAACTTCCTCGGGCGCTTTGACTTCACCCTTCTCGAAGTCGGTCGCGGCGGGCGTGCAGAGCTGGTTGTAGTGAGGCGAGGCGGTGTTGGACACCAGGTCGCTCCAGCGGACGATCTCGCCGGTGTAGGCGGAAATCCGGCCCATGATGGCCACCAAGGTGGTCTCGGCGATGCTCTTCGCGTCGTTGAGCGGCTTGCCCGCCACCACGCTGCGGATCATGTCCACGTGCTCCTGGATTTGGCCGTTGTCGGAATCCACTTTGATTTCCGCAACTTCGATTTTCTTGCCCTGCAGTTTGCCGCCGCCGTAGCAGACGCCTTCGGTGCCGGTGAATAACTCGCCGACGCGGCCATAGGTGCCGGTGATCTGGCGGCATTGGCTGTGGATGTGGACGTCGTCGCCGAAGTCATAGTCCACGCTGAAGAAGTCGAACATGTTGCCCGTCTGCCGCCGTGCGCGCCCGCCGAAGCCGATCGCGGTCACAGGAAGGCGACCGAGAAACCAGACCGCGACGTCGAGATTGTGGATGTGCTGCTCGACGATGTGGTCGCCGGACATCTCGGTGAAGTTGAGCCAGTTGCGGGCCAGGTAGGAGGCGTCTGACTCGCCTTCGTTGCGGCGCTTGGTCCATGGCACGGTGCCGTTCCACTGGACCACGCCGCCTTTGATTTGGCCGATGGCTCCGGCGTCGATGAGTGCCTTGTTCGTCAGGTAGCTGGCCATGTGGCGGCGCTGCGTGCCGGCCACGACGGCGAGTCCCTTGGCGGAGGCTTTCTCGCCGGTGGCGATGACCGAGCGAGCACCGGCGGGATCGACGGCCACGGGTTTTTCGATGAAACAATGTTTTCCCGCCTCGACCGCTGCGGCGAAATGCACGGGCCGAAAGGCCGGCGGGGTGGCCATCAGGACGTAGTCGCAACCGCTGGCGATGACTTTCTGATAGTTGTCAAAACCACCGAAGCAGCGCTCCGCGGCGAGCGCGTATTTTTTGCCGACGGCTTCGGCCTTGTCCTTGAATGCGTCGCCCGTGGCGGTGACCTCGGCCTCGATGCCGAGAATCTTGCAGGCTGCGGTGAAATCCGCGAGCGCGCCATTGCCGCGTCCGCCGCAGCCGATGAGTCCCACCTTCACCTTCTTGTTGCCAGCGGGAAGATTCACGGCAAACACGGAACTGGCGGCTAAACCGGTGCCTAACAGGGTGGTGTTGCCAAGGAAGGAACGACGGGTCTGGATGGGAGTCATGGGGATTCGGCGCGGTGGGTTGTTAGTAATTCAGGAGTCTTTGCCGTAAACTTCCACTTCGATGTAGTGGTTTTGTTCGTTGGAGGTGTTGCCCTTGCTGTAGAGGCGGACGTAGCGGCCCTTGGCTCCCTTGGCATCGGCGAGGAGGCCGAAGCGGGACTCGACGTAGGGGCGGTCGGTGCCTTGGCCGAGCTTGGAGGAGTTGTCGTAGTCGTTGTTATAAACGGTGGTGACGCCGGTCTTGAACTCCGCATCATCGGAAATCTGGATGATGACGTCGTGGTAGGCGCGTTTCTGCGAATGGAAATGCCAGAGCCAGATGGCGGAGAGGGCCGCGCTTTTTTCGAGGTCGATCTGGACCCACTGGGTGCCTTCTATCAGCTCGACGAAGTAGCCCTCGCCGGCGTCCTTGTCTCCGTCGGTGATGAGGGGGAGGTCGCCGATGATCGGGCTGGAATCGCTGGCGGTGACTTTCTTGCCTTTCGAGAGCAGGGTGGTGCCTGCGGGAACGAGGAACTCTGGAGTTTTTTCCGGGACTTGGACGAGGTTGGGCACCTTCATTTCCTTGGGTGTGCCTTCGATGAGTTCGGGAGGCAGCTCGGTCTTGAGCGGGACTTTGTCCTGGGCGAAGGCGAGGGTGGAAAGGAGGGCAAATGGGATGATGTGATGGTATTTCATATTGGATTAGACAGACAGGTGTTCGGAAGTGAGATCGATGGGGCGGCGTTCGCGGGCGGAGGGATTGACCCAGAAGATGGGGGCCTCGCTCTCGAAGGCGTGACGGGCATCGCAATTGAGTTTCGCATGGCCGCGGACGGCGGCGAAGAAGTTCTCGAGGTGCGGTTGGTGGGCGGGTTTGCCGAAGTCTCCAGGGAGATCGAAGACTTCTGGAGCGGCGGATTCGTAGGATTTCACCGAGTCTGCGGAGGCCTCCGGTTTCGGAGGAGCGGGCTTGCGGATGAGGTAGTTGTCATTGACGAGGCCGTCCCATGGGGGAGCGGAAGCCTCGCGGTAGATGGCGGAAGATGAGGCGATTTCCGAAATCTTGATGGACGCTTCAGTGCCCATGAAGCTCTCGAAGAATCCACCACCGTAGCTGGTTGTGGTAAGTACTTCGTAAAACGCGCGGACCTCGCCCTGCGGGGTGTCGTAGTCAAAGATGCACATCACGTTGTCGAACTGCTCGCGCTGCTTGAAATAGGCGTTTCCACCGGATGCGTAAACGCGCTTGGGGGCGGTGCCGAGGAACCAGTTGAAGATGTCGATCTGGTGGGCTCCGAGGTCGGAAATGGGGCCGCCGGAAAGGTCACGGTAAACACGCCAGTTGAGATACTGGTGCATGTCCTTGAAGCCATACCGCTGCAATACGTCGTCTGGGACGATGATGGATTTTGCGATTTTGGTTCCACCAATATCCATTGAAGCATTGAGAGAACGGTTCCACTGGGCATTCACATTGGTGATCTGGCCGCAGATTTTCTTGCCGTTGATGAGCTTGTTGAAGGTGTAACGGTAGCGGGGGTTCGAGCGGCGCTGGTGCCCGATCTGGCAGAGCTTGCCGGATTTTTCCATGGCTTTGACCATGGCGCGTGCGCCGTCGATGGTGTTGGACATCATCTTCTCGCAGTAAACGTGGAGTCCAGCTTCGAGGCATTTCACGGTATGCGGTGAGTGCCAGAAGTCGGGGGTGGAGACGATGGCTGCGTCCAGCCCCTTCTCCTTGGCAAGCATGTCGTCGATGTCCTCGTAGAACGTCGCGCCCTCACAGTTCGTCATGCCGCGGCTGTTCGAACGGAACGCTTTGATGCGGTTCTCCGAGATGTCGCAGACGGCCTGGAAGCGGAGACCGGGAATGTTTTTCAAACTCGCGAAGAGCACATCCGCCTGTTTGCCGAAGCCGACGAGGGCCACGTGAATGTCATCCGAGCTGCCGGAGTTGGCGGCTCGCAGGAGGTTGGGAGCGCCGAGCACGAGGCCGGCGCTGAGGCCGCCCGCGGCTTTCGAGAGGAAATCGCGGCGACTGAAGTTGGGAAGAGAAGGATTCATAGGCTTACCACTTCTTGAGGATGGCGAGGCGGTTGTATTGCGCAAGGGCGAGTGCCATCACGACGAGAACCATGTGGGCCGCGAGCCAAGAGACACCGTCGTCCTGCTTGATCAGGATGAGTCCCCAGGTGAGGCTGATGTAGATCAAGCCGAGCAGGAAAAGAGAGGTGCGGTAGGCGAAGCCCAATAGGATCGTGATCCCGAGGATCAGCAGCGCCGGGCCAAGCATTTTGTCATACAGGGGAAGCGCCCATTTGAGCATCAAGGGTTCAGCTTGGAATTTCTTCAACAGGGCCTCGGGCACGCCGTGGTAGTTATCCAGTGCATAGACCTTGGCGGAACCCACGGCGCTGAGACCTTCCTCGTTGGCCACGCCACCGACTTTCACGGCCTCGCCGGGAAGCTGTTTGACGGCGGCATATTTTTCGAGGCCGGTTTGGATGGCACGAGTGGCAAGCCAGAGGCGCAGCAGCCACGACCCGTAAACGAGGGCCAAGCCATTGGCGGAACAGCAGGATTTTGGGGATGAACCGTCGGACGATTCCTGAGTGGGTTCGGAGCAGCATTCTTTGGACATGGGTCGTCTTTGTTAGGTGTGAGTGAAGAGTCGGTTTAGGAAA
>JANOZJ010000115.1:0-19417 GCA_031429315.1 Akkermansiaceae bacterium
GATCGACTACGTGCCCAAGGCCGGGCTCGCGGCGCTGGTGATCGCCCTGTCGTTTTCACTGTTCAACCTCCGCCACATCCGGATCTGCCTGCGCTCGACCACCGACGATGCGGCGGTGCTGGTGATCACCTTCGTCGCGACGCTGCTAGCGCCATTGCACGTGGCGATCTTCATCGGCGTTGCTATTTCCATCATGCTCTTCCTGCGCAAGGCGAGCCGACCCTATCTGATCGAATACGAGTTCAGCGAGAAGGGCGAACTGAGGGAAATGGGCGAGAAGCGCCAGCGCCCGATCCCGGCGATCTCGATCGTCCACGTCGAGGGGGATTTGTTCTTCGGCGCGGCGGAACTTTTCCGCACCCAGATCCAGCGGACCGTCTCCGACCCGGCGATCCAGGTGATCATCCTGCGGTTGAAAAACGCCCGCCACCTCGACGCGACGAGCGTGATGGCACTGGAGGATCTGATTCTTTTCATGCGGGAGAAAGGCCTGCATCTGATCGTCTCCGGCGCGACCCGTGAAGTCTATCGGGTGCTGAAAAAATCCGGGATCCTCATCACCTTGCAGGACGGCTGCGACCGCCGGGCCGGCGAGAGCAACATCTTCCTAACCAACCCGCGCAACCCGAACCTTTCGACCCGCGCCGCGCTCAAGCGCGCCCAACAGTTGCTCGGCACCGACAAGGCTGACATCCGGATTTTCTACGACCCAAGCCAACAGCCCGCCGCCACATGAAACGCCTCGTTATCTCTATCATCCTCCTCGCCATCCTCGCCGGCCTCGGTGCCTGGTGGTTTTCCGACACCCAAGTCCTGAAGCGCCGGACCCAATCGCTGCTCACTACGCTCACCCTCGACAGCGGCACCGGCAAAGTCGGCCGCCAGATGGGTGCCTACTCGCTCAGCTCCCTGCTCGCCAGCGAGGTCCAACTCGACACCCCGACGATCAAGGAAGCCAACGGCTCGTTCCAGCGCGCCGAGCTTGAATCCGCCTACTCCTGGCTCTGCAACCAAGCCAAGGAGACCCGCTTCGAGTTGAAGAAACTCCGCTCCGTCACCGTCACCGGCGACCAAGCCACGGTGGACCTCACGCTGACCGGCCTCGTCGTCCTGCCACAATATCGCCCGGTGGACGGCACGTTCGATGTCATCTACGAGTGGCAAAAGGAAAAGGACGGCTGGCGTCTAACACGCGCGAGCTGGACGCAGGTACCCTGATATTTGCTCCGCCGGTTAGAACCCGTGGTCGAGCTGCACCGCCTCCACCCCGGCGCGGCATGCGGAGAAGATCGCGTTTTCAAAACAACGGTTTGCGGCGAAAGCGAGTTAGTCCCAGGCGATTTCTGTTTCCACCCGAAATGACGATTGTGTGATTTGCCGGATGAACCGCCGCCACTTCCTCGCGGCCGCCGCCGCCTTCTCGTCCGCTCCGTTGCTGACAGCCGCCGAGTGCCCTCCGACTGTGGATATAAAAGGCCGGAGAAGCCGGATCGGGGTTTCCTCCTACTCGTTCTGGGGATTCAAACGCGAAGATCTGCGGCCCATCGATGTCTGCATCGAGTACGCCTATTAACTCGGCATCCCGACGATGCGGGTGAACTCCGGCACCTGGGGCACCTCGAAATCGTTCGACGAACTGACGGCGATTCCCAAGAGCTTGGAGCTGCTAGGAAAAGCCTTCGCAGGTTGATAGAACCCGTTAGTGCCCCATCGGGCTTTCACCGGATGCGTCGCCGAGACGGGATAGTTTTTCCGGTAGGAATTTCTTGAAGCGGGTCTTGTCGATGGCCTTCATGTAGGCTTCCTCGGGTGAGATCATGCCTTCGCGGAGTTTCGACCAGATCGACTCGTCCATGAACTGCATGCCTTCGTTTTTGCCGCCGGTGATGACGTCGTAGAGCTTCTGGGTGGCACCTTCGCGGATGATGGCGGCCACGGCGGGAGTGGCGAACATGATTTCATGGACGGCGGTCCGGCCGGGTTTGTCCACGCGCTTGCACAGGAGCTGGGCGACCACGCCGCGCAACGAGGCTGCGAGCATGGTGCGTACCTGCGATTGCTGGTTGGCGGGGAACACGTCGATGATCCGGTCCACGGTCTTGCGGGCGTTGTTGGTGTGCAGGGTGCCGAAGACGAGCAGGCCGGTTTCTGCGGCTGTTAGGGCGAGCGAGATGGTTTCCAAGTCGCGCATCTCTCCGACGAGAACGATGTCCGAATCTTCCCGGAGGGCGGCGCGCAGGCCGTCGGCGAAGGAGGGTGTCTGGATCGGCACCTCGCGCTGGGTGATGATCGACTTCTTGTTGCGATGGACGAACTCAATGGGTTCCTCGACCGTGATGATGTGGCGACTGAAGTTGATGTTGATGTAATCTAGCAGCGCGGCGAGGGTGGTGGACTTGCCGGAGCCGGTGGGTCCGGTGACGAGGACCAGACCGGACCGCATGTGACCGAATTCCTTGACGACATTGGGCACCCCGAGGCTTTCGAGGGTGGCAATTTCGGTGGGGATCAACCGGAACACGGCGGCAAGGCCGTTTTGTTGTTTTAGATAGTTGCAACGAAACCGGGAGTCCTCGTCCATTTCGTAGGCGAAGTCGAGATCGCCCTCTTCGAGGTATTTGGCGAATGCCTTGGGGTCGCAAATTTCCGCGAGCAGATCGTGGAAGACCTCACCTTGCAGGACTTCCTGATCGGGGATGACGGTGACCGCGCCGTGGACGCGGATTTTGGGCATCTGGCCTTCGGACAAGTGAAGGTCCGAGCCTTTGGTGGCGATCAGGTAGCGGAAGAGAGTGTCGATCTTGGCCATGTGAGAAAGATAAGAAGATATGGGAGAGTCTTTTGGGAATTGAGTATTCCCCTGATAGAAAAAACCAGTGGCGGGGGAGTGATGATGGATCAGGACTCGAAAAACGCGCGCATCTGGTTCTTGTCGTCTGAACGAAACAACGTCTCGTCCTTGGAGATGATGCCCTTGACGTAGAGTTGGCGCAACGACTCATCCATGGTGATCATGCCGACGTTTTTACCGGTCTGCATGACGCCGGGAAGCATGAAAGTTTTGCCCTCGCGAATGCAGTTGGAAACGGCGGGAGTGTTGACTAACAGTTCCAGGGCGAGCACGCGGCCATTGCCGTCGGCGCGGGGGACGAGCTGCTGGGAAAGGATGCCGCGCAGCGACTCGGAAACCATGATCCGGATCTGTTCGCGCTGGTCGGTGGGGAACACGTCGAGCACCCGGTCGAGCGTCCGCGGGGCGTTGCCGGTGTGGAGGGTGCCGAGCACCAAGTGCCCGGTCTCGGCGGCGGTTAGAGCGAGCTGGATGGTCTCGAGGTCGCGCATTTCCCCGACCATGATCACGTCGGGATCTTCGCGGAGCGCACCGCGGAGGGCGCGGGCGAACGACTCGGTGTGTTTGTGGACCTCGCGCTGGTTGACGTGGCAGCCCTTGGATTCGAAGACGTATTCGATCGGGTCTTCGAGCGTTAGAATGTGGTCCTCGCGGTCGCGGTTGATGAAATCGACGAGCGCGGCGAGGGTGGTGGACTTGCCGGAGCCGACGGAGCCGGTGACGAGGACGAGGCCGTTCTGATAGCGGGTGAGCGGCAGGATATGGTCGAGCGGCAGGCCGATGTCCTCGATCGACTTGATCTTGTCACTGATGATCCGGAACGCCATGTCGTAGCCGAGACGCTGTTTGACGACGGATGCGCGATAGCGGCCGTTGCTGGCGGAATAGGCGAAGTCGATGTCTCCCTGCAGCTCCATTCGATCCCATTCCGTTTTGCCGAGAAACGAGCGGACCAACCGTTCGGTGTCTGCGGGAGTCAGGGGGTGGTGGTCGGGCCAAATCGGGGAAAGCTGGCCGAAGCGCCGCCATGCGGGTGGATAGGCGGTGGCGAGGTGGAGATCGGAGCACTCATACTCGCGGCCGAGCTGAAGGTATTGATCGACGTGATCCAGGACCGTGTGGGTTGACATGAAATTGGACATTAAATGGGATGGACGGACTCGGATTGTCTGCGGGGAGGATTGGCCGGGACAGTGCCCGGACGCCCGATGAGATAGCTTTTCATGTGGTCGGCAAGCCAAACTTTCGCGAAGGGTCGGGCGGCGGTCAAGGCAAGACCTAGCAGCGTCACGACCAATCCGCCGCGTTTCGTTTTCGGAGCTGCGGATTTCCTCCGGAACATCAAGCTGGCGACGAATCCCGATGCGATTGATCCGAACAACCAGGCGGTCGGATGGCTCTTCAGCGAGGTGCGGATCCGCGTCGGGAAATCAAGCCGTTGCCTGAGCGTGATCGCCTCGCTTGTCAGGCACGAACGGGAAGCCGCGCTGAGGCGGATCAATCGTTCGATTTCTTGGATTGGTGGAAGTTTTCGATCCATTCGCGGTCCTTTTGAAATTCAGCGCGGGTGACGGGAAAGGCAGGGATTGCCGAGGGTTTTGCCAAGCTGGCGAGGATGATTCCGGCTAACAGGTGAATCACCGCGGCACCAATCGCCACGGTATACCATGGCCAGCCGTTGGTTTCCGCGATCAGCGAGACGCCTCCAGCCAGCAGCAGCGCCCAGGAAAAAACGGCACATCCGCAGGCGGCGGCGATCAATGCGGCACATCTGGCCGCGTGCTTGGCGGCGTCTTTCGATTCGAACTCAATCAGCGCGAAGCGAGCGGCGATCAAGGACATCAAGGCCTCCCGCCAATTGGCCGGAGGAGCCTGGGCCGGAGCAACCCCGATGCCAGCGGATGGTGCGGCAGCAGCGGGACTGGTGTCAGAAGACGGATTCATTGGGGACGGGGAAACGCACCTGACCGGAGGCCGGCCGGGGTGCTCAGCGGCGGACAATGAGGCCGATCAGAAATCCGGCACCGAGGGCACTGAGGACGCATTTCGTGGGATTCTGCCGGATGTAGTCCTCCGCGGTGACATGCAGTTCCTTGGCTTTCACCCGGGTGTCCTGCCACTGTTCGCTGGCGGTCTCTTTCATGTGCATGGCCTTTTCCGTGGCAGCGCTTTTGAAGGCAGTGGCCTTTTCCGTGGCGGTGGCCTTGAACTGGCTTGCCCGCTCGACTGCGGTTTCGCGAAACTGCTGGGCGGATTCCATGGCGCGTTCTTTTAGCGCGATGGCCTTTTCCTCGGCGGTGTGGACCAGTTCGCGGGCCTTCTCGCCGGCGGCCACGCGGAGATCATTCGCCGCTTGGGCGACGGATGGAGTTTGAGTGAATCCGGCTTCCGGATCGAGACTGTTAGTGGTTGAAAATGGATTGGACATGGCAGTTGGCTTTCTGTTTCTGGTGAACCTTTTTGACTCACCGTCGTGGGGGATTAGTGGCACCTCCCGCAGGCAGGTGCAAGGCGTGACTTTTAAAAATGTGATTCACCCGTCAACGCCGACCGGCTTGGCTTTGGGCGGCTCCAGCAGGATTTTCCTCTGGGATTCAGGAGGTGGAGTGACCTTCATGCTTTCCCATTTGACGTCCTTCAACGGGCCGGTGCCGTGAAACTGGAACAAGCCGGAAAACGGCCGCAAGGGCAGCGTGAGCAGCCCTAACAAGCCCTGTGCGTTCATCCGCATGGTCATGTCCAGCGTGCGCTCCTTCAGGTCCACCGAGCCGTCGCCGGCGAAATTCAGGGAACTGGTGGACGTCTGGAAATCGTTGGTGCTGAGGATGCCGTTTTGGATCCTGAAGGTGCAGAACGCGTGCCTCGCCTGTTGGCGGCCCGCCCGCTCGTCATTGAGCACGCCGCCGATCAACGGCGTGAGCGGACCGAACATCGGCACCGAAAACAGTTCGGCTTTCTCCAGCGCGATCAGGCCCTCGCCGTTCATCGACTCCACCTTGCCATCAGTTAGCGAGAACCCAAGCCGCCCGGTGACATCGCCGCCGGTTTTCATTTGGAAGCCGTAAGTGGACGTTAGATCGGGGACCGAGAGCCGGGTCCAGCTCACTTCGCCCTGGAGTTTGCCGCCGCCGAGATACTCGATGTTCGCCGCCACCGGACCGTCGAAGGCATCGACCTTCAGATTGCTGATGGAAACACCTTCCCCGCGGATGCCGACCTGTGCGCGAGGCCGGACGAGCGTTAGATTCTCGCCAAGGAACTGATAGTCCGCCGGGTGGTCCGAGTTGAAGGAAATGTTCAACGTCGTGCGCCCCTGCGGGGTGACATCGACCACCCCGGCCCCCTTCAGATCCGGGGGCTGGTGGAAGCGGTATTGCTCGAGGTTGTCGGCGATTTTCGGCGCGAAAAGACGGACCAGCGGCGCGGCCCAGACCGCCCCGCGGACGTCTTCCACTTCGACGAGTTTGTTTGTCGCGTCGTAGCGGATTCGGCCCACCTTGGCGGTGCCTTCGGTGGCCCCGTTGAAGGCCTTGTGGAGGGCGTATTTTGAATAGTTGAAAACCACGGTGCCATCGTGGAAGTCCAGCTCTTGGTGATTGAGGGTGAACTTGCTGCCTGCGGAATTCACCGGCACTCCCTTGTAGTTCAGGTTCTTCGCGGTGCCGCTGCCGGTGTAGGCCCAGGCGAACTTGTTAGTCGCGTCGAAGCCACCTTCGGCGGTGACATCCACCGCCGCGCCTTCGCGTTCGCTTATGTCATTGAGCACATGCTCGATCGGCAGACCCAGCCCGGCGACCAACTGCTGATAGACAGGCACCGGCAAGGTGCTGTGAGCCTCTAGGCGGATCAACGGCCACTCGATCATCGCCTTGCCTTCCGCTTGACCATCTCCGCAGACCAGTCGCAGATCGCGGAGAAACAGATTTCCATCGCGCCATGAGAATGCGCTTTCCGCCACCTCGAATGGAGCTCCCCGCAGTTTCACCGACTCGCAGCGGACGTGTCCGGTTGCCCGGATCTGCGGCTTGTTCAGCTCATCCATCAGGAAATCCCCCTCGGCGGTTAGAATCTGTTTGCCGCCGATCTGCACGTCCCTGGGCATGCGCAGCCCGAGCCACGCCGTTAGAAGTTCCGGCACCTCCAGCGATGTGGAAACATCGAATCGCCCCTCGCGGTCCCTGATGTTAAAGTCGAGATGTCCTTGGAGGACGCCCTGCGAATCGGTGGCGCGGAACGAGGTGATGGTTAGCAATTCGCCCGCCAGGTCCGCCTCGGCGGTGACTTCGTCAAGCCGATGGCCGTTTTTCTCCATGTCCTTGATCTGCAGCACCACCTTCGCCGTCACCGAGGACCAGTTGTTGGCATCGCCCTCGACGGCAAGCTGGATCGTCGGCGGATGCTTTTCATCGAACTTCCATTTCTCCAACTCGCCTAGCAGCTTTGCCAGCAGCGCGCGGCGCTTGCCGATATAAGAATCGTCGGGGGGATTTTTGGCCAACTGCTGATAGCCGATCATCCTCGCGTCGAGCTTGACGTCGATGCCGGCGATTTTCCCGCGGGCGTCCCGGACCTCGAACCGGCGCTCGCCGGGCATGAAAACCGTGCCGCTGGCGTCGGTCACTTGGAGCGCTTCGGACGCGGGATTCTTCGGGTCCACCGGCAGGCTGAGGCCGGCATGAGCGAGCTCGATCCGGGTCAGGTGGACGATGCCGCGGGCGAGTTTGGTTTTATCGAAATCGAGGATGACACGCTCCAGCCGGGAAATTTCCTGCAAGTGCTCGGGCTCGGAATAGACCCGCACGTCGGTGGCGACGATGCCCTGCAGGAGGCTATAGCGCAAGCCGCCGATTTTCACAAATGCGCCGCGTTTGGCGACTTCCTGTTCGATGGCGGCTCGCCACGATTCGGGCAAGCCCGTGCGATTCGCCCACCACAGCAGGCCGATCCCCGCCAGCACTGCCGAAACGATCAGCAAAAACGCGAACGAGCGCAGGTTCCGGGTGAGGTGCAGGTGATACATGATAAGCGTGCGGCGAAACTAGGGCGGCGGATTTTTAATAGCAACTCACGGGATGATCCCCGCCGAGCGGAACGAATAATACGCCAGCCGACCCGGCGATGGCCTGCCGATGATGACATGGTCGAGAAAAGTCACCTGCATCAGGGTGGCGGCCTCCAGCAAGCGGCGGGTCACGATTTCATCCGCCCGGCTGGGGCTCGGATCGCCGGACGGATGATTGTGAACCAACACGAAGCCGAACGCCCCGCGCGTGATCACCGGCCGCAGCACCTCTCGCGGATGCGCGCTCGAATCGCTCACGGTGCCCACCGAGATCACCGAGGTGCCGATGTGCCGCAAGCGTGAGTTCAAGGTCGCGACCACCACCTGTTCCTGGGGCAAATGCCGGAGTTGCGGGCCGAAAAAATCATGGATCAGGTCCGGCGTGTCGAGCGGGATGTCCTGCAGTTGCTCGCGGGCGACGCGGGCACCGAGCTCGAAGGCCGCCGCGAGTTTCGAGGCCTTTGCCGGGCCGAGGCCCTTTTCCTTGCACAACTCGGAAACCGGCAAGCCGCCGAGCGCACCCATAGAGCCATACTTAGCGATCAATTCCCGCCCGATGTCGATCGCGCTGCGGCCCTTTTGGCCGGTGGAAATGAACAGCGCCATCAGCTCGGCATTGTCCAGCGCGCCGGCACCGAGCGCCGCCAGCTTTTCCCGCGGCCGCCGGTCGGATGGCATGTCCTGGATGCGCGAACTCGGCAGGTCGGCTTCAAACTCGTTCATTTGAACATGCTGACGAAATGCCCCGGCATGGCAAGGATTTCCTATCAGGATTTTCTATCAGGCCGCAGCTCGTCCGTTAGCGCGGCCCTTGGAGCACCGTGCTGGCCCCCGAGGGGAGGGGAGGCGTGCCCTGGCGATCCTTGGTGAGGATGAACCCCAATGGCACGGTGGCTTTGGAGCCGAGGCTAAAATCGAACGAATCGCCACCCCGGACGTTGGATTCCGGCAAGCGGCCGACATGCACGGGTTTGTCGCCCGTCTTGGTGGTGACCCACAAGTTGTAGGCTTCATCCGCGCCGGGGGCGGGCAAATTGCTGACCACCAGCGTGCCCGCATCCCGCGCGGAATCGTAAATCGGAACGGCCGATGGTTCTGTCGTTGTCGGCGCGACGGGATCTGGGAGGGCGATGGATCGTTCCGCCAGAAATTCCACCTCCGGCTGGTTGGCAGCGGTCAGTGCGTCGCCGAGCATCGAGGTGATCGCCGGGTCGTCGAGTTTCACGGTCAGCGCGCTGGGAGCGTCGGCGAAAGTTTCCGGAGGGCGCATCCGCACGACAATCGGCCACGCCATGCCGGGGACCGACTCGAAGCGCTTGCGATCCCGCTCCAAAACGCTTGCCAGTTGGCTGCGGAGAACTTCGATTTCCTGGATCAGCCGTTTGGTTTCCACTTTGGCAATCACCTTTGCGTCGCCATCTTGGCGGGTGGCCGCAAGCCCGCTGTCACCGATTATTGCCGGCGCGCGGGTGAGGGTTTGTTCGTCATTACTTGCTAGACCCGGCTCCGAAGGAGTCCCTACGGATTGCGGCTCACGAGCGGCTGGGTGAAGCGCCGGCTGCCCGGCCACGCGGTTCCTCCAGTCCGGAGTCCGGTCGACAACCAGAATCAATGTTAGAACGGCGGCCGCCGCCCAACCGGTGATTCCAAGCCAGTTCGCCCGCTTGGCCGCGTTGAGGCCCAACCTCAGGTGCAGGCGCTCGAGTTGTCCTGCCTGTGGGGCGATGGGAATGGTCGCGGTGACCGCCACCGTCGCGGACAGCCGCGCCATTTCCTGATAGGCATCCCGCAACTCCGGATCATGGCGCATCGCCTCGTCGAACGCGGCCGCCTCGTCGGCGTCGAGCATTCCAAATGTCCGCCAGGCGGCGCTCTCGTGGGGGTCAGAATTCATGGCGTGAAAGTTGATCGCGGACTTTTTCCAAGGCGCGGCGGAGGCGGTTCTTGACCGTTCCCAAAGGCGTTCCAAGGTGCGCGGAGATTTCCGATTGGGTGTATTCTAGGAAAACCGCCAGCTCCAGGCAGCGGCGCTCGTCGGTCCCGAGAGCGTCCAGCGCGGCCCGCACCCGCCGCCAATCGTCGAGCACCATCACCTGCGGATCCTCGGTCTGCTCCGGCGGCGCATGCAAATGGATCGGCACCACCCGCGAGGAATCCCGCTTGCTGCGGTGACGATAGCGCAGGCGGTCGATGCAATAGCCCCGCAACACCGCGAACGCCCACACAAATGGCGGCGATTGCAGCGGATCGTAGTCCGCCGCGCGGTGCCACATCCGCACGAAAGTGTCCTGCACCGCCTCCTCGGCCTCCCGCCGGTCGCCTAACATCCGACAGGCGATTCCCAACAGGACCGGACTCCACATCCCGTGCAACTCGCTGAGCGCCGCGCCATCCACCTTGGCCATTCTAACGATCAATGCCGCCGCCTCACCGCTCCGGTCGTCGCCGAGACCCGCCGGAATCCTGGGAGTCGGAGCCGGATCGGAATCAATCATGGAGCGGGAGTGGATCATGAAATTCCAGGGAGCGGAAATAAACCTGTCGGAAACAAGCGTCGCCCGCATGATCCGCCATTTCCAGCGGATTGGCCCACCCGTTTATCCGCCGACAAGGAAAAAACTCATCCCTTGCCGTCGGCGGGGCGCTCGTTTTAACTCCGCCCATGCACGAGGAAATCAAGCTCAGCCGCGAAGTCAATGCCATCCAAATCCCCAGCGGTGACACGCTCTCGCTGCCAGCCGGCACCGCAGTCTTCATCACCCAGCGCCTCGGCGGCACCTACACGGTGGCCACTTCCCAAGGCCTCGCGCGGATTTCCTCCCAGGATGCGGATGCCCTCGGCGTCAATCCCGAGGAAGAACTCAAGAAGCACGCCGAAGTCGTCCGCCTCAAGGATGCGCCGCTCGAAGAACAGGTCTGGAGCCAGCTCAAAGGCGTCTATGACCCGGAAATCCCGGTCGATATCGTCAACCTCGGCCTCGTTTACGACTGCATCATCGAGGAAGCCGACGGCAGGAAAACCGTCGCCGTCAAGATGACCCTAACCGCTCCCGGCTGCGGCATGGGACCGGTCATCGCCGCCGACGCGCAGGCCAAAATCATGACCATCGACGGCATCGACGACGCCCGCGTCGAACTCGTCTGGGATCCCGCCTGGAACCAGGAAATGATTTCCGAAGAGGGGAAGATGAAGCTCGGGATGATTTGAGCGACCTATCAGCCCGCCCGCTCTTCCCGCGATTTCGACGTCTGGTCGATGTAGGCGATGATCGACGGGATCGCCTGATCGAACATATCGGCCACCTCCTCGTAGGCCCGCCGCCCCAGGCCGATGGGATCGAGCACGTCGCCGCCATCGCCCTTGTTAGGCTGTCCCATGAACTCGCGGACCAGATAGAACTTGTCGGCATGATCCGGGAAGCGGGACTCCAGCGTCTGCATGTGGCCGCGGGTCATCGCGAACACATGGGTCGCGGCCGCGAGCACCGCGTCCGAAACCTGCCGGCTGCCGAAATTTTTCAGCATCGCCCCGCGCTTTTTCAAGAGCGCGGTGGTCTCCGGATTGCAAGGCGTGCCTTTCGACGCCGCGACCCCGGCGGAACTCACCTGGTAATCATCCCGCCCCGCGACCGCCTGGCGAAAAAGCCCTTCTGCCATCGGGCTGCGGCAAGTATTTCCAGTGCATACGAAAAGCACGTGTTTCAAGTCGGACATCGCCGCGGAATGTGGGGGCCGCGCAACGGTTCGTCAAATCACAATGGATTCTTGTCATCTCCAGCCGCTGAGAGAAAGATCCCCGCCGCCACCCAGGTAGATACCCGCCTCATGAAAAGATCCATTTCCACCCTCGTGCTTGCCCTCGCCGCCACTCAGTTGCCCGCGTATTCGGAATCCGGAATCGGCTGGGTTTCCTACCCCGGCGTAAAAGGCCCGGGCGCAGCCAAACATGTCGTCCTGTTAGCCGGCGACGAGGAATACCGCTCCGAAGAAGCACTGCCGATGTTGGCGAAGATCCTCAGCCAGCACCACGGCTTTAAATGCACGGTGCTCTTTTCCACCGATCCCGATGGCACCATCAATCCCAACAAGGGCGACAGTCTCGGCAAGCCCGAAGCCCTGGACTCCGCCGACGTCATCGTCACCTCAATACGTTTCCGCAAGTGGCCTAACGAAACCATGAAACACTTCGACGACGCCATCCAGCGCGGCGTTCCGCTCATCGGCCTGCGCACCAGCACCCATTCCTTCCAGCTCCCTGCCACCAGCGAGTTCAAACACTATAACAGTTATGGCAAGGAGGTACTCGGTGAAGGCTGGATCTCCCATTGGGCCAAGCACAAGGTCGAGGCCACCCGCGGCGTGGCCGAAGCCGCCGCCAGCAAGGATCCGCTGCTGCGCGGGGTGACCGACGTTTTCGGCGACACCGACGTTTACGAGGCCTACCCGCCTGCGGATGCGACCATCCTGATGCGCGGCCAAGTGCTCAAGGCCATGGACCCTAAAGATCCTCCGGCCGCTTACGAAAAACAACGCGCCAGCGACAAACAGAAGCAGGACATCAACACTCCGATGATGCCCATCGCCTGGCACCGCGAGGTCAAGAACCCCGCCGACAAAACCAACAAAATCCTTTGCACCACCATGGGTGCCGCGACCGACCTCTCTAGCGAAGGACTCCGCCGACTCATCGTCAACGGCGTCTATTGGGGTGCCGGGCTGGACGTCCCGGCGAAGGCGGATGTCACCCTCGTCGGTGAGTATATTCCCACCAAGTATTCTTCCAACGGCTTCAAGAAAGGCATGAAGGCCGCCGACTACGAACTCACGAAATAACCGAACTGGAGCGCGGAGCTGTGGGCTGAAACCGGATAGGCCAGTCCAACCCGGCCTGTCCCGAACCGTTCACGGTGATCCCGCTGCCCACCGGCAGCGGCGGTTTGACGATCTCGACGAAGCCGATGAAGATCGTCAGCAGGCCGAGGGCCATGCCGCCGCAGAGGATGACCCCCAACGGGGCACGCGCGTCAAGTTCAGGGCCGACGGCCCTGATTCGTGGCCCAAGGAGCGGCGAAACGTGCTCGCCGATGTCCATGAGCTGGCAATGAGATGAGCGGATGCACGGAACATTGGCTTTCCATGGGCGTCGGGGGACGCGTTCCGCCGCTCCTTGATCTGCCCACTTATCGACGTTTGGAGGAATTCGCGCTTAACTTGACGCGCGCATGCCCGAGCGGGCGGGGTTGGAGGCGGGCGCTGTGGACATCGGGCGACCAGGGGGTGTCTTCGTCGTCGCCGAGTTGGAGCAGGCGGGATTCGGAGATCAGTGTGATTTCTTAACCAACAATGTTAATCCGAGAGGCCCGACCCCCATCGACTTGGTCACACTCGATCCCGTCCACTCATAATGTTGTATAGATCTCCATCCAGTTCTTCGCCGTGAGGCGATAGAAATTGCGCGTGCCAGTCATGGCGAAAGGCCACAAAAACTGCGCCGTTTGCGAATTTCCACCCGTGGACGCCGTCGGCAGCACCGTGGCGACTTCTGTCCAGTGGAGGAGGTCGGTGCTCGACTCGACGATGAACCTGAGCGAGGTGCTGTAGGCTGAAACTGGATAGGACCAGTTCAACCCGGCCTGTCCCGAGCCGGTCACCGAGATCCCGCTACCCACCGGCAGCGGCGGTTGGACGATCTCGACGGCGAGTTCCGGCGAGAGAAGACTCTCAAGCCCCGTGCTGCCGACGGCGGTCACCGCGAAATAGTAGGTTCTGCCGAATTCCATGTCGGCGACGGACAATGACAGATTCGTCCCGGCGTCGAAAACCTGAGTGTATTGCTCACTCGCGCTGCCCACGTAAACCTTGTAGTTGAATATCCCGGATTCGGGAGGAGCATTCCACGCTAACGGAATCGTATGAAACGTGGCGGCGGAGCCTGAAACGACCGACAGGGCACATCCAATGGAAGCGAGAAGCCTGCCGGGTCTTAACGCGGTTTTCAGAGTCATGCCTCACACTACTTGCGGCATCCCAAAGCGATAGGTAGGTGACTTACCACTTCTTTCGCCGGTGGTGGATGGCCACAGTTCGTTTGTGCGGAGCGGGAATGCGAGGCAGAGCGACTGGCTAGGTTTTCTCCGTAAGACTTTTTTATTGAGGGTTCTCGCGTCGTCTTTGCTCTGTCGGATCCGGTTGACCAAGCCGCTCAGCAACGCCTGCATCGCGGGGTCATCCACTTGAAGGTCCCCAGCAGCACCCTCATTCCCGCGGATAGATTCGTCTCGGGGGTTTCCAGCAACAAATGGAAATGGTTTCCCATGATCACCCGGGCATAGACACGCCAACCGTGGCTTGCGCAGACCCGCTCCATCCAATACAAAAACGACTCGTGGGCTTCCTTGCCGATGAAGAGCGGTTTCCCGCCATCACCCCGCGCCATGATGTGATAGACGGCTCCCGGATATTGAAACCTTGGTTGTCTGGCCATGCTCGGATCCAATTCCACCGCTGCCCCTGCGTGAATCATTATATTGAATTCAAAGGACTGACCCTATTCACTGACCCTATTCATCTATTTTTATGCTCGAATTTACAGAAATTTTACGAATCAATTGCACCACGTTCACCCATGACGGCGGACATCATGGGATTCTGTCCTCGTTATGAAACACACCACCTACATCCATCGCAGCGCGTTGTTGAGCATCCTGTCCCTTGGTTTCGGAGCAAGTGCCTTACTGGCGCAGGAGCCAAACCCGCAGAAGCCAGAGGACATCGAAAAATCCGATCCATTCAACAAGGGCGCTGCCAAGACTGAATCAAAAACTCCCAACGACCAAGGCGCCGAGATGCTTGATGCCCAAGCCCGCATCCTTTTCGCCCGTGGCGAAACCGAGAAGGCCATCGCCCTCCAGAAGCAAGCCGTCGAGAAGGCTAAAAATACCGCCGACAAGTTTGCGGAAACGCTTTCCAAGTATCTTGGCTATCCGGCCAATTTTGAAATCTTAAGCAAGCTGGATAAAATCATCATTCCCAGCATCGATTTTGAGGGAACCCCGCTCGAGGACGCAGTCGAGTTCCTGCGAGTACGATCGAAAGAGCTGGACCTAACCGAACCGGACCCGGCCAAAAAGGGCTTAAATTTCGTGATTCGTTATTTGCAAATTCCGCGTCCTGATGCGGTCGACGGAAAGCCAGCGGCAGCCGATGTGCTCCCTACCCCCAAAATCAAAGAACTCCGACTCAAGAACGTTTCATTCGGTGTTGTGCTGAAGCAAATCTGCGAAGCCATTCACTATAAGTATTCGATCGATGATGGTGTGATCACACTCGTGCCGAGTTGCTAAATTCTTGGGCCACGCCGCGCTCAGCCGCACGACACTCAGCCTATGTATTCTCCCAGTCCGCGCAAAACCCTGCTGCTGCTCTGGGGGATCGCGGTCGTGCTGCTGCTCGGCGGGGTGCTGCTGGCGCGGCAGGAAAGGCAGGTCCGCTGCGAGCGCAATCGTGAGGCCCTGCACCACTTCGCCGCATCCGCCCAAGCCCAACTACAGCGGCTGGAGGACCTCTATCAGGATCACCTGGCACGGCTCGGGCGGGAGGCCACTCCTAATTCGACCGAGACCGGGCACATGGCAGATGAAATTGAGGGCATCCTCCAAGTTTCACTGCTGCATCCAAGCGACGCGGCGTTGCAGGATTTCCACACCTTGGTGAATGCCTCGCCAGACGGGCCGCCGCTCCTCCCCATCTTTTCCGTGAAAGCCTGTCCCGCCTCCCTTGCGGACGCGACGGTGCTGCTGGATGAGAGCCGTCTTTTCAACCGCGAGAGCGGCTGGATCGACGAGCCGGGCAAGCGGCTGATGTTCCACTTGAGACGCACCTCCGCCGAAATGTCAGTGATCGTCGTCTCTCGCCCCGTCGTTGCGCAGGCCATCCAAGAATGGCTCCGCAAGTGGGCGGAAGCGTCCTTCGAGCCTGTCCGCATCTCGGGCGGTCCCGACCAGTTACGCGCCGGCGGGGAGATTCTCGCCACTGCAGGCCTTGCGGTTACGGACCCACCGGACCTGCTACTACCCCTCCGCTGTCGCTTCGGCTCCTTCGAACTCGCTTCATGGGACACTCGCAAGACTCTCGTCCACTATCACCCCGCCACTCTCGCGGTCACGACCGCACTGGCCGTCATCATCGCCCTGCTTGGCGGCATCGTTTTCCTCACCCAGCGGCGGGATCATGCCAGCGCCAGCCAGCGGGTCTCCTTCGTCAACGGCGTCTCCCACGAACTCCGCACGCCCCTGACGAATATCCTTCTAAACATCGATCTCGCCATCGAACTGGGAGCAGAAGAGCCCGAGGAATCCAACCGTAGGCTCGCACTCGTCCGCATCGAAGCCCGCAGGCTCGGGCGGCTGATCGAGAATGTCCTAACTTTTTCCCGTACCGAGGAAGGAAAAATGGCGATCACCCCCCATCCCTGCATCCCTGCGGAAATCATCTCCAGCGTGATCGAGCAATTCGCCCCCAGCTTCCAGCGCCGCGCCCTGACGATCGAGCGCGTGGACGAAAACACCCAGTCTGCCTGTCTGTGTGACTCAGACGCACTCGCCCAGATCATCGGTAACTTATTCTCCAATGTGGAAAAATACGTGCCCGGTGGCATGGTGGTAATCCACACCCGCATCGAAGCCGGTGAATTGATCCTCCGCATCACCGACCAAGGTCCCGGCATCCCGCCTGAAGCCGTCGAGCTCATTTTCCAGCCATTCGAGCGCGTGCATTCCCAAGTGAACGAAGGCGCAAGCGGCACCGGCCTCGGTCTTGCCATCGCCCGGGATCTTGCCCACCGCCTCGGTGGCACCCTTTGTTTTCAGCCTACTCAATCAGGCTCTGGATCCTGCTTTGAACTCCGCATCCCGGCACCACCCGCCCCATGAAAATCCTACTCGCTGACGATGATCCGATCATGCTCGAGACCCTGCAAATCTGCGTTACCACCGAGGGCTTCGACATCGTCACCGCCAGCGATGGCGAGGAAGCCTTCGCCCAGTGGAACCGCCACCGCCCGGACTTGCTTTGCCTCGACATCATGATGCCCAAACTCGATGGCTACGAAGTCTGCCGCCGCGTGCGCGCCGAAGACCTCCATGTACCGATCCTATTCCTTTCCGCAAAAAGCGAGGAGATCGACATCGTCGTCGGCTTCCAACTCGGGGCGGACGACTTCATCCGCAAGCCGTTCGGCAAACACGAACTCATCGCCCGCATCCGCGCCGTCCTCAGACGCGCGAACTCCGCTCCCGGCAGATCCCGTAGTTTCGCCATGGATGACCTCACCGTCTGGCCCTCAGAACTGCGGGCCGAACGCGATGGCGAGGGCATTGAACTCTCGCCGCGCGAAACAGCCATTCTCGCCCTCCTCCACGAACGCACCGGCCAAGTGGTCGATCGTGACACGATCCTCAACAAATGCTGGGGCCTGGATTACTTCCCAGAATCTCGCACCCTAGATCAGCACATCGCCAAGCTCCGCAAGCGGATCGAAACCAATCCAGACCGCCCACTCATCGAAACGGTCCGAGGGGTGGGATACCGTTTCCGGGTGAAGTAAAACCACTGAGCGAGGGTCGGTCCTCGCGCATTAACATCTAGCACCAGTGATTGGACAGGGTGAGTCTCCGGGAGCCCCATCTGCCCAGTTCCTGGTGGTAGTAGCGGTAGCCGTAATCGAGCAGTCCCGGCGAACGGCGGGCCCGGCGGGAGGAAACTCCGTTCGCAACGGCCGGGCGCGTGTTCGGGCGATTCATCCATGGGGATTATCTTCCCATGATTTGGCTGTCACGTTCAAAAGGACGCGCCCGTCGAGGCAGCAGTATTTGATTCCGAATGAAGATCAATGCCGGCTTTTCGGCCCGAAGTTTCCAGGCATCTTGGGTGCGTGCACGGATTGGAAAAAGAGCTGGCGCTCGAGCAGTTCGGCTAACAACAGGACAGGCAGGGCGGCCCAGGGCTGGACGAAACTGATGAAGATCGCGAGCAGGGCGAGGGCGATGCGGCTGCGGAGGATGACGCCGAGCGGGCCGAGTTGGAGGCGGGCGCTGTGGACATCGGGCGACCATGGGGTGTCCTCGTCCTCGCCGAGCTGGAGCAGGCGAACCTCGGGGATGAGCTTGAGGAGAATGGCGGTGGCGAATAGAGAACAGGCAGGAATGTCTATATCACCTATCAGATTTCCCAAGGCGGCGAAGCTGGCGACGGTGCCGAAAAAGCGCGCGGCACCGAGCGGGAAACGCCACAGTGAACGGTGGGTGTCGTGATAGATCATGACACTCGTGAAGACGGCGATGAGGCCGAGGATCAGTGCCGAGTGAGCAGTGATCAGTGAGCAGAGGGGAATCAGATTTGCGATGAAAGTGGGGATCGGCACCTTTGGAAAATACGGAAGGATGGCGAATACGACCAGCGCCATCGGGATCGGGGCAAACAGCGAGAAAGCCAAGATTTCCCGGGACAGCCAGGAGGTGCGCAGGCCGAGGAAGAAGCGCCAGGCCTTGAGCGGTTGGCCGAGGTGAAAGATGGACGCAGCCATGCCGGCGAAGAAGATCGCCGCGCCGGTTAGAGTGATGGCGGGATTGCCGCGCGAGGTGATGAGCAGCCCGACCCCGGCCTGGGTGAGCATCAGCATGAGGACCAGCGGCCAGTGCGTGTGTTGGGGAATAAGCGCCTCCTGATCGGCGGCGGTGGCGGAGCTTGGCACCACGCGGCCGACGTAGCGGGTGGTTGGAAAGGTGATCGTGGAATCGCCTAACAGTGCTGATGGCTCCGGGCAGGATGCCCGGGCCACTGTGGCGCGGGCATTCTGCCCGCCGCCTTTCTGGGTAGCCACTTTGACAATGCGGATCGCCTCGGTCGGACAGGCTTGCACGCAAGCGGGCGCTTCCCCTTCGGCGAGGCGCTGGTGGCACATATCGCATTTTCTAACGATCCCGCGCTTCTTCGAGTATTTCGGGACGTCGTAGGGGCACTTGAGGATGCAGTAGGAACAGCCGATGCATTGGTCGTCGAGGTGGCGTACGATGCCGGTGTCCTTGTCCTTTTCATAAGCACCGACCGGGCAACCGTTCATGCAACCGGGAACCTCGCAGTGGTGGCAGGCGGTGGTAATGGTTTGCTGCCAGCCGGGGCTATCATTGCCACCTAACAAAGTTCCGACATCGCGCCATGCCTCATGGTCGTCGAGGCCGTTGAGCGAATGGCAGGCCGAAACGCAGGCCTTGCAGCCGGTGCAGCGGTCGAGCGAGACCTCGAAGGCATACTGTTCGCCATCGCCGGGTTTGGTGAGCGGGATCAGGCTGCGGTAATGGTCGGCGAGGTCGGGCTTGCGCTGGTGATGGACATCCGAAAAGCGGGCGACGGGAGTCTGGAGCTGCTTTTGTTCTGCTAGAAGTTGGTCGATGAGATTGCCCTGCCCGGCGTCCGGCTTTGAAGCATGCTTCAGGGCGGGCAAACGT
>JANOZJ010000116.1:0-14100 GCA_031429315.1 Akkermansiaceae bacterium
GGGTTCTATTGACCACAACCCAGAGCAGCACCCGCCGCCCCAACCGGTGTCAAACGGCATGCCGTCTCACCCTAAAAAACCGCCCTCCCAACTGGGCAGTTTTAATTGTCGTCGGCGACCAGCTTTAATTGTCGTCGCACATCCCGCCCGCAGAGGGCGTATCCCTTCATCACGAGCAGGGCGGGGATGGAGGCGATGGGAAGCTCGACCGTGTTGGGCCTGCCATCCGGCATGTTACCCCTGATTTCCTTGCTGATGTGGTTCCGCAGCGCAACCCCGCAGCCATCGACTTGCTGGACGCGGAGGCCTTGGACAAGCTGGGGTTTGTTGCCCTTCAGTTTCACGCCCTTGGGAGCCAGGAGATCAACGATCACGGGCACCGGGTCTCCGCCATCATGGATGTCCACCAGCCTCAGCAATTGGAACGGTTTCAGGCCTGCAAGGTCGCGGCGATAACCGGCGCGTTCGAGGGTTTCGACCAAGGTGGCGTATTGGCCGTCGTCGAGATTTTCGGGATTCAGGCCGATGTCGATGTCCAGAGTTCCGAGATGGGGCGGCTTGCCTTGATCGAGCAGCAACCATGGGACGGAACCGCCGACGATGACGTAAGAGTCCGCGAAAGGTTTGAGGACCTGGCCCAGTCCGATCAACGCGACAAACGCTGCCTTGATGTCGCGTTCCTGATAGTCGCCGGCGTTTATGGGTTCCCTGACTTCCATTCGTTCCAAAGGGGTTTGAGTTTCTGGGTGAGCAAGTGTTCTGCGGCCTCCCGGCCGCGTTCGCCACCTGTTTGAAGGTCGAGATAAGTCTGGACCAGGCTGGTCGTGGTGATGCCGGTGGGAAGGTGAATCGAGTAACGGTAGAAATCGGAACGAGGGGTGATCCACAGCGTGACATTCGAACCCTTCTCCGCAGGTTGCAGTTCAAGTTCCTTGATCAAGGCGCGTTCCCCGCCCGGTGTTGCATAGAGGCAGAGCGAGGACGCACGGACAAACGGCGCGAACCAAGACGCCGCCGAGATCCCGGCGAGGGCAAACGTGGCGGTCGGGTCCGGAGGGCTGATGCGGTAGTCGCCGCAGATTTTCACCAAGCGCTCTTGGAGGGCATCCCCGTGGAGGGTGGTGTAAAAGGTCCGGGCGGCCTTATGGATGGGTCGATAGTTCGCCGCCCAATCGCGAAGCAGTCCTTCGGGATCGGTGAGGCGAAGACCTTGATCGGTTTCCTCGGCGTAGGCGGAAGCCAGCAGGCGTTTTGCCACCTTGTTGACGGTGCCGAGGCTGACATTCGGGAAACAGGCCATGCTCAAATTCCGTTGTTTCCATGACTGCCCGGCATGCTTTGGCTCCAGCAATACCCGGAGCACCCGCTGGGCGTGGTCGCTGGTCCATGCGATCGTTCGCTCCTTCGACTCGAACGGGTTGGGAATGCCCTCCGAGTGAAGGTAGCCGCCGGGGAAGTCGAAATGGGCGTTTCCCACCAAATCGAACCAGCCGACGCCGTCTTCCGCAGCGATTCGCTGGACGGTTCGGGTTGAAAGCCAGCGTGCGGCAAGGATGGGATAGAAGCTGGCATCCGGCTTGAACGGTCCGGCAAGGCTCAGACGCTGGCGGAAGTCCGGGGTTTCCGTGCGTTGGCGGAGGCGGGAAAGCAGTGTGGCTACGTCGGAGGGTCGGATGCTCTCTTTCACGAGCACGAGGAAGAGCACCCGTTCGCCGCCCGGCGTGTTCACTTCGGCGGCGATGTCGATTCCCAGATCGGGATCCACCATGGTCGCGTAGAGATCCTCGGTTGGTTTCAACCACGAAACGCGCTCCATCCAATCCCAGAAACGGTGACTGAGTTGGAGTTCGAGATCCTTGGAATTTTCGGTCGCTGGCACTTTTGGTGACGAAAGAACCCCTTCATGAAATCACAAGGCCCGCCGCAATTCAAGCATTTTGTTCACGATTGTTGCTTGTTCACGAATTTCGTGAACTGGCAATATTTGGCTTTGTTCGTGATTTGAGCTCGTTCACGCTCCATGTGAACAGGTTGTAAATCCCTCTTTCTGGCCACGGGCCTGAAAATTCAGCACTGCTGCGGCGCTGTGCCGGACCTTGGATCGAGATCGGATTGGGATGGCTTACCGATTTTCGGCTCAGGATTCTGTGACTCTGGCGGCGGAAGGCGGAACCTTGGTGGTAAAATGCCGACTTGGTCATTCAGAGACGACCTGATTTTGCTGCTGACTTCATACATGTCCTCACCCGATGGTCATGTTTGCTGCGGAGATCCTCGTCGTCGGGCACATGCAGCCAGAGTTTGCCACCCTCGGTGACCGAACGGAGGCCGAGTTGATCCAGATCGACGGCACCGGGTAAACGGGATACGTAAGCGGACGTGACGACGGGCTCGGTATAGGGGTGGCGTTGCCATGCGGCGATCGACTGGGTGAAGGCAATGTTGACGCCTTTGCTCAAGGCCCATTCCTGTACTCGCTGCGCGAACTCGACCGGGGAACCGATGAAGCCGGCATAGCGGCTGATGTGGTTTTGCTCATGAAGACAGGCGCATCCACGGTTCTTCCGGCGTCAAATAGACAGAAACCGCTCGAAAAATCATTAGATCCGCCTCATGCGGTTCGGCCCATGAGCGTCTGAGGGATACGTCCGAGACCCGGCGGAAGGAGCCAAAACAATAGCAGCCCCATCGCTCGACGATGGCTGAACGGGCATAGCCTGCTATGAACTCAGTGTGCCCGCAGGGAAGGGTGAGGAGAAGCACGGCCCCAGGATCGGGCTGCAAGTGGTAGTATTTGTCGCGGTCGATCATGCTGTCGCCGCGACCCAGAAAGTCAAAAAAGTGGTCCATCACTATTAAAGACGTGCAACCGTATCAATTTGAAGGTGGGGCGCGCTTTTTATGGAAAGTTATCCAACGATCATCAAAAGCTGGTGGAATTACTGAAGATTTTCACCATCGCGACTACACTTTAGTCGGGTTGACTGCATTTAAAGGGTGGAGGGCCGTCCTCCATCAATCCCATGACAACCCACTCACGAACTCTTCCGACCAGACAATTACTTTGGATTTCCGATATTCATCTCGATCAGGCTCAAGACGAAGAAAAGCGTCGTTTTTTTGACAAGCTGGCAACTTCCCAATGTGACGCGGTGCTGATCACAGGTGACATAACAACGTCGAAATATCTCGCTGGCTCTCTGGGCGAGATCTCCCGTGCCGCTGGGACCACTCCAGTCATGTTTGTGTTAGGGAATCACGACTACTTTGGATCGTCTTTTGAGAATGTGGATCGCGAGGTTGCAGAGATCTGCAAACGGCATTCAAACCTTGTTCCACTTGGTAATGGAGAAATTATCCAATTAAGTGCCAACACCGCTTTGATCGGTCATCGAGGTTGGTTTGACGGGCAGGCTGGTGCCGGAGCGCGAACCAGGGTGGGCAGCGCGGATCGTTACCACATCGACGATTTTAAGAATCTGAACAAGGCTCAGTATTTTAATAAACTGCGGGATCTCGGCGTCCAATCCGCCGACTATTTTCGTCGTGTCTTGCCTGCTGCACTCCAGCGATTTCAAACGGTTTTGGTGGCCACTCACGTTCCCCCATGTACTCAGGCCCTGCGCCATCGGGGTTCTTATTGTGAATGGGATCGTCAACCGTTTTTTTCAAACCGTGCCGCGGGAAATTCGATCATCGGTATCTCCCGGAGCTTTCGGAGCTTTCGGAGCTTTGCCAGGCGCCAGGTAATTATCTATTCAGGACATAGTCACTGTTATAGTAGGTTCCAATTGGACAATGTAGAGGTCCGAGTTGCAGGGTCGCAGCCGGGTTTTCCAGCCCTCAATGGGATACAAGCGATTCATTGATTGGCGATTTAAACCGGGTTTGAGGATCCCGTCCCGAGGCGGTTGTCACCGCGCACGGGCGAGGAAACGAAAGCTTCGGGTGCATATGAGCACTAAACATAATAAGAATAATCGTAATCAACAAACAAGCCTGACCAAGGTAAAACTCAATCCTCTGGAAGACTTGGAGAGAATTGCCGTCGAAATGGACGTGATTTGTCGCAGGCATCTGCCAAACGGCAAGATCAGCAGTGGAAACCTGGCGGGCAGGGAGCCTGAAATCCGCCAACAAGCGCTGATCAAGGCGGTCGGAGGTTTTCTCCAACGAAATCCGGGATACATACAAGCTACGAAATCAAAGGACGAAAATGCCCTCGCTGTGGCGATGGAACGCTGCGCCGCACTGACGCTACGTTACAGCAAGTGGGAGATCATCCGGGAATTGACGCCTGGGTCGCGTCACATTCACCTTGAAGAATATCACGGTGGGTTTTGCCAACACCCTTCGGAAATGCAGCCTTCTGAGTGGCCGGTGGACGTGATCGCCGGCGTAGTGAAGACCAGCGTTGACCGAGCCGTCCAAGAAGGACGCCTGAGCCTGGCGAATGCGGCCATCGTCTCCATGAGGTGCTATCAGAACCTTCCGGTGAGTCAGATCGCGCGCATTCTCGGTGTCACTCCCAAGGCGGTTTATCTGCAATTGGACCGGGTGCGGAACGTTATTCCCCAGATTAGCAAATGGGTGGAAGTATTGTGAGCTCCGCTGGAGAATTCTTGTGGCGTGGCAGTACTGCGGGAACGCTCCGACTAGCCGATGGCAAGAGAGTAGGAAGCGGCTTTCCTCGCGTTGGTGCCGACTGACCAGGTAGTTCACCTTTTCCGGAATGGCATGTCGTAAGCGGTTGGCAGATGGGAAGATCCGCGGCGGAAAGCTGACGGGGCCGGCGGACGCAAGCGCGACGATTGTGATAGAAAGTGTTCGACGGGTCGCGTAAGTGAAGGACAGCGGAGCGTGGGCAACGCGAGCATTGTGACATGTTGTGCGACGAAAAGCTCCCTGTTCCTCAAGCCGCGCACCGTCTCAAAAATACTCCTGAGGCGGTTCGGCAACAACTTCGGCGAGTAAAGAGGGTCCTTCCTGATGTGCTAGATTGCGTCGAAGTGAAATGGAGAGAGTTGCTGTAAGTCACTAAAATAAAAGGCTTTGAGCATTATGGTCAACGGATAGCCTGCTCCTTTGCTCCGATGAAGCGGAAACATGATCATCAAGAGTTCTGAATTATTCGTTTGCAATATTGCCAGTTTGGGGATTATCAATGTTTTAGTGATAAAACGCGTGACCCACCTCGAACTGCCTGCGGCAACGAAACGAAGAGTTTCGGATGTCAGAGTGGGCGCTTGTTCAAAGCGGGCGTGTTTTATCACCTTACCAGGTAGGGTCGGTGTACGACGAGAGGGGGCTAGCACTGAGCTCCCCGAAGTGATCTTGAGCTCGATCAAGATTGGCCGATGCGCCGGGATATGGCCCGGGAAAAGTCTGAGCGGACATGGAGGTGGTCTCCGTGGCCACGCCAGTCAGGCAGGGAGGGTAGCGCCCTCACTGTGTGGCGGGCGTAGGACACACCCACCGCCATGGCCGTTTCGATATGCCGGCAAGTTCCGCAGTCTGCGGCACTGACCTCGCAGACTGACCTCCAATTACTAAATGCATTCACAAGCCTCGTCTGCAAGGAACACTCGCTGCAGGCCAAGGCATTGGCATGCGAAATCATACGGCGTTACACCGCCCCGCGTGTAGAGCAGCCGTTCCAGGCGAATGACACCCCATCCATTTTGGGAAGTGCGACGTGGGGTGACGCCAAACGTGTTCATCAGATCTTTGGCCTCAAGCGCGGCCCGTTGGACCGCATCCGCAAGGCCGGGTTGATCGTGAGCCGATCCATGGAGGAAGACTGCGATGAGGATGAGCCTTCTGCTGTGCGGGCGAAGCGTCTCTATGACCTCATATCAATCGAGCAATACCTGCGATCCCCTGAGTCAAAATGGCGCGGGCATACTGTCAGCGTTGCGGCCGCCGGAAGGAGCCGTGTCATATCCACAGGAAAGAAAAAACAACCCTCAAAAATCATGCAGAAATAACCTTCACCAACCAGATTTGTGACGGGCCGGTCGTGAGGTCTAATGGGCCTACATAGAGACGGATACAATGTGCCATAAGGTTTAGCGCAAGTCGCAATACCGAAGGTCCCGTTGGTATGCTTCACGGTATCTGGGCGCATGTCGCCGAGGTGCCTCTCATCTATAACTTACCGCGGCTTGGCCCGTCACATCATCCCTAATCAGAACCCGTTATGAAGCCACTACACGAATACTTCAGCGTCGATGCAATCATCACAGAGTATTGCCGAGAGCGACTAAAACTTGCAGGTTACAGGCATGATGCCGATTTTTTCCATCGTATATCCACCGACCAGCCATCATCTAAGAAGGCGCATTGCGCCTTGTCTGATGATCTTCAAGGACTCTTTCCTTCCAGGAAAATCTGGAAGAAGCTCCGACCGGTTCGCAACAAAAGAAATGGCAAAAATGCTCATGAACTCAACCTGAAAACCTTACGGAGAACTGTATGGACGTTCATCCACAAGGCACCTGATGAGCCGTGGGTGATGAAGCTGCTCGACAGGGCAGAGAGCCTGCGTGCGCGAGCCTTGAATGATTCTGACTTTTCATTTTCTCCACCATTGATCGTCGGAGCATGCAAGAAGCCAAGCGCCCATCAATACCGGCCTATTTCGATTTATGGCACAAACGACAAGATCATTGAGAAAATCACGGCCCGATACCTGCGTGACCGTTTGGATTTCTGCTTTTCGAGATCATCCCTGGCATATCGTGGAAGACAAGAGGGCGATAATAAGGCAGTCACGCATCATGATGCACTATTCGGGATTTTGAATTTCAGGAAAGCTCATTCCACTCTGTTCGTCGCTGAAGCGGATTTTCGCAATTTCATGGACAGCATATCCCACGATGTTGCTAGCGAGTCGCTTCACGAACTTATCCGCCAAGGAAAAATTCACCGCCCGGGATTGGAAATCGACCCACGGGCCATCAGAATCTACGATGCTTACTTGGCCAGCTACAGCTTTAAGCGCCAGGTGCTTGGTCAAGGGCTTGCCACGCTGCGGAAAAAGGATAACCTCGCGACCTTCCCATGGCCTGCGGACATTCTGCGTGAAATGCATGGTGAGGATGATGATTTGACCCGGATCGGAATCCCTCAGGGAGGCGCTATTTCTTGTTTAATCACTAACATCATACTCAACGATGTGGACCAGGCTGTTGAGGAAATCCGAGGAATCCGGAAAGCTGAAATGCTTTACCAGCGGTATTGTGACGACATGAGCATCCTTTCCCCGGACAAAACCACATGTCAGTTGGCGATGGCAGCTTACCAAAAAGTGGCTTGGCGAAAGAAGTTGCCAATGCACGAACCGCAGGAAGTTTGCTTCCAAGATGGAGTTACTGAATCCAAGCCGGACTATTGGAACATGAAGTCCAAACTCACTTACCTCTGGTCGGACGATGCACGATCAGGGATCCCATGGATCCAATTCGTCGGTTATCAGATCAGATATGACGGGCAGGTGAGAATCCGCAGTAAAACCTTGGAAAAGAATCGTCAGAAAATGACCGATTTGACCAACAAGCTCCTTGGTGTGATCAATCCTCAGCAGAAATGCAAAGGTGGCGTTCCTGTCTATGCGCCCGGCCTGAGAATGAGTCGGGATAAAATCCTGCATGCCTTCGAAATGAAGCTCATTTCGATGGCCGTTGGTCGCCGCAAATTTGGTCAACCGGCCCCAACATGTGGTGACGACATAATGCCCATGTGCTGGGCCCATGGTTACAAGCCTCTTTGGGATGTTCCTTTCAATCCCGCGAGGCTCAAAGAACTGGACCGCCATCGTGACCGCCAACTGCGCAGGCTCCACTGCAGGCTGAAACACCTACCGGCACCAGATAGACCGGCTCAGGACGCAGGAGGCAGTAAGAAACCAGCCCGATACTACGGAGCACCGTTCAGCTACCACTGTCAGTTCGTGCGTTCGACAGAGCGACCCGGAGAGTGTAAGGATAAAAGGTTGTGGCTCAGGGTTATCGAATTTATTCAGCGATTGAGGGCAGCTTTGCAATCGCGCTTTTGAGAGCCTCTTCATCTTCGTGGCTGTAAATGGCGTGACTTTCACGGGTAGAATGCCCCGTGAGCGCCATGCGATCTTCCTCGGGCACTTTAGCCTTTCGGAGCCAGGCGGTGAAGGTATGTCGAAAACTGTGAAATCCTCGCTCATGGGTGATTCTTCCTTTGCCCATGCTCTCGCCATCGGCCAGCACGCGTGATGGCCTGCCCCTGTCAACACCTGCATTCTTCATGATTTCGACAAAGGTGTTGGAGAGACCATTCCGAGTACCCACGGCAGTGACTGAAAGGGTCGGAAATATCGCAGTTTCTGGTTTGTTGCCGCAGGTGGGCGTTTTTTTGAGGAACTGGAACAGATCTGGCTGAATTGGGATTCTGACTTCTTTCTTTTTCTTTCGGGTTTTGGATGGAACCAAGGTGATCAGCTTGGCCTTCAAATCAATGGATGACCAAGTGAGAGTCGCTGAATCACTGAGGCGCAGGCCAGTAAATGCCGCGACGAGGATCAAACCGCGCCATTCCCAGTCTGGCGCCGCTTTCGCGAGTGCGGTCACCTCTGCAATGACGAATGGCTTACGGTCTTGGCTATCGCTTGTGTCGATTGCATCCAAAGAAGTAAATGGGTTGAACGAAACCAGCCCTTCACGGATCGCTGCGCGGTAGACGGCACCAATGTCCTTTGTGTAGGAGAGCACCGTCTTGCCTTTCCGGCCTGCATCTTGAAGTGAATCCCGCCAGAGCCTTGCATCGTGAGGCGTGATGCTTTCCAAAGGCTTCTTGCTGCGCTCATTCCCAAGCCATTCAAGGAACGCGTTGGTATGCCCGCGATAGCGGGCCATGGTCGACTCGACGGAATCCCGGCCTTTCCTGCGGATCCATTCGGCGATCCAGCTTTCGATGGTGAAGGCCGTCATTTCTTCGCCCGTCGCCAGTTTGCCCAACTGGGTAAGATATTTCCTCGCTGACGCCAGGGTGAACGTCTCGCGGTCGATTTCGGCGCAAGCTTCAGCCAAAATGGCTTTCGCCCGCTGAGCTTTATCGCTACCGGCCTGCAGCACTCCTTGCGCGTTTCGCTCCATGTCGACGGCAGCTGCCAGCGCTTTCTTGCGATTTGTCTGGCCAGTCGTCCGACGAATCTGCCTGAGTTCTCCGCTGTCCGGATCTTTCACGTAGTATTGGGTTTGCCAGACTTTCGACCCGTCTCGTTTCCACAGTGATGCCATGCGTTCACTCTACCATACTGTACCCTAAAAATGCACCCTATTTTTACTGCCGTATAATGTCATTAGTGTACGCAAACCACTTAAAAACAAAGGATTCAGCTTCGCTGCAATGCCATATTTCCTTTCGTGGGTTCGAATCCCGCCAGCCCGACCAACTCAATATCAATGAGTTGTGTTTTTTGAAAGCGCCTTTTATACTCTGGCTTATACCAGCGGCGAACCGACCGCATCTTTCTCACTCGGTATGCAACTGGTCTGATTGTGGGAATTTGCAGCGACTTGCAGTCCTACTTCGACTTTGTGTCATTCCGACCTGCTCAATAGTCATCGCTCCGGTCGTATCCGAGTGGCTGTCGTGGCTATGCTCGCGCGACGACCGCAAGTCGCTTTCCCAGGCGGGTGCCACGCCGTTGACCAAACGACGAATCATATCTTCGCCGAAGAATTCTAGCAAGTCGGCACCGATCCGGCGTTTCAGGTTCGACGCGGCGCTGTCTTTCAGACCGCAGTGTTTGCCCGCTTCTCTCATCGTGCCGCCAGACAGCAGCACATCAACTGCGATAGCCGTCAACTTCCCCGGCAGGTGAGCATCTGAGCTTCGAGCGGATGATTTCAAAGGCGCGGTTCGCCTGACGTCGATCCGCGAGCTCCCTGTCCCGACGCCGCCCAACTCGGCAAGTTCGCCCTGAGAGTGGTCGACAGCAGCGTGTTCGCCGCCTTGCCGAGAATGACTTGGGAGCTTTTCGGTGCCGGCAAGGCCAGGAAAGGCGGCAAGAAAACCGCCGTTAGCGAGGAGGAGAAAGCGGCCGGGATCCAGCGCCATGCCTGGGTGCGCATGGGCGAATCCAAGAAAAACCGCGACCATCACCGAGTCAGGATCATCTGGCTGGAGCGACCCGACAAGGTCATCCTGCTCGCCACCAATCTCGCCAGTGAGGATGCGGAGGCGTTGGTCGTGGCTGAAATGTACCGCTAGCACTGGCAGATCGAGCTGTTCTTCTGGTGGTTGAAGAAGATCGTAAAAGCCGGTCACTGGTTCGCAAAAAGTGAGAGGGGCGTGAGGATCCAGCTCTATCTGGTCATAATCCTCGCCCTGTTGCTACAGCTTCAGACCGGTCGGCGTCCGACCAAGCGGATGAGCAAGCTGCTCCATTTTTACGTGCCAGGGATGGTGAGCGAGACGGAACTCATTGTCGGCCTCAAGGCGCGGGCGCGGGAGGCCTACCTGGCGCGAGAGAGTTCGCGCAAACGCTACCTGGCCAGCAAAGAGGCGGCTCGAAAATAGCATGAAGGCAAACAAGGCCACCCATTGTCCGCTGGGCAAGGGGAGCTTCAGCGTGCCTGGATCGCAAGGCCACCCAAGAGACGTCCGGCAGCAAAATGCCATGCGAAGGACGGAAAGCCTCAACGAGACCGCCATGCACAAAAGGATGGTTAGACTGCTAGAAAAGAAGAAACAGAAGTGGTTCGGGACCGCCGAGCGAGTCCTGCGCAGTCTTCAGGACCGTGAGGAGCGCGAAGAACCGGACACCATCCTTCTTGATTTACGCGCCACTAGTCGCGAGCGACGGGTTCGCAGGGAAAGTAGCGGCCAATCCGACCCGCAGGGCGAAGCGGACGAGGCCTGGAATATCATGCACATTCAGCCCGTGCATGAGCTTCAGACAATGGTAACCAACGGTTCCCGGGCGGCGTTTCAATGGATCCGTGATGTGTGTGGATTCATCACTGTGGCGACATGACTCCCGACCCCCAAAAAAAACGGATGCCGTGTGGCACCCGTTTTTCACCCTGGTGTGCGGAACCGGGAAAATTACTCGGCGGAATCAGGACTCGCGGCGACAGGGCCGCTGGTGTAGCGCCAGCGGATTTTGTTGCGCTTCGAGGCGGAACGCAGTTTGCGTTGCTTGCGCTCGGTCGGCGTCTCAAACGCGCGGCGGCGGCGCATTTCTTCGAGGATGCCCTCGGAATCCAGCTTGGTTTTGAGGCGTTTGAGAGCACGGTCAACGGGCTCGCCTTTCTTCATGATCACTCCACGCATGCGATGATTGTTGGTTGGTTGGTTTGGTTCCGCAGGTTATCCGGGGCGCGGTAGATGCGGGATCGGCCCCGCTTTGTCAACACGGAACCTGCCGGGAATTTGAAAAAACGGGGGCTTGCTAAGCCGGGGGAATTCGCTTATCGAGCGCCGTCCTTCGGTTATCGGCGCGCAATTGCGCCGATCGTCCGGTTAAACATCCGGCTGCCGATGGTTTTAAAACCACAAATCATGCACCGTATTCCCTTCGATCGGGTGAACTGGATCACCAGCTCATTCCTCATCGGCACCGCCATCACCGCCCTCATCGGCGTTCCCATCTATCTGGTAAAAGTCGGCCTCGACTGGTTCCAGTTCGCGATGTTCTTCTTCTACCTAACCGCCACGATGATGAGCATCACCGTCGGCTACCACCGGTTGTTCTCGCATTTGTCGTTCAAGGCGAAAATGCCCGTCAAGCTCTTCACCCTGATTTTCGGTGCCTGCGCGTTTGAAAACTCCTGCCTCAACTGGGCTTCCGACCATCGCCTCCACCACAAGCATGTCGATCACGACGAGGATCCCTATGACATCTCCAAGGGCTTCTTCTGGGCCCACATCGGCTGGCTGCTTTTCAAACTCAATCCCGAGCCGGCGATGGACAACGTCGCCGACCTGCGCAAGGACAAGCTCGTCATGTGGCAACACAAGTATGTCCACTGGATCGGTTTCGTCGCAGGCGTCATCATCCCGGTCGCGCTCGGCTACTTCGGCAATCTCGCGATGGGCCTGGACCCGTGGACCGGTGCGCTCGGCGGATTCCTGATCGCCGGCGTCTGCCGCATCGTGGTCGCCCAGCATTGCACGTTTTTCATCAACTCGTTCTGCCACATGCTCGGCCGCCAGCCGTACTCCACCAGCCACAGCGCCCGCGACAGCGCGCTGATGGCCTTCTTCACCTTCGGCGAGGGCTATCACAACTATCACCACGAGTTCCAGCACGACTACCGCAACGGCGTCAAGCCATGGCAGTGGGATCCCAGCAAGTGGACCATCTGGACGCTTTCCAGGGTCGGCTTGGTCGATGGTCTCCGCCGCGTGCCGGATGGCCGTATCCTTCTCGCCGAGATGGGTGAAGCCCGCCGCAAGGCCCAGAAAGCCCTCGCCGAGATGCGTGAGCAACCGCATGGTCCCGCCCAACGCGCCGCCGATGCCCTCCACGAACTCGTCGAAAAACTCTCCACCAGCTATCACGAGTTGGAAACCGCTGTGACCAACCGGGTGCAACTGTCCCGCGAGGTCCTCAATGGCTGGCAGGACGAAACCCGCAGTCTGATGCGCGAACTCCGCCGCACCTACTCCACCGCTTCGATCTGAGGGGGTAACTGTCTCCTAACACTCGCCCGGCGGCTGCATGCCCCCGGGCGTTTTTTCTGCCTTGGAGTGCGGTGGGAAGCGATGCGCCACACCGCTTGGATGAACCGGTGGTAACAGTCGGCGCTTTACCCCGAACAATCCAAAGCGCTGTCGCCGCTGCGCTCTGCCGGCGCAGTCCATGTCCGGCTACTGTTGCGCTCCGCTGGTTTTGCGGCACCAGTTGCGGGCAGCCAGGCCAAGGCAAACCAGGCCGCCAAGCATCATGGACCCGGTGCCTCCGCCTTCAGGCACGTATTGCGCGTCGCCGACGTGGATGTAGTTGATCGGTGCGACGGCGGTCGAAGGCCCGATATCGCTGGTGGTGGCCTGCCTGATTTCAAAATCTTCGCCATTGATTTTGTAAATGAAAAATCCAGGCGCGCATCCAAGGAGGTAGTCCGGACCCACGCCGATTTGGACCTGCCTGGTGGCCGGATAGAACGCGAAACCGAAATAGTCCGCAACCACCACTTGGTCACGCACGAGATCCCGCGTGTTGGAACCCACCGTCATGGTCATCCAGTCGATGGAGCTGTTTTGCCCGTTGATCACGTCGAACCCGGACACGTATTGGAGGCAAAAATAGCCATATTCCTGAGAAATAGCGGATCCGTTGTTGTAGCCGAAGGAAATGTTCTGAATGTAGGCGGCTTCAAGAGGCGCCAGCAAAAGGGCGAGGACTCCGAGCGCGGTCAGGGGGGGGAGGGGTGCGTTCATGGCGTGCAATCAACCAAGTGTTGTTCGACTACGCAAGGCAAAAGGTATCGTCGTTAATGGCAACACAGGGCGGTTCGCACATGACTTCCCACCAAGGGCTGGAACATGAGCGATGGCATCCTCAGCACCCTCGAAAACGGCGGCAAGGAAGCCGCCGGTGGCGGTGACATCATCACCCGCAAGCGCTACGACAACTTCGAGTTGAAGGTGGACTTCAGGATCACCCCCGGTGCCAACAGCGGCGTGAAAATCTTCGTCCAGCCTAACATCCCGAACTTCGGCAGGTGGGAAGACGGCCACATCATGCTCCAGGAGCACGGCAACGCGGTTTCCTTCTGCAACGTCAAGCTCCGCGAGTTGCGGTAGTGTTCTGTCAGATGCAAGATGCGGCCGTTGCGACCAATCGCGAGGATTTGGAAATCAACGCCGCCATTTCCGATGCGACTTCAGAACACCTGACCTCGTGTGAGAGGCAAAGTGGCCTTTAACCGTAAAATCGTGGATTCTAATGTCAGGTGTTCCACGGTGGTCGGAGTTGCGAGCGTGATACCAAATCGCGGCATCAGGCTCCGGGCAGAATGCCCGGGCCACTGTGGCGGGGGGCGTCTGCCCGCCCCCACACGTACGAGGGGGGTCAACGAAAGCACCCGCCAAAAAAACCCCTGGCCAGGTGGTGTG
>JANOZJ010000117.1:0-4151 GCA_031429315.1 Akkermansiaceae bacterium
TCCTCTCTCTACTTCTGGCGATAGCGATCTGGTTTCTGATTAAGGACCATCTCGCCACCGGTGAAGGCCCGTTTTCACAGCCACCGCGGGCAATCGTCGTGCCGGAGATCCGCAGATAGGGCGTTTGCCAAAACCAGTTTCGGAACGCCTGACCTCGCCCTTGTTTCAGCGATGCTTAAGATGATTTCATTTTGAAGAAAGGCGTCGGGCGGAATGCCCGCGCCACGGTGGCCCGGCATTCTGCCCGGCGCCTTGTGCTGCGGTTTCCGATAGTTGCAGACGCTTGGCCGGTTAGAGCAGGCCGAGGGCGGCGGAGATCAGCAGGTCGTCGTCGATGAGCCACTTGGCGACTTCGGTGCCGGGGTTCGCTTTGTTCGAGGGAGCGGTGGATTGCGCGACATCGATGGTGAGACCTTCACCGCGGATGCGGCGGGCGACGCCGCCGGCATCGTAAACCGCCATGTAGGCGGCAAGCACCCGCACCGCTGCTGTGGTCACGGCGACTTCCTCGTTGCGGCCAAACAGCGCGTCCAACAGAACCGGAGTCGGGTCCAGCTGACTGGACAACCGGGTAATGACGCCATTGACAGTGGTGGAAATCCCTGAGGCACCGGCCGCCTCAAGTTCGCTGGCGAGGGCGGCGGCGCGTTGTGCCAAATCCGCCGACGTGAGGGCGATGGCCAGCCGGGATTCCAAGGCGCTGGCGAGGGCGACCTGGCGGGCGTGGAGACGGGCCCAATCTGGCGAGCGCAGGGCGGAGTCGCCATCCGAGCCGGTCCGGCGACCGGCGACGGCGGCCTGGACGAATGTCGCGATGGCCTCGGCGGCGCGCTCGCACTTGATGCCGGCACAAACCGGGGCGAGGGCAAAAGCGGCGAGACGGCTGGACAGCAGGACGTTGCCCATGGCTTGCATTTTCGCGCCTAACAACGCATCCCGCTCACGCTTGACGGTGAAGAACTCCATGGCGCGGCGCAGCGTGACTTCCAATTGGGGGATGTCCCAAGGCTTGGTCATGTAGCGGAAAATCCCGCCTTGGTTGACCGAGCCGATGGCGGCGTCGATGTCGGAATAGGCGGTCGAGAGGATCTTAATGATGTCCGGATAGTCACCGGCGATTTTCGACAGGAAGCCGACGCCGGTTTCGTTAGGCATCCGTTGGTCGGTGACGATGATGCCGATCTCATTGGCGTGCTGGCGGAACACCGAGAGGGCTTGGACGCCGTCTTCGGCCTCGAGGATCCGGAATTTTTCAGCGAACAAACGGCGGAAGTATTTGCGGGTGTTGGCCTCGTCATCCACGAACAGGATGGCGTAGCGTTGGTAATCATAGGAGTCGATCTCGTTGCTCATGGTGGTCAGTGGAAAGTGATGGGGTGGTGAATCTAATGGCGGGAGAGTGATAGAGTCAGGCCGGTTGGTCGAGAACGGATTCCGGCTCCGGATCGGCTTCGAAGCTGGGCGCGGGGAAGGCGACGCGGAAGCGGGTAAACTCGGTGGGGCGGCTGTCCACCTCGACGATCGCGCGATGGGCCTGCAGGATCTGATGGGTGATCGAGAGCCCGAGGCCCATGCCTTTGCCGACCTCCTTGGAGGTGAAAAACGGGTCGAAGATTTTCTCCAAATCTTCCGGCGGGATGCCGATGCCATTGTCGCGGATGGTGACTTGCCAGCCCTCGCCGGCGGCGTCGATGGAGACGTCGATGCGTCCCTGGTCGCCACCGGTGGCGGCGATGCGCATGTGGATGGCGTCGATGCCGTTTTGGAAAAAATTGATGAAGACCTGGACGAGTTGGTTAGGATTGCCGCTGATCAGGGCGAGTTGCGGGGAAATCAAATTGAACTCGATGTCCTTGCCGACCTGGTGGCTGACCATGCGTCGCGCGCGACCGACGATTTCCGCGAGATCGGCATCGCCGGTGGTGGCTTTGTCATCCCTGGTGAACTTGCGGAGGTCGATGACGATTTGGGAAACACGCTCCACCCCTTCGCGAATGTCCTTGAGGATGTCCACGTAGTCGGGCTGATCCTTGTCCGGTATGGATTTGGTGAAGGTCTCCAAGGCGTGCAGACCGGCGCTGGCGTAGTTCAGCGGATTATTGATTTCATGGATGATCCCGGCACTCATCCGACCGAGCGCGGAGAGCTTTTCATTGCGAACCATCATGACTTCGTTCTCCTTGATTTGTTCAAGGGCGTGCTGGAGTTCGGTATTAAGATCGACCATTTCGCGACGGACGCGGGCCATGGCGATCTGGTTTTCCAAGCGCAGCGCGAGTTCGGCGGTGGAGAACGGCTTGGTGAGGAAATCATTGGCCCCGGCCTGGAGCGCGCTCAGCTTGGTAGATTCATCGGCACGGGCCGTTAGGATGATGACGGCAATGCCGCGGGTGATGTGGTTCTCGCGGATTCTCCGGCAGACTTCGACGCCGTCCATTTCCGGCATCATGTGATCGAGCAGGGCCAACTGGGGCCGGCGCAGGCGGGCCAACTCAAGGGCCTCAGCGCCGTCGGAGGCCTCGATCACATCGACGTCTTCGAGCTGCATCCGCAGGAAGCGGCGGATGTCGGGCTCGTCATCGGCGATCAAGACGAGGGGTCGCGCGCCACTTGGGCGGGCACCGATCATCGGCATGGCAAGCGGCCCCTGAGGTTGGATCGGGGTGGCGACGCGAGCTGCCATTTTGCCCGGGATGGACATGGCGGCGCGGCGATGAAGGTCGGCGATGTTGCCGCCATCTTTGAGTGGGTCGGGATCCTCGATGGAATCGGAAATTCGCAACGCCGCCGCGCTGGTGGGCAAGTTGATGGTGAAGGTGGTGCCGCGGCCGAGTTGGCTGTCCACCTTTACCGATCCGTCCATGGCCTCGGTCAGGCTGCGGACCAAGGCGAGTCCGATGCCGGCTCCTTGAAACTTGCGGGTGGATGAGGTATCCACCTGCCAGAAGCGTTCGAAAATGCGTGGCAGGACTTCGGGCGGGATTCCCACCCCGGTGTCTTCGACGGTGAGCCGGAGACTATCCTCAACCACCGCCACCGTGACCTCGATGGTGCCGCTGGAGGGGGTGAACTTGATCGCGTTGATCACGAGGTTGAGCAGGATTTTATCGAACTTGTCGCGGTCGAGTTCGATCACCTCGTGATCGGTCTGGCAGTCCCAAAGCAGCGCCACGCGATCCTGCTCGGCGAGGTGCCGGAGCGAGCGGAGCAGCCCTTCAATGTGGGCACAAATGAGGGTGGGCTGGCGTTTGACGTCGGCGTGGCCGGTGTCGAAGCGGACGAGATCGAGCAAGTCGTCGATGAGCTTGAGCAGGCGCAGGCCGTTTTGCTCCAGCATCAAGGTCATTTCCTGGACGACGGGATCGCTGGACTGGCGGCCGAGCACCGTCCTCAGGCGCTCGGTGATGCCGAGCATGATGGTGAGCGGGGTGCGGAGTTCGTGGCTGATGTTGGCGAAAAAGCGGGTTTTCGCCTCATCGAGCTCGCTGAGCTGGCGGTTCTGGGACTCGAGCAGCTCACGGGATTTCTCCACTTCCATCCGCAGGCAGAACTCGCTAAAGCGCAGGTTTTCATAGTAGTAACTGCCTGCTAGAACGAAGACCGAGGTGACAAACAGGAAAAAGCAATTGCCGAACAGCGTCGTGAAATGCGACTTCTCCGGCGACACCAAGACACTGACGGTGTAACAGAAAAAGGTCGCGAGGATCATTCCCAGCGAGTTCAAAAAGGTCCATCTCAGCAGCAACGAGAGTCCCACTAGGACCAGATTCAAGCCAGCGTAGTAAACCGAGTTGCCGCCGTCGGTGACCGCGATCATCGCGCAGATCGAGATCAGCGGCAGCAGCGCGATGCCTTGTGCGACGATCACGGAGCTGGCGGAGCGGCTGGATTTCCCCAGGTGCCAGAAAATCCCGCCGAGCAGGATCGCGCAGGTGGCCCGGATCAAAAGGAATTCCATGGCCCGCGAGGTGTTGATCACCCAGTCGAGCGACGAGGCGGCAAGCATGAAGACGGCGGCAAAAACCGCCGCCCGGCGGGCATTGTCGAAGGCGATGCCACTCTCGTATTCACGAAACGAAACCCGGAGATCCTCTTCGGACTCTTTCAGATTGACGCTGGCTTCAGCCATTGGCGAGTTCGATTTCAAGGAA
>JANOZJ010000118.1:0-13985 GCA_031429315.1 Akkermansiaceae bacterium
CCGGTTGACCAAGCTGCTCACATAGGCGCTGTGGCCCATGGCCAGACGCTCGGACAGCCAGTCGTTCGCGACGGCGGTATTGCTTCTCGCAATGGCGGCGCAGATCACTTTGTTGCGGTCTCCCTTCTTCATCAACATCAGCTCACTCCGATCGGTGGGCATGCCCAAGGCCGCGCCGACCACGGTAATGATCCTCTCCGCTTCCTTTTCGTTACGGGCGCGGACCGCTCCCCCGGAATGACTTGCCTTCTTGAGGACCTTGGCCTGAGCCTTGTCCATGAAACCCAACAGCTTGTCCTTGAAGCTTTGCTCACCCAGGTACCACCCTCGGCGCAGCGCCTGCATCGCAGGTTCATCCACTTGCTTGGGTCCAATTCCACCGCTGCCCCTGCGTCAACCATTATATTGAATTCAAAGGACCCTGTTTATTACGCGTGGCAGAATCTTCTGGCCTGCGCGCCGAGTGTCCACCCGTCCTGGCGAATCGTCCCGAGCCGAGCGACACCAGTCTCCATTTTTCCCGTCGCATTCGGCGGCGGATTGGGATAGGGCTTGCCGCCTATGAATCGCCGCCGCTTTCTCGCCCTTTCCGCTGTTGCCGCCTCCGTCGCGAAAGTCGAAGCCGAGACGGTCGCGCCGCCTAAGCCGCTTCTAACATTCGGGCTGCTCACCGACGTGCAATACGCCGATGCGGATCCGGAGGGAGAACGGCATTACCGCGAATCCACCGGGAAACTGAAAACCGCAGTGGCGTGGCTAGCGAAGAAAAACCTGCCCGTCACGCTGCATCTGGGAGATTTCATCGACCGCGACTTCAAGGCCTTCGCGGCGGTGCTGCCGCTGCTAGATGGCCTCGGCCATCCGGTGCGCCATCTGTTGGGAAATCACGACTACACGGTGGCGGACGGAGAGAAGACGGGGATCGTCGCGAAGCTCGGGATGCCGGGGGACTACTATCAGTTCCGCAGTTCCGGCGTCCGCTTCGTGATGCTGGATACCAATGAGGTTTCGACTTACAAGTATGCTCAGGGCAGTCTGCGGGATCTCGAAGCGGAGGCGGCTTTGAAAAAACTAGCGACGGAAAACTCCACCAACGCCCGTCCGTGGAACGGCGGTCTATCAGCGGCACAGCTTGAATGGCTGGATCGCGAGCTAACAGCGGCGGACGCGGCCAAGGAGCCGGTGATCCTCTGCGGCCACCATCCGTTTTTGCCCGCGAACAACCTTCAGGCGTGGAATGTGGGCGCGGTATTCGCGGTGATCGACCGGCATCCGTCGGTGGTGGCGTATTTCAACGGCCACAATCACGCGGGTGCCGAGGTGATGCGGAAGGGCGTCCCTTACATCACGTTCAAATCCATCCTGCACGAGCCGGGCGTAAACGCGTTTTCCGCGATCCATCTGTTCGCCGATCGCTTGGAAATCGAGGGCAACGGGCGCGAGCTGTCGCGGGTGATTCCGCTGGTGCGGACCTAGCAGCGGATGCCCGCCAGCCAGAGGGCGGAATGGATCTTGAAATCGACGAGCTTGCCGGCGGCGTCCTGTGCGGCAAGCCACTCGCGCAGTCCGGCCAGCGGCACATGATGGACGGTGATGTTCTCGCCCGCCACGCCGCCGCCGGGGTGTTCGCGGACCAGCTCGGTGGCGTGAAACAGATAGGTGAATTCCGAGGTCATCCCAGCGGAGGTCGGGCTGGCAATGAGCTGCACGACCGAGCCGGCGCGGTAGCCGGTTTCCTCCAGCAGCTCGCGGCCGGCGGTGGCGGCCAGCGATTCGTCGGCGAACTCCGGCTCGTCGCCGACCAGGCCGGCGGGAACCTCGATCACGAAGCGCTGCATCGGGATCCGGAATTGTTCGACAAGGATGATTTCGTCGGCGGGCGTGATCGCGAGAATACCGACGGCGGCATCAGAATTCGGGCGGCGGACGAAGTCCCAGTGGCCGATTCGATAGAGGCCGAGCCAGCGGGTTTTGAAAAGAATTTCGGGAGTGGTCATGCTGTAAAATGGGGGCAAGAAACGGTGGCGTCCGGGCGTAAAGGGCGCTACTGCTCCCGCGCACTAATGTCCCGATACGATTTCCAAATTCCCGTTACCTTCAAGCACCGTATTGTTTTCACGCGCGACGCCTTTTCGGTTGGAAATCCCGCGCTTGCCGAGATTTTGGGCGAAGGCGGTGGGCGCCGGGCGATGGTCTTCATCGAGGAAACCGTCGCCGCCTGTTGGCCGGATCTAGCGGATCAGATCCAGGCGTATTTCGGCGAGCTCGATCTGGAATTCCTCGGAACGTCGGTTTTCCCCGGCGGTGAATCGGCGAAAGCGGACGATCACCTCGTCAAGGAAGTGTGGGCGGCGATCGATGCGGCCCACCTCGATCGGCATTCCTACGCGTTGGTCATCGGCGGCGGGGCGTTCCTCGATGCCGTCGGATACGCCGCCGCCACCGCCCACCGCGGCGTACGCTTGGTGCGGTTTCCCACCACCACGCTCTCGCAAGACGACAGCGGCGTCGGTGTGAAATGCGCGATCAATGCCTTCGGCAAGAAAAACTGGGTCGGCTCGTTCGCGGTGCCTTACGCGGTGGTCAATGATTTCAATTTCCTCCACAGCCAGGACGCGGAGACGTGCCGCGGCGGGCTGATCGAGGCGGTCAAGGTGGCGCTGGTTAGAGACTGCGAGTTTTTTGAATGGATCGAAACGAATCTAACGTCGCTGGCCGCGCTTGAGCCCAGCGCGCTCGAAGCATGCGTGGAAAAGTCCGCGCTGCTCCACGCCCGCCACATCGCCGGCGGCGGCGATCCGTTTGAAACCGGCTCCAGCCGGCCCTTGGATTTCGGCCACTGGGCGGCCCACAAGCTGGAGATGATGACGTCCTATCAGCTCTCCCACGCCCCGGCCGTCGCGGTCGGGCTGGCGCTCGACACCTTGTATTCGGCGCGCGCCGGGCTGTTGAAATTCTCCGTCGCGGATCAAGTGTTGCGCGTGCTCGACGGGCTGCAACTCGCGATCTATCACCCCGCGCTCGACTGGCTCGACGACAACGGCAGGCGGCGGGTGCTCAACGGGCTCGATGAATTTCGCGAGCACCTCGGTGGCCGACTCACCGTCCTCCTGCTCGAGGGCGTGGGGCAGGGCGTCGATGTCCATCAGCTCGACGAGACCCTGATCGGAGACTGCATCAATGAGCTGCGAACCCGCTGGGAAAGTCGCGGTTGAGGCGTTTTCATCGTGCTTGCATTCCCCGGGAAATCCCGCCTATTTTCCGGAATGCACCTCCGCTCACTCACTCAGTTATTGCTGTTCTCAGCATTTTCCGTCTCCCTCCACGCCGCAGTCTCAGTGCCTGCGGATGGTGCTGCAGCCATTCCCGCCGCCGCCGATGGTCCGTCCAAGGAGGCCATGGAAGCCTTCCAAGCGGGACGTCACGCCAAAGCCGTCGAACTCGCCAAACCCCTCGCCGAACAAGGCAACGCCGACGCCCTCTATCTGATGGGTTTCGCCTACGAATCCGGCAAGGGCATCGAAGGATCCAAGGATCAGGCGCTCGAATACTACCGCAAGGCCTCCGCCTTGAAACACAAGGACGCCACCTACCGCCTAGCATTCATCCTGCTCGCTTCCGAAAAAGAAGACGAACGCAACCAAGCCCGCGAAGCCCTCGAAGCCGCCGCCAAGGATGATCCGACGGTCGCCGCCCGGATCTTGGGTGAAGCGTATCTCCGCGGACGGCTCACCCCCACCGCCGATCCGGACAAAGCGATCTTCTGGTGGAAAAGCGCGGCTGACGCGGGTGATATCCCATCGCTGTTGCTGATGGCCCGCTTTTATGAAGGCCAGTTCGGCTTTCCCGAGTTGAAGGATCCCAAGCAATCGCTTGCCTGTTATGCCAAAGCCGCCGACCTCGGCGATGCCGGAGCCATGGCGGCCCTCGGCTCCCGCTACCTCAGCGGCAACGAAAAATCCCGCGACGAAGCGAAAGGCCGCGAGTGGCTCAAAAAGGCCATCGCCGCCAAGGAATACAGCGCTTACCTCGCCCTCGGCGACTACGAGGAAAACGTCAAAAAGGACCTCAAGGTCGCGCTCGCCCAATACGAACGCGGCAAAGACGCCGGGCAAATCGACTGCATCCTCCGCACTGCGGATTTCTATATCCAAGGCAAAGGCGTCGAGAAAGATGTCGCCCGCGGCATGGCACTCCTCGAAAAGGCCGCCGAAGCCGGCAGCCCGGCCGCGAATTTCCGCCTCGCCGTGCAAGCGCTTTCCGTCGAGAAGCCTGACCTCCTCGCCGGCTACAAGCACCTCCTCGCAGCGGCCAATGGCAACCTCGTCGAGGCCCAGAACGAACTCGGCCTGCTCTACCTATCCGGCAAGCTCGCCGTCGCCGATGGCGCGGCTGGAGTCGCATGGCTGACCAAGGCCGCGCAAGGCGGCTACGCCCAGGCCCAGAACAACCTGGCCACCCTCTTCGAGCGCGGGGCCGCCGGAGTCACTCAGAACATGGAAAACGCCGGCCAACTTTACATGCTCGCCGCCAACCAAGGCCACGGCCCCGCCACCCTCGCACTCGCCCGCCTCCTCCACGAAGGCATCGGCACCAAGCCCGACCCCGTCAAGGCATGGGCGCTCGCCTCTCTGGCCGACGAACGCGGCGAAGAAAACGCCAAGAAAATGCTCGCCGAGATCGCCGCCAAACTCGACGAAAAGCAAAAGGCCGAGGCCAAAAAGCAACTCGAAGAAATGAAGTCCGGCAAAACCGCCGATTCTAAGGCTCCTGCTGACGCTAAAGCACCTGCCGCACCCAAGCCCGCACCCAAGCCCGCGCCGACCGCGCCGACCGCGCCCAAGGCTGCGCCCAAGGCTGCGCCTAAGGCTGCGCCCAAGAAACCCAACTAAGACGGCCGGACAGAACCTCCGATCAAGCCCGTCCCGGTCATTCCGGTGGCGGGCAGCCTGGTGTGCCGTAAACTTGATTCTGCTGGATGAAGTGCTGAGCGTGGTTGCTGCGAGACGCAGCAACCTCGCTCAGCACGCAGTCCGCCACTTTGAATCTAACGGCACACTGAGTGGCGTGGCTGGAAGCGCGGACGGGAAACGAAGGTGGCCGGACTTTCGGGTCCGCCTCAGATCCCCCGGGGTATCCCCGGAGAGGCCGCATGATTTTCACACGACCGGCTTGAAGAAGAGCAAGGATACCATCAGCGCTGAAGAACTCGACCGCAGGTTCGATGAAGGGGAGGACGTGAGCCACTTCCTCGACTGGAACACGGCCCGCCGTCCCGGCCTCGAACAACGCCGGGTGAATGTCGATCTTCCTCTTTGGATGATCGAGTCCCTGGATGGCGAAGCCAAACGGGTCGGTGTCACCCGGCAGTCCATCGTCAAGGTCTGGCTCGCCGAACGACTGAAAGCCGAAGGCGGTGGATGCTTTGATTAGAATAGGTATTTCGGTAGAGGAGGCAGCTAACGCATGCGCAGGTCCAGAGGCTCGCGCCCGCCTGATCGACTCCGGATTACTCAAGGAATAATTTCCCAAATTTAACGCGGGGCCGACGTGCCACCTCACAGCACCGCCGCCCATTTGGCAATCTCCGCCTTCACATTGGAAATCGAAGGCGCACCCGGATTGGTGCGGGCGGCGAGGGCGGTTTCGAGGGAGAAGACGTCCTTGGCGTCCGGGCCGTAAGCTGGGTCGATGGCGGTTAGATCGAGCTGGTCGAGCGGGGTCTTGGTGGCGATGGCCTGGGCGACGGCTTTGCCGACGAGTTCGTGGGCGTGGCGGAACGGGACGCCTTTTTTCACCAGATAGTCGGCGAGGTCGGTGGCTAACAGCATCGGATCGGAGGCGGCGGCCTTGCAGTTTTCTTCGCGGAGTTCCATGGCGGAAACCATCTCGGTGTTGACGGCGAGGATGAGATTCAGGGTGTCCACGGAGTCGAACAGCGGCGGCTTGTCCTCCTGGAGGTCGCGGTTGTAGGTGAGCGGCAGGCCTTTGACGGCGACTAGCAGGTTCATCAGATTGCCGACGAGGCGGCCGGTCTTGCCGCGGGTGAGTTCGCAGACGTCCGGGTTTTTCTTTTGTGGCATGAGTGAGGAGCCGGTGGTGTGCGCGTCTGATAGAGAGGCGAAGGCGAACTCGGCGGTACACCACAAAATGAGGTCCTCGCTGAGGCGCGAGAGGTGGACCCCGCAGAGCGAAATGACGAACAGCACCTCGGCGATGTAGTCGCGGTCTGCGATGGCATCCATCGAGTTGTTAGTCACGCCGTCGAAGCCGAGTTCGGCGGCGATGGCGCGGCGGTCGAGGTTGATGGTGGAGCCAGCGAGCGCGCCGGAGCCGAGGGGGGAGATGTTGAGGCGCTTGCGGCAATCCGTTAGGCGGGATTTGTCGCGCTCGAGCATCTCGACGTAGGCGAGGAAATGGTGGCCGGCGGTGACCGGTTGGCCGCGCTGAAGGTGGGTGTATCCGGGAATGACGGTGGCGGCGTATTTCTCCGCGCGATCGAGCAGGGCTTTTTGCAGGCCGGTGATGGCGGCAAGCAGGCCGTCGATCTCGGTGCGGGCGTAGAGACGGGTGTCGGTGGCGACCTGGTCGTTGCGGGAGCGGGTGGTGTGGAGTTTCGCGCCCGCCGCGCCGACGCGGCGGGTGAGCTCGGCCTCGATGTTCATGTGAATGTCCTCGAGCGAGGTCTTGAACTCGAATTTCCCGGCCTCGATGTCGGCGAGGATTTCCTGCAGGCCGTTTTGGATCTGGGAAAATTCTGTTTCCGTTAGCAAGCCGGCGGCCATCTGCGCCCGCGCATGGGCGATGGAGCCGGCGATGTCGTGCGGGAACAAGCGCCAGTCATACGAAATGGACTCGCCGAACTGTTGGACGAGTGACGAAGTATCTTGGGAGAAGCGGCCTTTCCACATGGCGGTTGGATGATGGGATGAAATTTCCGCAAAGGGCTGCGGCGCGGTTGAGTTGAAACGGAACGGGCGCGGATGAAACGAGAAAAATTTCCCGATTTTCAGTTCCTCGGCAAACAAGTGATTGCAATCTACTCGCTGCGGCCAATGAATCCTCCCCGCTACAAACCTCAAAACAACCAATACCGTGACCAACATCATCCCACTCATCAGCTCCGGCACCGCCGGCCCCCTCGGCGTCCTCCACCTGCCACGCCTTTGGCAGAAAGCCTCTCTCGGCGCAGCCGGGAAACTTCACGCCGACTATCCATCGTGCGGCCAAGGCTACGATCAAATGGTTCTCAGCGGCCTCGGTCTCGACAAGGCCGCTTTTGAAAGCTTCATCGCCACTAGGCCGACCTATCCCCAGTTTGAAGCTTGGGTTCTCGCTCAGTCCGGCGGCTCCCTCGATGCCGGCGCCGTCGCAAAATTGAACGCCGCCATCATCGGCTACAATCACACGGACGACGTCCGCACCAGCATCCTCAGCACCTGCGGCATCCCTGACGACGGAAATATCCTCGACGCCGTCAGCCTCAACAACCTCGACGACTGGAGTACCTTCCACAAGGAAGCCCTCGCCTGATCGTTTCCCATCCCAGCTCCTCCTTGTATTCGCAGGGTGGAGCCTGCCTCCCCCCTCCGGCCCGTGATCCGCGCCCTAACATCGCTCACTGTCCTCATCGGAATCAGCCCAAAAGCCGCCTTTCTAACCACGGAGAACCGCAGCTCCAGCCGCTTGCCAGTGATCAACACGATTCACGCCGACAACGGCAAGCCAGCCTAACGGGGTGAGGCGGATGGTTCTTTTTTACCTGCCAAGCCGTCCCCCCCGGCCACTTCGGGCATCAGCGTTTCCAGTGGGTCGCAGCAGTCGAAGGGGCAAAATTCGCCGGAAAATCAATTCTGTAGCGAGCTGAGCAAAAGTGGACAGAATTAAACTGAGCAAAACGTCTCAAGTGATGACAACCCCGCTAAGGAGATGCCTTTGAAATGAGATTGAGGAGCTTTTGAGGGGTTGTTTGTGCGCAATTCAGCGTGTTATCCTGTAAAAGTCAGCTTGTTGAAATCCTTGGGATGTGGAGATTTACCCATGATCCTCGGCGCCAGTTAGCGACGGTCATAGACGCGCCGCTACATTCTGGCGCGGCGCGAACTCACCGGACCCGGCGGGCAGAATCCCCTTGATGGATGGAGGCCACCCGTCAGCATCAGCCTAACCATCTCCAAATGAAAACATCCGACACGACTCCCGCCGTTCTCCCCTTCCGCGCCGCCAGCCCGTCCGGCATGAGCGCCGAGCTGAATGCCAACGGCTCGGTCCGGCGGATGGACTGCGGCGACATCATGCTCAACGTGTTTCTCGGAAACGAAGCCGAGGGCGGACCTGCCAACATCTATCTGCGGCGTCTTGGAGAAACCGTGGAGACGATTCCCCTGCTAGGCCCCGGCAGTCCGGCTTCCTATCAGGCAGACGGACACGGCCTGTTTGCCAGCGGCACCTGGGGGGCTCTCGCCTTCCATGTGCGGCTGGTGCTGGCGGAGTCCGCCAAGGCGTGGTTCTGGCATGTCGAGTTGGAAAACACCGGGGCGAGTGCCGTCACCTGCGATCTCATCCACACCCAGGACATCGCCATCGCCCACTACGGGGCGGTGCGGCTCAATGAATTCTACATCAGCCAATACGTGGACCATGCCCCGCTCGCACACCCGCTAGCAGGCGTGGCGGTCGCCTCGCGGCAGAACCAGTCGATGGGCGGGCGCTGCCCGTGGACCGTCATCGGCTCGCTCGGAAAAGCGGTGTCCTGGTCCACCGACGCGCTGCAGTTCCACGGTCTCGCCACCCGCGCGGGAGGAAAGCCCGCCGCCCTAACATCCGGTCTGCCGGGTGAGCGCCTGCAACACGAGCACTCGCTGGTGGCCATCCAGGAGGAACCCCTCGTGCTGGAGTCCGGGGCGAAATCGCAGCGCGGTTTCTTCGGTTGGTTCGAAGCGGACAAACCGACCGCCACCTCCGCGGACGACACCTGTTGGATCGATGCCGCGCTCGCCCTGCCGGAAGCGACCTGCCCGCCCAGGCCGGAGGAAGTCACGGGAAGCCGGCCCGCGCCCGGTCTTTTCACGGCCGCTCCGTTGCTGGAAACGATGGACCTCGATGAAGCGGAAATCCGCGCGCTCTTCGGAGCGGATCAACGCCACCCGGAGTATGAGGGCCGCCGGCTGCTATCATTTTTCAGCGGGCCGCGAAACCATGTCGTGCTCCGGGAAAAGGAACTCAAGGTTCTGCGCCCGCACGGCCACCTGCTGCGTTCCGGCGGCTCCCTAACACCCGATGAAGCCGCCCTCACCTCCACCGCGTGGATGAACGGAGTCTTCCACTCGATGGTCACGCAGGGCCACGTGAGCATCAACCGCTTCCTCTCCACCTGCCACAGCTACCTCGGGCTGTTCCGCAGCCACGGCCAGCGGGTGTTTGTCGAAACCGATGGCGGCTGGAAGTTGTTAGCCGTGCCATCGGCGTTTGAAATGCGCCAGGACTCGTGCCGCTGGATCTACAAACACGGCGGAGGCGTGATCGAGGTGGTTTCCTCCGCGCCGGATGGTTGTCATGAACTGCGCTTGTCCTTGTCGGTGCCGGCAGGCGATTCGGTTAGATTCCTCATCTCCCACCATGTCGCGCTTAATGGCGATGACGGCAGCGCCTCCCTGCCTGCCAGTTTTGAAACCGATGGCAGCTCCGCCGTCGTGCGGGCCATTCCTGATAGTGACGTGGGCCGCCGTTTCCCGGACGGCTGCTTCCTGATCGCACCGGCCGCCGGCACGCTGATAGAAAGGATCGGCGGCGACGAATTGCTCTTCGCAGACGGGGTTTCCCACAAGCAGCCGTTCATCTGCTTCGTCACCGCGGCCACCGCGGCGGCAGGCATCATCATCCGCGGGCAACTGGTGGAATCCGTCGTCGCGCAAGTCGGAGATTTCTGGGAGACCATCGCCTCCGGCTTGCGAATCCACGCGCCTGCGGCAAGCCCGCTGGCTCTAGCAGCCGAGCGCGCGGGCGAGATTTTCCCGTGGTTCATCCACAACGCGCTCGTCCACTACCTGTCGCCGCGCGGCCTCGAACAATACTCCGGCGGCGGCTGGGGCACCCGCGACGTCTGCCAGGGTCCGCTGGAATTGTTGTTAGCACTCGGCCGCTTCGAGCCGGCGCGCGATCTGTTATGCCGGGTTTTCCGCCAGCAGAACGCCGACGGCGACTGGCCGCAGTGGTTCATGTTCTTCGAGCGGGAGCGCAACATCCGGCCCGGCGATTCGCATGGCGACATTGTCTATTGGCCGCTGCTAGCGCTCGCCCAATATCTATCCGCCACCGGCGACGCGACACTGCTGGACGAGTCCCTGCCGTATTTCCATGCGGATGCGAATGCCGCCGAAGTCGCCAGCATCCGGGATCATGTCAACCGCGCCCTTGATTTGATTCATCACCGCGTCATCGAAGGCACCACCCTCGCCGCCTACGGCCACGGCGACTGGAACGACTCGCTCCAACCCGCGAAGCCCGACATGCGCGAACGACTCTGCAGCTCGTGGACGGTGACTCTCAACTATCAGACCCACGTCGCGCTGGCCGCCGCCTTCAGGCATCTTGGAAACCCGGATCGCGCCACCGGGTTTGAAACTTTGGCCGCCACCATCCTCGCGGAGTTCCAGCGCGTACTCATCGTGGACGACGTTCTAGCAGGTCTCGCGTATTTCCACGAGGGTGGAAATACCGATTACCTGCTGCATCCCCGCGATGCCACCACCGGCTTGTCCTACAGCCTGCTGCCGATGATCCATGCCATCATCAACGACATGTTCACTCCCCGGCAAGCGGAAGCCCACCTCGCACTCATCCGGAAACATCTGCTAGGCCCTGACGGCGCGCGCCTGTTCGACCATCCGATGGTCTATCAGGGCGGCTTGCAGACCAATTTCCAACGCGCCGAAAGCGCCAGCTACTTCGGGCGAGAAATCGGCATCATGTACATGCACGCCCACCTCCGTTACTGTGAGGCGCTGGCCCGCTTCGGCAATGCGGACGGCTTCTTCCGCGCCCTCAGCAAGATCAACCCGATCGCCATCCGCGAGCTCGTCCCCACCGCCACGCGGAGACAGGCGAACTGTTATTACTCGAGTTCCGACGCCGCCTTCAACGACCGCTACCAAGCCTTCGACGAATACGACCGGGTGAAAAACGGCGGGGTCGCGCTGGAAGGTGGCTGGCGCGTCTATTCGAGCGGCGCGGGCATCGGCGTGCGCCTGATCATGCAGTGCTTCCTCGGCCTGCGGGTGGAAACCGCCTCGCTCGTCGTCGATCCGGTCATTCCTGTCGGACTGGACGGGCTCAAAACAAGCCTGATTCTAGCAGGCCACCCGGTCACCGTCGTCTATCGGATCAAATCGACCGGTTGCGGCCCGCTTTCCATCGATCTCAACGGCGTGAAACTCGATTTCACCCGCGAAGCCAATCCATACAGGACCGGTGCCGTCCGCGTTTCCATGGACTCGTTCACACGCGGGCTAACAGACAATGGTGACCTTCTGACGGTTTGGGTCGGGTAATTTGGAAGCCGGGCGAATTGACATCCTTTTCATCCTTACTTTGCGCATCGTTCCAGTGTTAGAAATGAATCCTCTTCGCTGCTTGCCGATCCATGGAATCAAGAGTTCTCGGATGCGCTAGGCCCGAGTTACAGGACGCTTCACGTTCCTGCGAGCTTTTGCAGAAGATTCCTGCCGAGCACGTAGGCGTAAAGGCTCGTGGGAACAAATTCGATCCGGATTCCATCCACGGTTTTCCAGGCGTGGATGGTTTTGGTGGTGACCATGCCTGCGGAATCATCCAGCGGATTTCCCGGGAGCTGATGTTCCTTGGCGAAGGCGACCACGTGCCGGAGCTGCTTGGAATCGTTGGCCGGACGGTCGGACCACTTGACCTCGACGCACCAACTCGGTTTCTGGGTGGCGGGATGCAGACTGACGATGTCGATTTCCCCGGTCGCCCAGCGGGCGTAGTGGAGGTGGGAGAGGAATTCCGAATCGTGGAACCACTGGCAGTAAATGGCGGTTTCCGCGAGGGCACCCATCGCCTGATCGTCATCGGCGAGGCGGCCGAAGAGGGCGGCGCGCATGGTGGGGTTGGTGAGATAGACCTTGAACGAGGTGGCCCGCTCGAAGCGGCGGGCGCTGCGGTCGATGCGCTCAATGCGGCGGATCAGGAACGCGGCTTCGAGATACTCGATGTAGCGGCGCAGGGTGGTCTTCGCCACGCCGGAGGATTGGGAAAGCTCCTCCAGGGTGATTTCGTTGCCGGTGTTGTAGGCGAGTGTGGTGAACAGGCGGTTCAACTCCTGGATGTCCCGGATGCCGTAAAGCTGGGGCAAATCGCGCAGCAGCACCTTGTCGATGATGTCACTCTTGATAAAGCGCTCGGGAGCGGAGCGGATGGTGGGATTGAAGACAGCTTCCGGATAGCCGCCGATGTTGAGGTATTGGAGGAATGATTCATTGAGTGCCTCGATGTCGATGGCGCGGCAGCCGAGTGGCAAATCGTCCGCCGCTTCGATCATCGGGGATTTTTCCGTGAACTGGAGGAATTCATGGAACGTGAGCGGCGGCAGGAGGAAATCAGTGAAACGGCCAGCACCGGATTCGTTGCTTTTCAACTTCAGGGCCGCGGCGGCGGAACCGGAGACGATGAAGCGGAACTCCGGCCAGCTATCGACCAATGACTTGAGATGCACCTCCCATTGTTTGAGATACTGGACCTCGTCGAAGATCAGGTAGAGTGGGGCGTTTGGGTCGTGGTTGAAGCGCTGGCGGAACATTTCCACGAAGCGGGCGAGCGGGATGTCCGTGTAAACCGGAGTTTCCAGCGACACGAAAAGGATCTGATTGCCGGGAACGCCGCTTTCCAGCAAGCCGTGGATCGTTTGGTGCAGGATGACGGTTTTTCCGACCCGCCGCGGCCCCAGAAGCACTACCGCCCTGCGGACGCTCCGGTCCGTCGCCAATTCGTAGAACGGGACGAGGTATTCACGCCTGGGTAAATCCCGGAACGGCACCGCCGCCGCGTCCGGACCCCACCATGGATTGTCGAAGAGCAGGCGGGCTTCAATGTCGGTTGGGGATATCGAGAGCACGGCCAAATAGGAATCTTATGAAATCCTTAGTCAAGGCGATTAGCTCCAAAGCCAGCAAGGATTGGTCTAAAGTTCGTTTCTGCCGGGCGGGGCCGGACGTCCAAGCTTTATTTTTGGATGTTGATCGTTGTCCGGTTAACCGAGCGGGACCGAAAACGCGTCGGCGCCGGTGGAATTTGTCCGCGAAAACAACCCCTACCGCCTCGCAGGGGTGCGACTGCCAATGGCATCGTTGACCCACCTCCTAACAGGCACAAAGGACAGCCTCACGATATCGTTGGAGTGAGCCTCAGACCTTTTGAATGAGAGGCGGCGGGCAGAATGCCCGAGCCACCGTGGCCCGGACATTCTGCCCGGAGCCAATTGGTTTCACCGGACATCCCGGATGAATTTCAGCCTCTACCACCCTTTGCGATATTCCTCGCGGACAAACCGGTTTGCATCCGCCAGATCGAACTTCAATTCCCGGCTGTTCCACGCCAGCGTGGTGTTAGGGAAACGCGAGGCGATGCCACCGAGCAGGATCGCCTCGGTTAGCGGGCCGGCGTATGCGAAGTTCGCCGAGGTCTCGCCGTTGCCCCGGCAGGCTTCGATGAACTGCTCCCAGTGATTGAGTCCCTTGATCCTCGGGAGCTGATAGTCCTTGAACTTCTCCTTGGGGAGCAGTTCCGGCAGGCCGATGTGCGGCAGCAGGATCACTCCCTCGGTGCCGATGAAAATGGAGCCTTGGTCGGGAAACTCCTTGCCCTCGAGCAAGGCGATGATTTCCGCGGCGGGTCTGGCGGCACCGTCATACCAAGTGACTTGCAGGGTCTTGCCCTCGGTCATCGGAGTGCCGTCGAAGGTGTAGATCACT